>NZ_JBFUEY010000007.1:0-323818 GCF_056403715.1 Mesorhizobium sp. P2_F5 | reverse complement strand
GCAGTTTCCGGTGCGCGCGCCGCCGACGCCGTCGTCGTCGCCGAGCCGGAACCGGCTGAATACGTCAAGATTTGCGACGTTTACGGCTCGGGCTACTTCTACATCCCCGGCACCGAAACCTGCCTGCGCATCGGCGGCTATATCCGCTACGACATCGGCGTCGGCGACGTCGGCTCGTTCGATGGTGCCAGGTCCTTCGACCATAAGGATGGCGACGAGCAGGATACCTTCTACAAGAACGCCCGCTTCACGCTGAAAACCTGGACCGGCCAGGAAACCGAACTCGGCACCTTGAAGACCTACACCGAGACCCGCTTCAACTTCGGTAACCGCAACAACTACGGTGGCTTTTCCACCGACGGCGACCCAATCGGCAACCCGGCCGGCAACAAGAACGTCTCGCTGAACTTCGCCTGGATCCAGCTCGGTGGCCTGCGCGTCGGTAAGGACGAATCGGCCTTCGATACGTTCATCGGCTACGCCGGCAACGTCATCCAGGATACGCTCGTCCCCTACGGCGATTTCGACACCAACGTCGTCCAATACTACTTCGACGCCGGCAACGGCTTCTCGGCCGTGGTCTCGCTCGAAGAAGGCTCGGGCGTTGTCGGAACCATCGACAGCTACGTTCCGCATGTCGTCGGCGGCGTGAAGTACACGCAGGGCTGGGGCGCCATCACCGGCGTCGTCGCTTACGACAGCAACTATGAAGAAGTCGCCGGCAAGGTTCGTTTGGACATCACCCCGATGCAGAACCTGTCGCTCTTCATCATGGGCGGCTACGGCACCGACGACAACCTGACGGACGATACGGGCAACACCATCGATGCGCACGGCCGCGGCTTCTACAAGCAGTGGGGCGGCAACTGGGCATTCTGGGGTGGTGGCACCTACACCATCAACGAGAAGACCTCGTTCAACCTCCAGGTGTCATATGACGACTGGAAGAACCTCGGCGTCGCCGCGAACATCGCCTACGATGTGGTTCCGGGCTTCACGGTCACGGCCGAAGTCGACTACCTCAACGCAGGCAAGTTCGACGACGCCGACTTCTCCAACTTCACCAATGCCGACAAGAAGAGCAGTGTCGGCGGCTTGCTCCGCTTCCAGCGTTCGTTCTAACAGACCGAGCCTGGCTGAAAATCCACCCGGCGGGCAACCGCCGGGTTTTTCGTCCGTCGCACCTTATTCAGACCGTGCAGGTGTCGACCTGCTCAATGGTTGTCCAGATTGCCGGAACAGGCGACGCGGTGTGGACTCGCGATGCCTGGATTTCCAGATTCAGCTCAGATGTCGGCCAAATCGCCGAGGGCCTCAATCAGCGGCTGGATCTCGCTTTCGTAATTCGTCCACCGCTTGACGGACGAGGTATAGATCGGCTGGCGGACTTGCCAATTGCTATAGGTTTTTACGGTGCCGCCCCTGTCAAAAAAGCGCAGGCAGCTATCGTCCCAGGGTAGTCCGAGATAATCTATGAGACAGCGCGACTGCTTCTCTTGATTTTCAATCAACGTCTCGTACCGGTTTTCAAAGATACGGCCCGGGAAAATCTTGTCCCAATGCCGCATCAGACGATCATACTCCCTGTAGTAAAGCCCCAGTGTATCCAGATCGGCGCTATAGCTATGCCCTTCACTGAGTTGGAGGACAAAACAGGAGATGCAGTTGTCAATGGCGTCGCGGCGACAATGAATGATGCGCGCATTGGGGAAAAGGATGCCAATCAGGCCGACCAGCTCGAAATTGTGAGGCATCTTGTCGACAATTCGAAGCGCATCGGGGGCCCGCTCTCGCAGGTAGGCAAGATGGTCCGCAGCCAGCGTCCTGGACAGCTGTGGAGTCATCGATGCGATCGCCTCACCCGGGCTTATATCGGAACCATACCCAAGGCCGAGCCCATTCGATGTGCGTCTAAGCTTTGTCAACTCGCCGGCGCCATGAACGTTGGGATGGCTGGCGCAGATCTGCTCAGCCAGTGTCGTGCCCGAGCGAGGCATCCCGACTACGAACACGGGCAGTTCCGAGACATTGCCAGAAGCAGTCCTTGAAGCCACCAAATCCGGTGTAAAGGTTTCGATCAGGGCGTCGACCCAACGACGGTAGAATTGCACATCGAAGCTCTGGCCGCCGGCTTGATTTCCTTTTTTGAAGTGATCCATCGCCTCCTTGTAGCGACCGAGGTCGTTGAGCAACTTTCCGGCCGCGTGATGGAGCGCCGTCGCTCCCTCGGATCCGTGCTCAGGGTCTTGCAGCTCCGTCAGGATCGCCGCGAGTTCTGGTGGCTCTCCAGTGAATTTATGCGTGCTTACAAGCGCATTGTAGGCAGCAGGTACCGCGATGCGCCGAGCTATTGCCTCTTTGAGATGAACCGCGGCTTCGTCCATACGGCCGAGGCTTGCCAGCGCACGAGGCAGCCCCAACCGGGCCATGGGATGATCTCGGTCGATCCTGAGCGCCTTTTCAAAGAGCGGCAGCGCCATTTCCCCCTTGTCAAACGAATTGTATGCATCGCCCAAGGCGCAAAGCGCTTCCACCAGATCCGGCTTCAATGTCAGTGCGTACTGAATGTGTTCGATCGCCGGTGTAAACTCGCTGAGCCTCAAATAGGCTTGGCCGAGGCTTAGGTGGTAGTAGGGATTTAGGGGCTCCTGCGCGATCGCCCGAGCAAAATACCGCAGGACCTTTTCCTCGTCGTACCCGATCCCCAGCGTCCCTAGTATATAAAGGGCCAGCGGATGTTCGGGCGTTCTCGCCAGAACGCGATGACAGAGTTCTTCCGCCTCAGGCAATCTTTTCTCTTGCTGGAACTCGAGCGCCTGCCTCAACATCATATCGTTGGCCTGAGCACGAGACGGAGCCGCGATTGCGGGCTGAGGTTTAGGTTGCCCGACCTTCGGCGCTGCGCCCTTCGGCGCTGCCTGGGTTTTAAGGTGCTTGGCCCAAGCGGGCGGCAATCGATTGCTCATTTTATTTCGCTAGCAAAACGGATCGGCGAAATCCAGTGCGGCATTGTCATCTTGCGCCCAACATGCCTCCACGCTAGCAAGAAGGCCCTTTTCGAGTGAGCCTTTGCAATGCGCCAGCGCCCTGCCCTCACGCCGCTTGTCGGCGCGCTTCCGTCCACGGTGCCGTTTGTCGGCCCTGAGGCGCAGGAGCGTGACCGTGGCCGCCCGTTTCGCGCCCGCATCGGCGCCAATGAGAGCAGCTTCGGGCCTTCGCCGCGTGTCATCGCCCGCATGGAGAGCGTCGCGCGTGACCAGTGGATGTATTGCGATCCCGACAATTACGATCTGAAGCAGGCCGCGGCCCGCCATCTCGGCTTCGGCACGGAAAACGTCGTGGTCGGCGAAGGCATAGACGGGCTGCTCAGCCTGGTGGCGCGTATGTATGCGGCGCCCGGCGACGCGGTGGTCACCTCGCTCGGCGCCTATCCGACCTTCAACTTCCATATCGCCGGGGTCGGCGGCCGGCTCATCACGGTGCCTTACAAGAACGACAAGGAAAGCCTGGACGACCTGCTCAAGGCCGTCGTCCGGGAGAAGGCGCCGCTGGTCTACCTCTCCAATCCCGACAATCCGATGGGCAGTTGGTGGGAAGCAGCTGAAATCACCCGCTTCATCGAAGCCTTGCCGGAAACCACCATGCTGGTGCTCGACGAGGCCTATGGCGAATTGGGGCCAGCCTCGGCGCTGCCGCCGATCGACGTCGCGCGGCCGAACGTCATCCGCATGCGCACCTTCTCCAAGGCCTACGGGCTGGCCGGCATACGCTGCGGTTATGCGGTGGCGGAGGCTGAGGTTATTCGCGATTTCGAGAAGATCCGCAACCATTACGGCGTCAGCCGCATGGCGCAGATCGCCGGCGTCGAGGCGCTGGCCGACCAGGATTGGCTGCGCAGCGTGGTGGCGCGGGTCGCTGCCGGCCGCACACGCATAGCCGGGATTGCCGAGACGAACGGGCTGAAGCCGCTGCCATCGGCGACCAATTTCGTCACCATCGATTGCCGCCAGGACGGCGCCTTCGCGCTCAAGGTGCTGCAAAACCTTTTGTCGCGCGACGTCTTCATCCGCAAGCCCATGGCGCCAGGGCTCGACCGCTGCATCCGTGTCAGCGTCGGCCTCGATCATGAGCTCGACATCTTTGCCGAGGAATTGCCCGGCGCGCTCGCCGCGGCGCGCGGGAATTAGGCCGGACTGCCTGCGGCGGGCCTACTTAGCAGCGGCCTCGATCAGCCAGCGGATCGGCATCAGCCGACCGTCAGCAGAGCCCGCGAGTCCTTCGCGCCCCCACCGAGCAGCCGCGTTATCCGTTTCAGCGCATCCGAAAGCTCGGCTGCTTCATCATCGGCGAGGCCGGCTGTCAGACACGCGAGGTCACGATCCGCCGCCGCCTGAAGTGTGGCCAGCGCGGCATGGCCTCGGGCCGTCAGCGACAGGATCCGCCGGCGCCGATCATCCGGATCGGCACGCAGTTCGGTCAGGCCTGCGGCCATGAATTTCCTCAGGATCCGCATGAGGTGGGTTGGCGGGAGCTGGAGTTCGCCAGCAAGGGCCGATGCAACAGGCGCAAGATCGAGATCGAACGCCCGTGCCAGGAATCCCGCTTCGCCGCCGGGACCAGCAGAAACGTCAGCTGGCCGGTGGCCGAGTTCGAACAGCACCCTGGCTTCGACCAAAGTGTACGCGCTCTGCGTCAGCGTCTCGTCGAGCAGCCCGACCAGACAGGTGTAGAACCTGTTGAAACCGCGCATCTCGGCAACCAACGCATTTCGATCGGCTGGCATGGCAGGCACCTTTCTCCGAAGATTTCCGCAGTGTCGATCTTCATCGAATTAGTTGATTTGGTCAACTATTTACTGGACGACGTCATTCACCTCAAGGTGTGAGCCTGGCTCCCGTCGATCCGGCAGCGCTCAATTCTCTTGCTTTCGTTCGATCCCGCGCCAGACTCTGTGCAGGGAGACAAAGATGAGTGATCGGCAAAGGGCGGTGCAGGCCCGCGTCCATGGCAAGGTGCAAGGCGTCGGCTACCGGGTGTGGGCGCGGCACGAAGCGATAGGGCTCGGCCTTACTGGCTGGGTGCGCAACGAACGGGACGGCACGGTGACGGCCTGGATTGCCGGGGCCGATGCTGCGGTTTCGACAATGATCGAACGGCTGCGGCAAGGACCTAGGGGATCCTCGGTTTCGAAGGTCGAGATCGAAGAATTCGAACTTCGCGACGCGCCCGTCGACTTTCGGATCATCGTATAGACGGCACGTAGACGGCACGATTTTGATTGCCTACTTGAATTAATTGAACGTTCGTTTTATTAATAAGCCTATTGGGAGGCGATCATGGCGCGCACCACCGGATCCGACGGTGAAAAGACCGAAGCCGCCGTCCGCGAGGCGGCGGTCAGCCTGATCGCACGCTTCGGCTATGAAGCGATGTCGATGCGCCAGCTTGCGGCCGAAGTCGGCGTCCAGGCGGCCGCGCTCTACCGCTATTTCCCGACCAAGGAAGACCTTTTGTTCACGCTGATGCGCGAGCACATGGAAGGGCTGATCGTAGCGTGGGACGCCGCACGCCCCGACGCCGCCGATCCGACGACGCGGCTTGCCGCCTATGTCGAAAACCACATCGCCTTCCATATCGAGCGCCGCCACTCCACCCATGTCTCGAACATGGAATTGCGCAGCCTGTCGCATGACCGGCTGACGCAGATTTTGAGGATGCGCACCGCCTACGAAAAGGAGCTGCGCGCCATCCTGCGCGACGGGACAGAAACAGGCGCCTTCAGCGTTGACGACACCGGGCTCACCGCCATGGCGCTGATCCAGATGATGACCGGCGTCATCGTCTGGTTCCGACCGGGCGAGCGGCTGTCGATGGCTGAAGTCACGGCGACATATCTTTCCATGACAATGCGCCTGGTTGGCGCGAAGATCGACGACAAGACCTACAGCGCCGCGCGTCMCTTCSGACGCGCAAAGGACGCTGTAGMATTTTGATTTCGCGCATRATCCTTTCCGAAAATCAAAGTGGATTTTCGGGGTCATGCGGCAGGAGGGAACGGCATGTACACGAACACGCTTAGCTTCGGGCATGACGAAGACATCGAGGCGCTGCGCGATCTGGTGCGGCGCTTTGCCCAGGAGAAAATAGCGCCGATCGCCGCCGAGATCGACCGCAGCAATCAATTCCCCATGCATCTGTGGAAAGAACTCGGCGCGCTCGGCCTGCTGGGCATCACCGCCGATCCCGATTTCGGCGGCAGCGGCATGGGCTACCTCGCCCATGTGATCGCGGTGGAAGAGATTTCCCGTGCTTCGGCCTCGGTCGGCCTCTCCTACGGCGCCCATTCGAACCTCTGCGTCAACCAGATCAACCGCTGGGCGACACCGGCGCAGAAGGAAAAATATCTGCCGGCGCTGTGCTCGGGTGAAAAGGTCGGCGCGCTGGCCATGTCGGAATCGGGCGCCGGCTCCGACGTCGTCTCGCTCAAATTGCGCGCCGAAAAGCGCAATGACCGCTATGTGCTCAACGGCTCGAAAATGTGGATCACCAACGGTCCCGACGCCGAAACGCTGGTCGTCTACGCCAAGACCGATCCGGAACGGAAGTCCCGCGGCATCACCGCCTTCATAGTCGAAAAGAAGATGGCCGGCTTTTCGACGGCGCAAAAGCTCGACAAGCTCGGCATGCGCGGCTCCAACACCGGCGAACTGGTGTTCGAGAATGTCGAGGTTCCCTATGACAATGTACTGCATGAGGAAGGTCGCGGCGTCGAGGTGCTGATGTCCGGTCTCGACTACGAACGCACCGTACTCGCCGGCGGCCCGATCGGGCTGATGGCGGCCTGTCTCGACGTGGCGATCCCCTATGTGCATGAGCGCAAGCAGTTCGGCCAGCCGATCGGCGAGTTCCAGCTGGTGCAGGGCAAGCTGGCCGACATGTATTCGACGATGAACGCCGCGCGCGCTTACGTCTATGCGGTAGCGGCCGCCTGCGATCGCGGCCAGACGACCCGCAAGGACGCCGCCGGCTGCGTGCTGTTTGCCGCCGAAAAGGCGACGCTGATGGCGCTCGACGCCATCCAGCTGCTTGGCGGAAACGGCTACACCAACGACTATCCGACCGGCCGGCTTCTGCGCGACGCCAAGCTCTATGAGATCGGCGCCGGCACCAGCGAGATCCGCCGCTGGCTGATCGGACGCGAGATCATGGCGGAGGGCGTTTAGTGCGCGCGGGTTCGGACTTTTGTCGAACCTTCGTCGAGCCGCTTGCGCGCGACTTCGGCAAGCGTGTCCGATACCCATTGATTGATCGATTTGCCATCGCTGGCGGCGGCCTTGCCCAGAAGCGCATGAATCTCTGGTGTCGTACGCAAGGCGAGTTTACCGGAGTAAGGCTTCTGAGGATCAGCCCCACGCTCCTTGCAAAAAGCAAGATAGTCGTCGACGCTGCCTTGAAACGCCTTCACCAATTCCTCTGCAGTCTCGGCTTCAAAAGTGACGATGTCGCGAATGCCAAGGACGCGACCATGGAACACCATATCCTCATCGTCGAACTCGATCGATCCGGCATAACCCTTGTAAAGTTTCATGGCCTTATTCCAACATTGTTCAAAAATTCTCGAATGTCCCTGATTGCCCATCGCTTGGTGTCGGGCGATGGATGGGGGCGATGCAGGAACAGTGTCTGGTCGGCGATGGTGAATCTCACTCGTGAGCCGCTGCCTTCCGAGACTTCGGCTCCAAGCGCCACCAGCAATGCCTCGACATCGCGCCATTTGATCGAAGCGCTAACCGGATTCGCAAATATCTTGTCCAGTGTCTGCCGGTGCGCGGCCTTCACGACTCTCCGCCCTCCCCAAATTGAATACCTTGGTAGTCGGCTCCTCTTGGGTTAGGGCGAGAGCCCATAGTGATACTAAAATATGATATCACAAAAGGTTCGTCAATGAGCACTTTAGTCTCCCAGATCTCCCTCTCATCCGAAACCTTCCGCGCCAATGCCGAGCGCATGCGGGCGCTGGTTTCAGACATTGCGGACAAGGCGGCAAGCGTCGAGCGCGGCGGCTCGGACGAGGCGCGCGAGCGCCATGTTTCGCGCGGCAAGCTGTTGCCGCGCGAGCGGCTCGCACAATTGCTCGACACCGGCTCGCCTTTCCTCGAGATCGGACAGTTCGCGGCATGGTCGATGTATGGCGAGGAGATTTCCGCGGCCGGCATGATCGCAGGTGTCGGCCGCGTCGAAGGCACCGAGGTGATGGTCGTGGTCAACGACGCCACCGTGAAGGGCGGCACCTATTATCCGCTGACGGTGAAGAAGCATTTGCGGGCGCAGGAGATCGCGCTGCAGAACAACCTGCCTTGCGTCTATCTCGTCGACAGCGGCGGCGCCAACCTGCCCAACCAGGACGAGGTGTTTCCCGACCGCGAGCATTTTGGCCGCATCTTCTACAACCAGGCCAACATGTCGGCCGCCGGCATCCCGCAGATCGCCTGTGTCATGGGCTCGTGCACGGCGGGCGGCGCCTATGTGCCGGCAATGTCGGACGAGACGATCATGGTGCGCAACCAGGCGACCATTTTCCTCGGTGGCCCGCCGCTGGTGAAAGCCGCCACCGGCGAAGACGTCAGCGCCGAGGAGCTTGGCGGCGCCGACGTGCACACCAGGTTGTCCGGTGTCGCCGACCACTACGCGCTGGACGACGAACATGCGCTGGCCATCTGCCGGCGCATCGTGAAAAACCTAAACCGGCGCAAGACCGTAAGCCTGAGCTTACAGAAACCCATGCCGCCGCTTCACGACGCGCAAGAACTCTACGGCATCGTGCCGACGGATTTGCGCCAGCCCTATGATGTGCGCGAGGTGATCGCGCGCGTCGTCGACGGCTCCGAATTCGACGAGTTCAAGCAGAATTACGGCACCACGCTGGTCACCGGTTTTGCCCATCTCCAGGGCATGCCGGTCGGCATCATCGCCAACAATGGCGTGCTGTTTTCGGAAAGTGCGCTGAAGGGCGCGCATTTCATCGAACTGTGCTGCCAGCGCAAGATTCCGCTGATCTTCCTGCAGAACATCACCGGCTTCATGGTCGGGCGAAAATATGAGGCCGGTGGCATCGCCAAAGACGGCGCCAAGCTGGTGATGGCGGTCGCCACCGCCCGCGTGCCGAAGGTGACGATGATCATCGGCGGCTCGTTCGGAGCCGGCAATTACGGCATGTGCGGACGCGCCTACTCGCCACGCTTCCTGTGGATGTGGCCGAATGCGCGCATTTCGGTGATGGGCGGCGAACAGGCGGCGACGGTGCTGGCGGTGGTCAAGCGCGAGGGCATCGAGCGCAAGGGCGGTGAGTGGAGCGCGGACGAGGAAGCAAAATTCAAGAAGCCGATCTTGATGAAATACGAACATGAGGGCCACCCCCTCTACTCCTCGGCGCGGCTGTGGGATGACGGCATCATCGATCCGGCGAAAACGCGCGAAGTGCTCGCGCTCAGCCTATCGGCCGCGCTCAACGCCGAGATCGAAGAAACCCGCTTTGGCGTGTTCAGGATGTGATGAACACCGACAGAATCCAAATTCACACCGGCGACATCACCAAGCTTGCGGTCGATGCCATCGTCAATGCCGCCAATTCCTCGCTGCTGGGCGGCGGCGGCGTCGACGGCGCCATTCACCGGGCGGCCGGCCCGGGGCTCGAATTCGAATGCCGGATGCTGCATGGTTGCAAGGTCGGCGACGCAAAGCTCACCAAGGGCTATAGGCTGCCGGCGCGCTACATCATCCACACGGTCGGTCCTGTCTGGCAAGGCGGTGGCAAAGGCGAAGCCGACCTGCTTGCCTCCTGCTATACTAGGTCGCTTGAAATCGCTCGCGCCCATGACTGCCGCACGATTGCCTTCCCGGCGATCTCGACCGGCATCTACGGCTATCCGAAGGACGAGGCGAGCGGGATCGCCGCCGGCATCGTTGGCAGCTTCCTCGCACTGAATGTCTTGCCTGAAACCGTTACTTTCTGCTGCTTCGATGAACAGACCGCAGAACTATACCGGCAAGCTGTTGTTGACGTTGAGGAAAGCTGAACTTATGGCACAAAAGTTTCCCCAAAGCAGGCCAACGCGAATTATCGTCGGCGGACTGGCGGCTGCAAAAAATATTCGCTATTACTTCCCCGGCACTGGGCAGTTGGGGTTGGGTGGAAATGACTTTGGAATACTGCTGCAGATCGACTGGGTCGGTACTTGCTGGATTTCTAATATTGGTTGCGTCCGGCGCCGAAGCGGCCGGTTCGCTGGCGGGAAGCAAGGGCGACGTGCGCTATCCAGTTTACTTTCCGGTCGGCACGACCGGGGGCTGCTTGAAGGCCTACAAGCATTACGTCGCCGCCGGCGGCCATTCCGCCTACGCTTCCACTCCGATCGCCCGGATGACGGAATTCTTCGTCTGCGGCAACCATGTGAACGCCAAGACCCAAAAGGCGGCGGAGGACGCTGCATTGAGATCATGCCAGGCCGGTCTCAAGAAGTGGAAATTCCAGACCAGCGGGGCGTGCAGCATCGCCGCATCCAAATAGATGAGTGCCGGTCGGCCTCGGTTCTTTCCAAACGGATGGAAACAAATGAAATCCGCGAACATCAAACGGGCTGCCGCATCGATCCTTGCCGGCTTGCTGGCGGAAGAGCTGGCCATGAAATCCTGCCTGGCTACCCGCGCGCACTACAAGGTGACGAATGGTGGCGCCTGCGAGATCGCCGCGTCGAAGTAGCTCTCGTTCGCAGTGCGAGGCATGGCGGTCGAACGGTTTGCGCGGTTCGCCCCCCTCTGTCCTGCCGGACATCTCCTCCTCAAGGGGGGAGATCGGCTTCCATTGACGGCTGTGCCAAATATCCAAGCCTGAAAGTTAGCGAAAGCGGCGCGGGCGTTCAATCTCCCCCTGTAGGACAGAGGGGGGTGCTCGCGCGCCTTACCCTCGAGACTATATGCTTCTCAGTCGTGGAGGCTCCATGTTCGCCAAGATCCTGATTGCCAATCGCGGCGAGATCGCCTGCCGGGTCATCCGCACCGCACGCAGGCTCGGCGTGCGCACCGTTGCCGTCTATTCCGACGCCGATGCCAAGGCACTGCATGTCGAAATGGCCGACGAGGCGGTGCATATCGGCGCTTCGCCGGTCGGCGAAAGCTATCTGCGCGGCGACAAGATTGTTGCGGCCGCGCTGGCGACAGGCGCCGAAGCGATCCATCCCGGCTACGGCTTCCTCTCGGAAAACCCTGATTTCGTCGACCAGGTGGTGGCGGCGGGCTTGACCTTCATCGGCCCGTCGGCGGCCTCGATCCGCGCCATGGGGCTGAAGGATGCTGCCAAGCGGCTGATGGAGAAGGCCGGGGTGCCGGTGGTGCCGGGCTATCATGGCGAGGCGCAGGAGATCGTGCTGCTCGCGTCCAAGGCGCGCGAGATCGGCTATCCCGTGCTGATCAAGGCGCGTGCCGGCGGCGGCGGCAAGGGCATGCGCCGCGTCGAACATCCCGACGATTTCTCGGAGGCGCTGTCGGGCGCACGGCGCGAGGCCAAGGCAGCCTTCGGTGACGACCGCGTGCTGGTCGAAAAATATGTCGACAAGCCGCGCCACATCGAGGTCCAGGTGTTCGGCGACAATTTTGGCAACGCCGTGCATCTCTTCGAGCGCGACTGCTCGGCGCAGCGCCGCCACCAGAAAGTGATCGAGGAAGCACCGGCGCCCGGCATGACACCGGCGTTACGCAAGGCGATGACGGAGGCGGCGGTCAAGGCCGCCAAGGCGATCAGCTATTCGGGCGCCGGCACTATCGAATTCATCGTCGACGCCTCGCAAGGGCTGAAGGCCGACCGCTTCTGGTTCATGGAAATGAACACCCGCCTGCAGGTCGAGCATCCCGTCACCGAAATGGTCACCGGCACCGATCTCGTCGAGTGGCAGTTGCGCGTGGCATCTGGCGAAAAGCTGCCTAAGACGCAAAGCGAAATCCAACTTTCCGGCCACGCCTTCGAGGCGCGCATCTATGCCGAGGACGCGGCGAAAGGGTTTTTGCCGGCGACCGGCACGCTGCATCACCTCACATTTCCCGGCAAAGCCCCGGAAGGCGCCACGATGCGCATCGAAACCGGCGTGCGGGCCGGCGATGCGATCTCGCCCTTCTACGATCCGATGATCGCCAAGCTGGTCGTCCACGCCAAGGACAGGCAAGCGGCGCTCGACGCGCTCGGCACAGCGTTGTCGCAGACCGAGATTGCCGGCTCGACCGTCAACACCGCCTTTCTCGCGGCACTTGCCGCGGACGCCGATTTTTCCGCCGGCGATGTCGATACCGGCCTGATCGGCAGGCATCAGGAAGCGCTGACCGTAGTCGCCCCGCCGAGCAGCGAGATCGTTGCCGCGGCCGCCCTTGCCGCGGCCGGTGCCGGTGCGTTGCCGCCATCGGACGATCCGTGGTCGTCGCTTGCCGGCTATGCGCATTTCCACACCGTCGCGCGGCGCACGCGGCTACGCCATGGCGAGGACGATATACTGGCACGTGTTTCGGTGCGACCGGACGGGCGCTTCGAGGTGGCGCTGGATGCGCCCTATGACAGCGTCAATTCACACGATCTTCGCGCCGCCCCTCGCCTTGCCCGCTGGCCGGGCCACGTCACCGTGTTTGAACGCGCGGTCGGCTACAGTTTCCTCGTCCCGGATCCGCTGGCGCGAACCGACGAGGCCGCCGCTGCTTCCGGCAGCCTGCGCGCGCCGATGCCCGGGCTGGTCAAACTGGTGCGCGCCGCAAGGGGCGAAGCGGTGGTCAAGGGCCAGCCGCTGCTGATCCTGGAAGCGATGAAGATGGAGCACACGATCTCGGCCAGCCATGACGGCGTGATCGCCGAGATCGCTACCGAGGGCGCGCAGGTCACCGACGGAACCGTGCTGGTGCGCTTCGTTGAAGAGGCTGCATAGCCGGCTTAAACAAAAATGGCCGGGACAAGCCCGGCCATTTCCACGAGTACGCGGACGATTACTGCGCGATCGGCGCGTATTTGCCGTCATGCCACTGGTTGATGTCGTAGCTGGCGTTCTTCAGGTCGCCCTTCTCGTCGAAGGTCACGTCGCCGACCACGGTGCTGAACGGCGTACCGTTCTTCAGCGCCTCGGCAACCTTGACCGGATCGTCGGTTCCGGCGCGCTTGACGCCCTCTGCAAACGCCTGAACGACGGCGTAGGAGAACAGCGTGAAGCCTTCCGGCACGAAGCCGCCCGCCTTGATCTTGGCGATGGCCTCCTTGGCTTCCGGCTTGGCCTGCGGGTCCGAGGGGAAGACGAACATGGTGCCCTCACCGGCCGGACCGGCGACCTGCCAGAATTCCGGCGAGGCGATCGAATCCGGCATGATCAGCTGGAACTTGACGCTCTGCTCGGCCGACTGACGCAGGATCAGCCCGGCCTCAGGGTGATAGCCGCCGAAATAGACGACGTCGGCCTTGAGGTCCTTCAGCTTGGTGACGAGAGCCGAATAGTCCTTCTCGCCGGCATTGATGCCTTCATAGTCGACTTCCTTGAGGCCGCCGGCATTCATCGTCGCCTTCACTGCATCGGCCACGCCCTGACCGTAGGCGCTCTTGTCATGCAGGATGACGATGTTCTTGCCGGCATATTTCTTGGCAATCCACGGGCCGATGAAGGCGCCCTGCGCGTCGTCACGCGTGTAGAGACGCATGATCGTCGGCCAGCCAGCCTTGGCGGCGGCGTCGGTCAGCTCGGGATTTGAAGAGGCCGGGCTCATCATCAGCGCGCCGGCCTCGGCGTAGACGGCGGAAGCCGGGATGCTCGAACCCGAACAGGCATGGCCGTCGATAAACTTGACGCTGTTGGCAACGATGCGGTTGGCCACCGAAACCGCCTGCTTGGGATCGCACTGGTCGTCCTCGATGTCGATCTTGATCATCGAGCCGTTGACACCGCCGGCGGCGTTGATCGCGTCGGCGGCTGCCGTTGCGCCCTGCTTGAACTGATCGCCAATCGTGGCGAGCTGTCCGGTCATTGGGCCGACCACCGAAATGGTGATGTCATCGGCAAAGGCAACCGGCGCGCTCATCATCAGGCCAAATACGGCCGCGCTCAAAATACCCATTTTTTTCATGGTGATAGAACTCCTCCCACACGCGCGCAGCCGCTCTGGCCGCGCTTCTTTCAGAAGGCGGGACAATTTCATCCTTCATTGGGCCTGTCTAGGCGCATCGGCGCCACTCGATTGGGCCTCATCAACGCAAAAAGCCACGCCAGCCTTGTTCCGGCCGGTCGTGGCTTTTTGCTCCTGGAGCAGTCCCCATGCGCCCCCGCGCCACGAAAACCTGCTCGCCGTCCCCATTGTGTACGGCTGGACCGTGTTGGCCTGCCGCGTTCTTGTTCTTCGCCGCCGGCCGTCTTATCGCGGCCTTGTTGTTATACCGGTTCAGGCCGTCTTTGCGGTCTTGATCACCGGGGCTTCCCTGTTTCGATAGTCTGCCTGAGATCTCAGTGCATGGTCATCCATTCGCGGGCTTCACGCAGCGCCCTGGCGATCTCGACCTTGGACATTGCAGCCGACAGTTCCGAGCGCAGCTCGGCGGCACGGATCGAGCCCTTGATGGCGGCGATGTTGAACCATTTGTGGGCGGCAACGACATCGGTCTCGCAATCGCGGCCGGTCGCATACATCATGCCCAGTTCGAAAAGAATGTCGGCCTGGGCAGTTGCCCCCATGGCGCCGAAGCCGGCTTCAAGCATTTCAAAACGTGCCATTTTAGTCCCCTGTCTGGCTCCCGAGAGCGGGCCTTTTCTGTCCCCCGGTGTCCCCTGGGGAGCCGCTCTTTCGATGCTTTCGAGAATGAAGCCGAGCCTTGAATTCGTCGTTAAATGGCGTGCTTAATTTGGAGAAAACAAAGCTAAAACAAGAGGTAAACGCGGAAATTCGTTAAGGATACAAAGCCAGCAACCGCGCCGTTTCGCGCCGGATTTGACGAAAATTTGTGGGGCACCGATCAACACTCTGCTAACCACGGAAACCAAAGCCAACGCCTCGATCGTTTCATTTCCTGCTCACTGAGCGCTTTCTCGACCCTCATGAAAATTGCAAACCCTTCCCTCACGGCACCCGCTTTTGTTTTGCCGGGAGCTGGATTAGCTTACGTTTGCGTAAGGGGCAGAGAGGCGGGCGCCCCACCTAAAACCACAGGGAGGACAGATATGTTTGGCAAAGTGAGCTTGGCCCTGGCGGCTACAGTGATGATGGCGGGTGCGGCCTGGGCCGATCCGATCGAAGGCAATTGGAAGACGCAAGCCGGCGACACCGCACTCATTGGCGGCAGCGGTTCATTCTCCATCACGCTGAAGACCGGCAAATATGCCGGCAAGACCATTGGTTCGCTCAAGGCGACCGGGAACAACAAATATGCCGGCGACATCACCGATCCGGCAAACGACAAGACCTATTCCGGCAAGGCCACACTGTCGGGCACCTCGCTGAAGATGAGCGGCTGCGTGCTCGGTGGGCTGATCTGCAAGAGCCAGACCTGGCACAAGCTCTGAGCTTGCGGTTTTGACATGACGACAACGGGGCCTTCACAGGCCCCGTTTTCTTTTCCAGGACGGTCCACTACACACCCGCATCGGTACCGCGCAGCCTCGTAGCCTGGCCGACGCTCTCCCTAAAACATCGTCAATCACTTTGAACCGCAGATGAACGCCGGCATCAGAGCCGGTTCAGTCGCATCAGGGCATTTTGATGGCGTGCTCAAGGAGACACCACGCAAATGCTCGCTCGCCGCTTCACCATCGTCTGCCTGTTGATGAGCCTGTTCGGCATGTTCTTCGCCATTCTCGTGGCCGAAGCCGGCCGTCCGGCCCGCTCCTGGGATGCAGCCAGTTCCAACGCCTGCCAATTCGATTGCATGAACCATTTCCGCCGCTGAACCGACAGAGACCTGAGACCAGAAAGAAAGCCAAGACCATGAACCGCATCGCCGCCAACGCCCTCAAGACCCTCCGGCTTCTGCCGCGGGCGGCGCTCGTCCTGATCGTGCTGTCGGCGCCGGTCCTGGCCATGCCGATGATGCGCGCCGGTGACGACACGACGATCGACGCGCCGGCGACAAAGAAGCATGGCGTTGGCTTCGTGCTGCTGGTCAGCCTGCAGCGCGGGTAGGGTGTGCTGATGTTCAGGTGAGGCCGGCCTGCAAATGGCGGCCTTCTGCGCTTCCGGTGCTCACGTACTCAAGTACGCTCCGCTCCGGTTCTCGAAAGCCACCATTTTCGACTCGGCCTGACCTGAATCTCAGCACACCTTGGAGCGTGGACGAATAAATCGACGACTTGGCTGCCTCGGTGGCCACCTCCCCCTCCCAAGTGCTGTCCTGAGTCTCTATATTGAGCCATGGAAAAGCGAATCTACCCACAAGCTATCGAATCGGTCGTCATGCCGGAGCCTTTCGGCAAGAAGAGCTTCGACGACGCCAAAAAGGCCGTGGCCGCCTTGCAGGCGCTCTACGACCGCAACACCAAATTCCTGCGTGACTCCTTTGCGGCACTTGCCGCCGGCGGCGACGAGAGCAAGCGCTACCGCGCCTTCTACCCGGAGATCGGCGTCACCACCAATTCATTCACCCAGATCGACTCGCGCCAGGCGTACGGCCACATGCCGACGCCGGGGCATTTCTCGACCACCATCACCCAGCCGGCGCTGTTCGAAACCTATCTCGTCGAGCAGCTTCGGCTGATCATGCGCAATCACGGCGTGCCGGTGTCGGTTTCGGAATCAACCACGCCGATCCCGCTGCATTTCGCCTTCCTTGAAGGCACCCATGTCGATGGCGCAGCCGCCGAGCGCATCAAGCGGCCGATCCGCGACCTGTTCGACGTGCCGGATCTCGACGGCACCGACGACCAGATCGCCAATGGCACATTCGAGGTGGCGTTCGGCGAACCGAGGCCGCTGGCGCCATTCACGGCGCAGCGCATCGATTATTCGCTGCACCGCATGACGCATTACACCGCGACCAGCCCGCAGCATTTCCAGAACTTCGTGCTTTTCACCAACTACCAGTTCTACATCGATGAGTTCGTCGCCCGCGCGCGGGCGCAGATGGCGGAAGGCGGCCACGGCTATACCGAATTCGTCGAGCCGGGCAATGTCGTCACCAAGGCGGGGCAAAGCGTGCCCAGCGAAGGCGTGGCGGCGCCGCGCCTGCCGCAGATGCCGGCCTATCATTTGAAGAAGCCGAACCATGGCGGCATCACCATGGTCAATATCGGCGTCGGCCCGTCCAACGCCAAGACCATCACCGACCATATCGCCGTGCTGCGGCCACATGCCTGGCTGATGCTCGGCCACTGCGCCGGCCTGCGCAACACACAGGCGCTGGGCGACTATGTGCTGGCGCATGCGTATGTCAGGGAAGACCATGTGCTGGATGACGACCTGCCGGTGTGGGTGCCGATCCCGCCGCTGGCCGAGATTCAGGTGGCGCTGCAGGAGGCGGTCGCCGAAGTCACCGGACTGTCCGGTTACGATCTCAAGCGCATCATGCGCACCGGCACTGTCGCCACCATCGACAATCGCAACTGGGAACTGCGCGACCAGCGCGGGCCAGTGCAGCGGCTATCGCAGTCGCGCGCCATCGCGCTCGACATGGAATCGGCCACCATCGCCGCCAATGGCTTCCGCTTCCGCGTTCCCTACGGCACGCTTTTATGCGTCTCCGACAAGCCGCTGCATGGCGAATTGAAGCTGCCCGGCATGGCGACCGAGTTCTACAAGCGGCAAGTGGCGCAACATCTGACCATCGGCATCAAGGCGATGGAGAAGCTGGCGGAAATGCCGATGGAACGGTTGCATTCGCGCAAGCTGAGAAGCTTTTCGGAGACGGCCTTCCAGTAGGCTGGCTTCCCTTAAATGTTGGCCGCGAGGCGTTTCGTCATCTTGATTGGGCCGCATTTGCGCCGATAACAGGCCTGACACATTGGCAATGCAAAACCCGGTCTGATGGCACGCGTGCGAAACATGATGGCTTCGATGGCGTTCCTGGCAATGCTCGGCCTCTCGGCCGCGCTTGTAGCCGGGTTCTTCGGCACACTGCATCCGGCCTTCGATTCCTTCGCCCATTTCCGCATCCATCTGGCCGTGCTGATGGTGCTGATTGCGCTGCCGCTGCTTGCCACCTCGTTTCGCCTGCAGGCGGGTGTGGGCTTGCTCCTGGCTGTGGCCGCCTTCGCCAGCACGTTGAGCACCTTGCCGCGCCTGTGGCCGGTGCAGGCCGCCGGTGACGCCGAGCCCGGCAACGAGATGGTCTACCGGCTGCTGCAGATGAACCTGCGCTTCAACAATCCGACGCCCAAGAAGGTTCTTTCACTGATCGGCCGCACCAACCCCGACGTGATCACGCTCGACGAAGTATCGGCGATGTGGGCAACCGAACTCGGCTATATCAGCAGCGCCTATCCCTACCGCATCCTGTGCGCCTATCCCAACGGCGTGTTCGGCGTGGCGCTCCTGTCCAGGCGGCCGTTTGCCGTTGGTACCGAACCATACTGTGAACCGCGCGGTGCGATGGCCACCGCCACCGTCGACTTTGGCGGCATCGGCGTCGATGTCGCGGCGATCCATCTGAGCTGGCCGTGGCCGAAGGAGCAATACTGGCAGATCGGCGAGTTGACCAAGACGCTCACTTCGCTCGGCGAGACGGCGATCATGGCCGGCGACTGCAACGCCGTGCCGTGGAGCGCTGCGGTGCGGCGTGTCGCCTCGCTCGGTGGACTGACTGTGATGCCATCGGCCGGGCCGAGCTGGATTCACCGGACGCTGCCCGACTTCCTGCGCCGCTATGCCGGCCTGCCGATCGACCAGGTGTTCTCGAGGGGCAAGGTGACGATCCTGTCGTCAACCCGGCTGGAGGACACCGGCTCGGACCACCTGCCGGTGATGGTGGAGTTTTCGCTGAAGCGCGACGAGACCAAGCCGGCCGACGAGGACGCCACAGCGACCGTGTCGCTGATCCGGCCCGGCATGCGCAGCTAGATCAACACGTTACGGGCTTGAGGTTTCACAAGCCCACCAGGGCCTCGATAATACGCTCGACATGGCCGCCTTCACTGTGCTCGCGCGCGTCGAAGGCGATCTGTTTTGCCTCGTAGAGCTTGGAGGTGGCTTGCAAGCGCCGCTTGGCTTCGACGCGCGTCTTATTGCATTGCGGATCGTTGGCAAATTTCAGGCCGCGAACCGACCGCTCAGCGGCCTGCATCATCTGCCCGGCGATACGGCCATGGGTTCCTTCATGAGCGAGAACGCCAGTGAAAAACCGGTTCCAGCGTTTGTGCAGCGCCGGCGTGACGGCCGAGGCCACGCGCGGATAGGTGTAGGTGATGTTGAGCGTTCCATTGGCCTGGCGCAGGCGGCAGACGCCGTTGGCCTGGCCGAGGTCCAGGTTCCAGTCCGCGGTGTAGCTTGTCTGCGCGATGGCGTGGGTCATGAAACCGTGCTTGGGGCCTCTGCGGTTCATGGCGATGACCAGACCGGCACCTGTGGTGCCGGTGATGTCATAGGTCCGCGTCTTGACGACGGTTTTCACCCCCGCCGACGCCGTCCCGACGATGCCGCAGGCCGCGCCTATGACGGCGACGCAAAACAAGACCAACACCCGCATGCCATTCTCCCACATGGACCCAGCAATGAGACCACAAGCAGATGACGGTTTCAACAATCATGGCGCCGGGCGCCTTACATGCCTTGGTAGACCGGCCCCTCGCCGCCTTGCGGCGGCACCCAGTTGATGTTCTGGTTGGGATCCTTGATGTCGCAGGTCTTGCAGTGCACGCAGTTCTGCGCGTTGATGACGAAGCGCACGTCCTTGGCGGCCGGATCGGCGGCAGCATTGCCGTCCTTGTCGACCCATTCGTAGACGCCGGCCGGGCAATAGCGGGTCGACGGCCCGGCAAAGACGTCGTGCTCGGAGCGCTTCTGTAGCGCCATGTCGCCGACGACGAGATGCACCGGCTCGTTTTCCTCGTGATTGGTGTTGGAAAGGAACACCGAGGATAGCCGATCAAAAGTCAGCACGCCGTCCGGCTTGGGATACACGATCTTCTCGTGCTGGGCGGCCGGCTCCAGCGTCGCATAGTCGGCCTTGCCGTGCTTCAGCGTGCCGAAGGGCGAGAAGCCGAACAGCGTGTTCAGCCACATGTCGAGACCGCCGAGGCCGATGCCGAGCACAGTGCCGAAACGCGACCAGAGCGGCTTGACGTTGCGGACCTTCTTCAAATCCTTGCCGATATCGGTTGCCCGCCAGGCGTTCTCGTAGGAAGTGAGCTCGTCATTGGCGCGGCCGGCGCCGATCGCTTGCGCGACATGTTCGGCCGCCAGCATGCCGGACAGCACCGCATTGTGCGAACCCTTGATGCGCGGCACGTTGACGAAGCCCGCCGCACAACCCATCAGCACGCCGCCGGGGAAGGACAGTTTCGGCACTGACTGCCAGCCGCCTTCGGTAATGGCGCGCGCGCCATAGCCGATGCGCTTGGCGCCCGCGAAGGTGCCCGATATCGCCGGGTGGGTCTTGAAGCGCTGGAACTCCTCGAAGGGCGACAGCCAGGGGTTCTTGTAGTTGAGGTGGAGAACGAAGCCGACCGCCACCTGATTGTCCTCGAGATGGTAGAGGAAGGAGCCGCCGCCGGTCTTCAGGTCGAGCGGCCAGCCGAAGGAATGCTGCACCAGGCCCGGCTTGTGGTTCTCCGGCTTGACCTGCCACAGTTCCTTGAGGCCGATGCCGTATTTGCCGGGTTCGCGGCCGTCGGACAGCTTGTATCTGGCGATCAGCTGCTTGGACAGCGAACCGCGCGCGCCCTCGCCGATCAGCACATATTTGCCCATCAGCGCCATGCCCGGCGCAAAGCCCGGGCCATGCGTGCCGTCCTTTTCGACGCCCATGTCGCCGGTGATGACGCCGGTGACGGCGCCGGCATCGTTGTAGACGAGGCTGGCGGCAGCAAAGCCCGGATAGATTTCGACGCCGAGCGCTTCGGCCTTGGTCGCCAGCCAGCGGCAGACATTGCCGAGCGAGACAATGTAGTTGCCGTGATTGTTCATCAGCGGCGGCATCAGGATGTTAGGCAGGCGAAAGGAGCCGGCGGGGCCGAGAACCAGGAAATGGTCCGCGGTGACCGGCGTCTTGAAGGGGTGGCCCTCTTCCTCGCGCCAGCCGGGTAACAGGCGGTCGATGCCTATGGGATCGACCACTGCGCCGGACAATATGTGGGCGCCGACCTCGCCGCCCTTTTCCAGCACAACGACGGAAAGCTCGGGATTGACCTGCTTGAGCCGGATCGCCGCGGCAAGGCCCGCCGGGCCGGCCCCGACGATGACCACGTCGAATTCCATGCTCTCGCGTTCGATCTCGCTCATCAACCCCTCCGCACTGGCTAACCGTTTCCGGGCATTTTGCTGGCTCCTGCGCTGCATAGCGCATCAATCCGCGACAGGAAACCGGCGCTGACGTGACAATGCCGTTTTCGCTAAAAAGTCGCGGATAACAACGGTGCTGCAAGCGTTTTGCACCGGCTGGACTTACGGTTCCCATATTTTAATTGTTCGACGGCTCGCTTATCGGCCATACTTCTGCCCATGCGCACGCCGTCCGGCTTTTCATTGACGCGCTTTCCCCTTCCGCCCGGCCGGACCTGCCGAGCGCTCCTTCTCGCCCTTTCGGTGCTCACGCCGGTTGTTGCTCATGCCGAGCCGGTGAAGGTGTGGGCGACCGGGGCCTATTCCTTTTCCGACGAGCTTGGCGGTTTCCACATCACCGGCGCCTCGGGCACCGGCACCAAGGATGACCCGCTGATCATCTCCGAGGAGCTGAATTCGTCGACGCCGGTGACGCTCACAATCCGCACCACCAAGCCGATCCAGCCGTTCAGCACCAATGGCGAATTTGCCAACGGCGTCCTGTACATGCGCATCGACGTGCTCAACAACAGCGGCCAGGCTTGGGTCGAATTCCAGTTCGAGTTGCAGGAAATCCTCAATCAGCCGAGCGTGTTCGGCGACGGCCTGTCCTTCGACCAGCGCAACAAGACGCCCGACAATATCGTGTCGAGCGCCTATGCCGATTTCGACCGCGATTTCGAACCCTACGACCGGCTGCTGTTCAAAAACGGCAAGATCGACCCGCTGAAGACGGGAAGCTTCGAATTTCTGATCACCGACTATACGCCGCGCTGGACGTTCTATCTGGTGCAGGACCCGCGGATACCTACGGGCTAAGTAATCTCCCCCCCTCGAGGGGGAGATGTCGCCAAAGGCGACAGAGGGGGTCGGCACGACCGGACGCGACACCCCTTTGCCTGCAGAAGAGGCTAGCGCTCTACGCGCGGCGACCCCCTCTGGCCTGCCGGCCATCTCCCCCTCGAGGGGGGAGATTACTAACCGCCCAACCCTTGCAAATCGCCTCTCAGCGGACGAATGTGCCGGCCATGACTGCCGCCTCCCCCAACAACCGATCCGAGCTTGCCGACCTCCTGGCATTCTACGCCAGCGCAGGCGTCGACGAGGCGTTGGAAGACGCGCCGGTGAACCGGTTTGCCGAGGCACCAAAGCCTGTCGAGCGGGCACCCACGCCAGCCGCGCCTCCTCGTGAAAACAAGGCACCGGACCAAGCCGCGGCAAGCACAGGGCTGGACGCGAGCCGGGTGCCGGACGCGCCGGCGCGCTCCGTGCCGGCCACGGCGACGGTGCCCGACGAGGCGCAGGCGGCACTGGCCCGGCAAATGGCGGCAAGCGCCTCGACGCTCGACGCGTTGCGCCAACACATGGCGTCCTTCGACGGCTGCAACCTCAAATTCACCGCCAAGAACCTGGTCTTTGCCGACGGCAATCCGCAGGCTTCGGTGATGCTGGTCGGCGAGGCGCCCGGCCGCGACGAGGACATTGAAGGCCTGCCCTTCGTCGGCCGCTCCGGCCGGCTGCTCGACCGCATGCTGGCGGCAATCGGGCTTGACCGCACCTCGGCCTATATCGCCAACGTCATTCCCTGGCGGCCGCCCGGCAACCGCACGCCGACGCCGCACGAGACCGAGATCTGCCGTCCGTTCATCGAGCGGCAGATCGAACTGGTCAATCCCAAGGTGCTGATCAATCTGGGCGGCCCATCGGCCAAGACCCTGCTCAACACGAGCGAAGGCATCTTGCGGCTGCGCGGCAACTGGCGGGTGCACACGACGGCGTCCGGTGTCGCCATCCCGGCGATGCCGACGCTGCATCCAGCCTATCTCTTGCGAACGCCGGCGCACAAGAAGCTGGCCTGGCGGGATTTTCTCGAGGTGAAGGCGAAGCTGCGGGGATTGGCGTGATTGGCCAATCTCCCCCCTCGTGGGGGAGATGTCCGGCAGGACAGAGGGGGGCGCGAAGGATCGCCAACATCTGCGATCCTTAAGTTTCTCAGGGCACTGCCGTTGGGCGATAGGTCGGCGGGACAGCGCCCCCCTCTGCCTTGCCAGGCATCTCCCCCACAAGGGGGGAGATCGGATAACCCCAGAGGTAATTGAAATACGCCCCTGCTCGGCTTAGTCATCTCCCATGACAACACCCCAGACCTCCGCCGGCAGCCTGATCCGTGAATGGCGCACGCTCCGGCGCATGAGCCAGCTCGACCTCGCCATGGAGGCCGAGATTTCGCAGCGGCATCTCTCCTTCGTCGAAAGCGGCCGCGCCGCGCCCTCGCGTGAGATGGTGCTGCATCTGGCCGAGCAGCTGTCGATTCCGCTGAGGCAACGCAACCAGCTGCTGCTGGCCGCCGGATTCGCGCCCAGTTTCGGCGAACGCTCGCTCAGCGATGCCACGCTGGCGCCAGCGATGGCGGCGGTCGAGACCGTGCTCAGGGGGCATGAACCATTTCCGGCGCTCGCCGTCGACCGGCATTGGAACCTGATTTCAGCCAATGCCGCCATCGGTCCGTTCCTGGCCGATGTTGCCGAGCCGTCGCTGCTTCAGCCGCCGGTCAATGTGCTGCGTCTCAGCCTGCACCCGAACGGAATCGCGCCGCGCATCGTCAATCTCGCGGAGTGGCGAACGCATCTGCTGGAGCGGCTAAAACACCAGAACGATGCCGCCGGCGATCCCGTGCTGGTCGAGCTGGAGCGCGAATTGCGAACCTACCCGTCCGGCCTCAAGGGCGCGCGACCCGTGCAGGTGGAGCCGAATAGCATCGTCCATCCGCTGCGGCTGGCGCATGGTGATCAGGTGCTGTCCTTCATCAGCACCATCACCGTCTTCGGCACGCCGCTCGACGTGACGCTGTCGGAACTGGCGATCGAGTCTTTTTTCCCGGCCGACGAGCCGACACGGGCGGTGCTGGTGCGGCTCGCTAAAGAACGTGCGCAGTCGTCCTGATCACCCTTGCGGCGGCGCCGCCTTTCGGGTGCGGGTGCGCTCAAGGCCGAGCTGGCGCTCGCGCCAGATGATGAAGATGCCGGCGGCGACGACGATCACACCACCGACCAGCGTGTTGATGGTGGCGACATCGCCAAAGGCGAAATAGCCGACGACGACGCCAAGGATCATCGAGGTGTACTCGAACGGCGCCACCACCGAAGCCTCGGCGTGGCGGTAGGCCGCCGTCATCAGGATCTGCGCCAGCCCGCCACAGAATCCCGCCGCGACCAACAAGCCAGCCTGCGGCGGCGTCAGCGCCTGCCAGCCGAAGGGCAGCGTAAACAGCGCCATGACGCTCGCCGTCGCCGAGAACCACAGCACGATGGTCGCTGTCCGTTCTGTCTGGACAAGATTGCGCACGAGCAGGATGGCATTGGCGGAGATTGCCGCTGAGACCAGCGCCGCTATGACGCCCAGCACCTCCTGGTCGCCGAGTGCGGCGCCTGAAGTGAGAAGCGTCAGTTCCGGCCACGAGATGATCACCACGCCGAC
The DNA here is from genome assembly GCF_056403715.1 of Mesorhizobium sp. P2_F5. Taxonomy (NCBI): domain Bacteria; kingdom Pseudomonadati; phylum Pseudomonadota; class Alphaproteobacteria; order Hyphomicrobiales; family Phyllobacteriaceae; genus Mesorhizobium; species Mesorhizobium sp. P2_F5. The sequence continues at coordinate 298,873 of NZ_JBFUEY010000007.1, read as the reverse complement.
GAGACCGACCGCCACCGCGCTCCAGCGATAGATGCGGATGGCCTCGCCGAGGAAAAGCGAGGAGAACACCACCACCAGCAACGGCTGGGCATAGTTGAGCGTGATCGCTTCCGGCAGCGGCAGCCGGGTCAGCGCGAAGAAGCCGAGCCCCATGGCGCAAACGCCGACGACACCGCGCGCAATGTGGTTCAGCGGGCGTTTGGTGGCAAACGCCGTACCCAGTTTTCTCCTGAAGGCCAGGAAGACGATGATCGGGAAAATGGCGAAGAAGGAGCGGAAGAAGACGATCTGGCCGGCCGGCAAGGTGCCGGCTGCCTTGATGCAGGTTTGCATGCCGACAAAGACCGCCACCGACATGACCTTGAGCATGATCCCGGTTAGCACACGCCCGGGGTGATCGGACAATTTCCCGGCCGCCTCGTCTCTCGGCCCTGAAGTCACGCTCCCGCCGCTTCCTGGATCGTTGCCGAGATGTGCGTCACACGACGCGGCGCGGAGGCGTCCATGCCGAATTTCGGTGTGACGACGGTCATCAAGGCCTCGCGATGAAGATGGAAGGGGAATGCCCCGAAATAGGCATTGCCGCAGTTTTGTCGAGTGACCGTTTCGTGTAAAGAGCGCGCACTTTAGATTTCTTGGGCCAGCGGATACCGCCGCAGGCTCCGATAACGACAGGGAAACCCCAGGGAATGCGAACCGATACCGGCCAGGTCTTCAAGCTCGAAGACTATCGCCCCAACGACTTTTCCATCCCGCAAACCGGCCTGACCTTCCGCCTTTCGCCAGACGCAACGCGCGTTACCGCCGTGCTGACGATCGAACGCCGCGACAATGCTGCCGCCTCGGCGCCGCTGGTGCTGGACGGCGACGGGCTGATGCTCAAGCGCATCGCCATCGACGGCCGCGAGCTTGCGTCGGCCGAGTATCTGGCAACGCCGGACCAGCTGACCATTTTGAAGCCACCGGCTGCCTTCGAGCTGCTGCTGCAGACCGAGATCGCACCGGCCAGCAATGAGGCGCTGATGGGCCTTTATCGCTCCAGCAATGTCTATTGCACGCAATGCGAAGCCGAGGGCTTTCGCCGCATCACCTATTTCCTCGACCGCCCCGACATCCTGTCGGTCTACACCGTGCGCATCGAAGCCAAGCTGGACGAGGCGCCGCTGCTGCTCTCCAACGGCAATCCGATGGAAAGCGGCGCGCTTGCCGAAGGCTGGCACTATGCTGTCTGGCACGACCCCTTCCCCAAGCCGTCCTATTTGTTTGCGCTGGTGGCCGGCACATTGGGCCAAGTCGCCAACAGTTTCGTCACAGCGTCCGGCCGCAAGGTCGAGCTCGGCATCTATGTCGAGCCGGGCAAGGAGGGTCTCGCCGGCTACGCCATGGATGCGCTCAAGCGCTCGATGCAATGGGACGAGCAGGCGTTCGGCCGCGAATACGACCTCGACGTCTTCAACATCGTCGCCGTCTCCGACTTCAACATGGGGGCCATGGAGAACAAAGGCCTCAACATCTTCAACGACAAATATGTGCTGGCCGACCGCGAGACCGCGACCGACGCCGATTTCGCCAACATCGAGGCGATCATCGCGCATGAATATTTCCACAATTGGACAGGCAATAGAATTACCTGCCGCGACTGGTTCCAGCTTTGCCTGAAGGAAGGCCTGACCGTCTTTCGCGACCACGAATTCTCCGCCGACCAGCGCTCGCGCGCGGTCAAGCGCATTGCCGAGGTACGTACGCTGCGCGCCCACCAGTTCCCCGAGGACCAAGGGCCGCTGGCGCATCCGGTGCGGCCGCGCCGCTACCGCGAGATCAACAATTTCTATACGGCGACGGTCTATGAAAAAGGCTCGGAAGTGGTGCGCATGATCTGCACCATCCTCGGGGCCGAGACCTTCCGCGCCGGCATGGACCTCTATTTCGAGCGCCATGACGGTGAGGCCGCGACGATCGAGGATTTCCTGAAAGTCTTCGAGGACGTCTCCGGCCGCGACCTGTCACAGTTTGCGCTCTGGTATCACCAAGCGGGCACGCCGAACCTGACCGTCAGTTCGACGCACAATCCGGCCTCGCGCGAATTCACGCTCGAGATCGAGCAGTCGGTGCCGCCGACACCGTCGGAAAGCCGCAAGCGGCTGATGCACATTCCGCTCGCATTCGGTCTGGTCGGCGCCGGCGGCGAACCGGTCGCCTATGGCGGCGTCGACGGCGCCGCCGTCGAGGACGGCGTCATCCACATCCGCAAGCGCCGCCACCTGGTGCGCTTCTCCGGCGTTGACGAGCGGCCGGCAGTGTCGCTCAACCGCGGCTTTTCGGCGCCGATCACGCTTTCGGTCGAGCAGAAGGCCGACGACCAATTCTTCCTTGCCGGTCACGACAGCGACGCCTTCGCGCGCTGGCAGGCGTTCAACACGCTGCTCACCGATGCGCTGATAGCAGCCTTCCGCCAGATCCTCGGCGGCGCGAAGCCGGCTTTCACCGCCAGGCTGACCGGGCTTGCCGGCAAGATCGCCGGCGACGAGACGCTTGAGCCCGCCTACCGCGCACTCGCGCTGTCGCTTCCCGGCGAGGCCGATATTGCCCGCGATATCGGCAGAAACATCGATCCCGACGCCATCTTTGCCGCCCGCGAGGCACTGGCGCTGGCGATCGCACGCGCCAATCAGGACGCCTTCGCCAACCTCTACGGCCGCCTTGTCGACGACGGTCCGTTCAGCCCCGATGCGGCAAGTGCGGGACGACGGGCGCTGCGCAACATCCTGCTCGACTATCTCTCGCTGCTGCCGGGAGGGGTCGAGCTGGCCGCCCGGCATTTCGAGGCCGCGACCAATATGACCGACCGCGCCGCGGCGCTCACCGTGCTCGCGCATCGCCATGACGGCTCGCCCGAGGCGATCAAGGCGCTGGCCGGCTTCGAGGCGCGATACGGTGCTGATCCGCTGGTCATGGACAAATGGTTCCAGATTCAAGCCAGCGTGCCGGGACCGAAGACCGTCGAGCGTGCGCGCGCGCTCACCGGTCACGCGGCCTTCTCGATGGCCAATCCGAACAGGGTGCGCTCGCTCATCGGCACATTCTCCAGCGCGAACCAGACCGGCTTCCACCGTGCAGACGGCGAAGGCTACCGGTTCTTCGCGCAGACCGTCCTCGAGGTCGAAAAGCGCAATCCGCAAGTGGCGGCCAGATTGGCGACGGCGCTGCGCTCCTGGCGCTCGCTGGAACCGGGCAGACAGGCCAAGGCCAGAGAGGCTCTGCTGGCCATCGCCAATGGCGAGAACCTGTCAGCGGATTTGCGCGATATTGTGGAGCGGACACTGGCTTGAGCTGCATAATCTCCCCCCTCGTGGGGGAGATGCCCGGCAGGGCAGAGGTGGGCGCGAAGGATCGCAGCCTTCGATCTCGCCTCAGTTCAGGGCTGCATCCGGCACCCGTTGTAACTGTTTTTTGGTTGGGCGCTCCAGCCATTTGATACGCCGAGGGACAGCGCCCCCCTCTGGCCTGCCGGCCATCTCCCCCACAAGGGGGGAGATCAGCAGCTTTCTAGTTATTTCAATCAATTTTTAATGTTTTTCGCCCGCGCCACTGGACAAGGCGAATCACCTTTGATTCTTTACAGACGATTCGGACGTGCGGTGTTGCCGGATCGTCAAGCGTACGGAAATTCGGGGAGTGCCATTTATGGCCAAGGCGGACGCGTGGGGCGCGCCCGAGGGGACGGCTTTTGAGCGGCGCAAGGTGCGGGGCGACGGCCTCGCCGGCAATACGCGGCTCATCGCTGAACCAGCCTACCGGCGGCTGCTGGCTGCCGAGCCGCTTCTGCGCCGTTCGATACCGGCGCTCATCATCATCTTCCTGATCGTCATTGCCGCTCTTCGCGTCCTGTCGCTGATGAACGAGCGCGACGAGGTCGAGCGCGACGTCAAGGCGGTGCTGGGTCTGGCCGCCGGCCAGATGGCGAACGCAATCTCGGCCGACCCGAACGCGGCCGACGGCGGCGCCATCGACTTGCTGGAAAGCACCAGCCGCCAGGGCGCCATGGGCAGAAGCCATGTGCTTGTCATCACCGACAGCGCCTTCAAGATCATTGCGGTGTCGCCGCTGTCGACCGGCTGGCAAGGGCGGTCGCTCGACAGTCTGGTGCTGGACGGCCAGCCGCTGTTCATGTTCGGCGACCGCGCTGGGGTGATGGATGTCAGCATCGGTGGGCAGGACTGGTATGCTGCTGTCAGCCTGACCCGGGACAGGAAGAACGCCGCCGCTGTGCTGGTGCCGCAGGAGGCGGTGTTCGACAGCTGGCGCAAGGCCGTGTCGCTCAACGTCACGCTGTTCGTGCTGACGGCGGGTGTGCTGATCATCATCCTCTACGCCTATTTCGGCCAGGCATCGCGCGCCCAGACGGCTGACCGCATCTACCTCGAAGCCCACCAGCGTATCGACATGGCGCTGGTGCGCGGCCGCTGCGGCCTATGGGACTGGGACATGGTGCGCGGCAAGATGTACTGGTCGCGCTCAATGTACGACATGCTGGGCTACGAGCCCTGCAACTCGATGCTGTCCTTCGGAGAGGTCGATGACATCATCCACCCCGAAGACGGCGATCTGTTCGAGCTCGCCAACCGGATCGTCGAGCGCGAGATCGACCATATCGACCAGGTGTTCCGCATGCGTCACGCCGACGGCCAATGGGTGTGGATGCGCGCCCGGGCCCAGGTGATCGACCCGGAAGCGCCTGAGATTCAGCTGATCGGCATCGCCGTCGACGTCACCGAACAGCGGCATCTGGCGCTGCGCTCCGAGGCGGCCGACCTGCGGCTCAGAACCGCGATCGAGAACATCAACGAATCCTTCGTGCTGTGGGATGCCGCCCAGCGGCTGATCATGTGCAATTCCAAATACCAGAAGGACAACGGCCTGTCGGACCGCGACGTGATGCCGGGCGCGGCGCGCGCCGTGCTGGAGGAGCGCATGCTGGCCTTCGCCTCGGAACGCCGGCTGGCCAACACCAGCGGGCCGCAAGGCGGCGCGACCTTCGAGCGGCAGCTGTCCGACGGCCGCTGGCTGCAGGTCAACGAACTGAGGACCCGGGACGGCGGCACCGTCTCCGTCGGCTCCGACATCACCCAGATCAAACTGCACCAGGAAAAGCTGGTCGACAGCGAGCGCCGGCTGATGGCGACCATCCACGACCTCAGCCTTGCCCGCCGGGCCGAGGAAGAACGCGCCAAGGAACTGGTCGAACTCAACCGCAAATACATGAAGGAAACCGAGCGCGCCGAAGCCGCCAACCGGGCCAAGTCCGAGTTCCTGGCCAACATGTCGCACGARCTGCGCACGCCGCTCAACGCCATCATCGGCTTTTCCGAACTGATGGAACAGGGCCTGTTCGGGCCGCTCGGTTCGCCGCGCTACGAAGAATATGCCAACGACATCAACGGCAGCGGCAAATATCTGCTCGGCGTTATCAACGACATACTCGACATGTCGAAGATCGAGGCCGGCCAGTTCTCGATGGACCGCGAGGAAATCGATCTGTGTCCGCTGATCCGCGAGACGGTGCGGGTCATCTCGTTGCAGGCGGCGGAGAAGTCGATCACGGTCGAAACCCGCATAGCCGACACGATGACGCTGTTCGCCGACCGCCGGGCGATCAAGCAGATCGCCATCAACCTTCTGTCGAATGCAGTGAAGTTCACCGGCCAGGGCGGCCATATATCGGTGCGCGCCCGTAATACTTCAGGCGCGCTGGTGCTCACGATCGAGGACACTGGCTGCGGCATTCCGAAGGAGGCGCTGAGCAAGCTCGGCCGGCCGTTCGAACAGGTGCAGAACCAGTTCTCCAAGAACCACGCTGGCTCTGGCCTTGGCCTCGCCATCTCGCGCTCGCTGGCCGAGTTGCAGGGCGGCGCGCTGAAAATCCGCTCGACCGAAGGCGTCGGCACTATCGTGTCGGTGCGCATTCCAGTGAAGAAGGCGACGCCGGCGGTGAAGGCGGCGGCCTGACGGTCCGCCACCACATCGCCCCGAGCATGGCCACAGTCGCCCTTGAAACGGTTATCTATTTTATCTATTGTAGATAAAGAGGTAGCTTCATGCGCGTGACATCGACTGAATTCCAGCAGAACGTCGGACGCTTCCAGGATGCCGCCCAGCGGGCGCCGGTAGCGATAACGAAGAATGGCCGTACCCATACGGTGCTTCTGTCGGCGGCAATGTTTGAAGTCCTGGTCAAGGGACGGGTTGCCCGTCCCGTTGAGGACCTGGACGAGGAGACATTGAACGCGATCGCCAAAAGCGCTGTCCCATCAGAATATGACGGGCTGGACGCGATGCTCAAAGACTGGACGCCGTGAGCCTGCCCAAACCTGTCCCCGGTCTGGTGATTTCCTATTCCTATCTATGGGCGGACGAGCACAGCAAAGGTGCGGAAGAAGGCCGCAAGAATCGGCCCTGCGCAATCGTTGCCGCGCGTCGGATCGTGGAGGGCCGCGAGGTGGTCACTGTGGTTCCGATTACTCACTCGTCTCCGAATGATCCCGCCGATGCGATAGAGATACCTGCACCACTCAAGGCCCACCTTGGACTCGACGATATGACATCATGGGTGCTTGTCAGCGAAACCAATGATTTCCTCTGGCCCGGACCCGACCTCAGGCCCATTGCGGGAAGCAGGCCCACCCGCTTTCACTATGGCATGTTGCCGCCTCGCTTCTACGCGTATCTGCGCGAGCGGATTTTGCAGGCACACGTGAGCCGCGCTCTGCGCCGTGTTCAAAGGACCGAGTAGCTGTCCGGTCTTGTCGGTCCCGGCGGCTTTCGCCGCCGGAGCCGTAATCGCCATTCACTGCATGCTGTCGTCGCCGCCGTCCCATTGGCGATGACGGCCCATGCGACCGTTCTTCGGCAGTTCGTTACGCTCGATCTTGCCGTCATTGTTGCGATCGAGCATGGCGAACACCTTCTTCTCACGCCCGGTGATGTCGTCGGTGGTCAGCGTGCCGTCACCCTTGGTGTCGTAGCGGGCGACGATGCGCTTGGCCATTTCCTCGAACCGCGCCTTCTCCAGCGCGTCGGCGAGCTGGGCGACGGTGAGCTTGCCGCCATTGTCGGCGACCAGCTTCTTCAGCCGAGCGTTCATGGCGTCGGAAAACTGGTCGAAGCTGATGGTGCCGTTGGAATCCTTCATCGCCTTGTCGAGGCGCATCATCGTGCCCTCGCGCATTCTGGCGCTGGCATTGTTCTCGGCATAGGCGGTGGTGCCAACGGCGCCGGCAAGCGCGACGAAGGCAAGGGCAAGTCCGGTTGTCTTTCTCATGGGTATTCTCCTGTTGCATCGTCACCCCCGATGCGATCCGAAACAGCCGTCAGCGCTTCACGCCCTCACGATTGTTTCGCACGAAGCAAAAGGTCGAAGTCCTTTCTGACCTTTTGCGACGTCTCCTTGAGATGTGCTTCCAGCACACCGAAATCCGGCAGGTCAGTCACCGCCAGCAGCAGATCCGACAATCCCGGCGGAACGTCGTCGCGTTCGAAGGCGCCGGTGAGGCAAAGTCGCGTCATCTGCGTCAGCGCCAGATAAAGCTGGTAGGCTTCGCAAAGCTCTTGCCTGACCTCAGTCTCGGCGAAATCCGGGGCCAGATGCGACAGGATTTCGCCGGTCGCGGTCACCCTGTCGCCGGCTTCGACCTGCCCGGTGATGACGGCCACCTGCGCAATGAATTCGAGGTCGATGAGGCCGCCTGGGATCAGCTTGATATCCCAGAGATCGCGCGGCTGCTTTTCCTTCTCGATCAGCGCGCGCATTTCGGATGCCTCGGCCCGCACCTTGGCGGCGTCGCGCGGCAAGGCCAGAAGTGCGGCCACCTCGACTTCGACCTCGGCGCACAGTGCGGCGTCGCCGCCGATGGCGCGGGCGCGGGCCAGCGCCATGTGCTCCCAAGTCCAGGCTTCCTGGCGCTGGTACTTCTTGAAGGCGTCGACATGGGTGGCGACCGGCCCCTTGTTGCCGGATGGCCGCAAGCGCAGGTCGAGCTCGTAGAGAACGCCCTCGGCGGTCGGCGCCGAGACAGCCGCGATCAACCGCTGCGTCATCCTAGTGTAGTAGTGCGACGGCGCCAGCGGCTTGTCGCCGTCGGATTCCTCGGCATCCGCGTCGTGATCGTAGAGCAGGATGAGGTCGACATCCGAGCCGGCGGTAAGCTCACGGCTGCCGAGCTTGCCCATGCCGAGCAGCGAAACCGTGCCGCCGGCGATGCGGCCATGGCGCAGTGCGAATTCGGCCGTCACCGCCTGCAGTGCGGCGTCGATGGTGAGGTCGGCGAGGTCGGAAAAGGCACGGCCGGCACGGCTCATGCTGATCGAGCCGGCGAGCAGGCGCACACCGATCAGGAACTTCTGCTCGGAGGCAAAGATGCGCAGACGGTCGAGCACGTCCTCATAGGCCCTGTCACCTTCGATGAAAGCCGCCAGCCGCGCGGACAGATAGGCGCGATTAGGCAGTTCGTTCAGCAGCGCCGGATCGAGCAGGCCGTCGAAGACATGCGGACGCTTGGTGATGATCGCCGCCAGCCGGGGCGCGGCGCCCATGATGGTCGCCATCAGTTTCAGCAGAGCGGGGTTCGACCGCAGCAGCGAAAACAGCTGGATGCCGGCCGGAAGACCGGCGAGGAAGTCGTCGAAGCGCACCAAAGCCTCGTCGGCCCGGCGCGTCTGCCCGAAGGCTTTGAGCAGCGCCGGTGTCAGTTCGGTCAGCCGCTCGCGCGCCTCGGCCGACTGGGTGACGCGGTAGCGGCCGAAATGCCAGCCGCGAATGACGCGGCAGATGTCGCTCGGCCGCTTGAAGCCGAGGCCGTGCAAGGTCTGCAACGTGTCGGGATCGTCGACATCACCGGTAAAGACCAGATTGCCGACGCCGGCCGACAGTTCCGGCGCGGTTTCGAACAGTGCTGCGTAATGGCGCTCGACTTCGTGCAAAGCGGCGCGAAAAGTTTCGGAAAACTTGGCGGCATCGGCAAAGCCCAACATATGAGCGATACGTTCCAGCCCCTCATCGTCGTCCGGCAGGATATGCGTCTGCTCGTCGGCGACCATCTGGATGGCGTGCTCGACGCGCCGCAGGAACCAGTATTGGCGGGTGAGCGCGTCGCGGGCATCGGCGGTGATCCAGTTGCGCACCGCCAGCGCGCCCAGCATCGGCACGGTCTCGCGGCCGCGCAGTTCGGGAAAACGGCCGCCGGCAATCAGCTGCTGGGTCTGGACGAAGAACTCGATTTCGCGAATGCCGCCGCGGCCGAGCTTGACGTTGTGGCCCTTGACCGCGATCTCGCCATGGCCTTTGTGGGCATGGATCTGGCGCTTGATCGAATGGACGTCGGCGATCGCCGCATAGTCCATGTATTTGCGCCAGACATAGGGCTGCAGTTCCCGCAGGAAGGCTTCGCCGGCGGCGACATCGCCGGCCACCGGACGCGCCTTGATCATGGCGGCGCGCTCCCAGTTCTGGCCGCGCGCCTCATAGTAGCGAAGTGCCGCCTCGACCGGAATTGCCAGCGGCGTCGAGCCGGGATCGGGGCGCAGCCTGAGGTCCGTGCGGAAGACATAGCCGTGCTCGGTGCGGTCCTGGAGAATGCGGACGAGGCGGCGGGTCAGGCGCGCGAACAGTTCGGTCGCGTCGAGCGGATCGACGATCGCCGGTGCATCAGGATCGAAGAAGACGACGAGGTCGATGTCGGAGGAAAAATTCAGTTCATGGGCGCCGAGTTTGCCCATGCCGAGCAGAATCCAGCCGGACTGCCGCGACGGCTTTTCGGGATCCGGCAATTTGAGCTTGCCCTGGCTGTGTGCCTCGCGCAGCAGGAAATCGACGGCGGCGCGGGTGCAGGCGTCGGCGAGATCGCTGAGGCGGCGTACGGTGAGTGCCGTCTCGGCCTCGCCGGCGAGATCAGCGAGCGCAATCAGGAAGTGAGCTTCTCCCTTCCACTGCCTGAGTTCCATCATCAGGCTCGATTCCGAAACGGCCTCAGCAAAGGCGACTTTGCCAATCGCTTCGGCAATGCTGAGCAGCCTGGCCTCGACACCATCATCGAACAGCGCATCGAGGATCTGCGGCCGGCGGCGCGCGACATCGCGCAGGAAGGGCGAGAGGTCGAAGACGGCGGCGAGGAACTCCTGGGCGGCGCCCTTGCCGCCCAAAAATTTCGCCAGCCGCGGCAGACCTTCGTCCTCGGCGGCGCCGGCGATCTCCGACAGTTTACGCCGGGCGCGGCTCTCGTCCAGCGGCGCAAGTTGCGCCGCCAGCTGCAGGTGCCATTCTGTCTCGATCGGTTTCGCAGCCATCCTCACCGCCATCAGTGATCCTCCCGCACGGGGAAACTCATGATAACGGACAATCCGGGATTGGCGGGCAGAAGTTCGAGCCGGCCATTGTGGAAAGTCATGATCGCCTTGGCGAGGCTGAGGCCCAGGCCCGAACCCGGCTGCGAGCGGCTCTTTTCCAGCCGCACGAAACGCTCGGTCGCCCTGGCACGGTCGGCGTCATCGGGGATGCCATGGCCATTGTCGGCGACAGAAAGCCGGATTTCATAACCGACGCGCTGCAGCGCCACGCGCACGGCCGGCTTCTCAGTCGCGTCGGTTGAATATTTGATGGCGTTGTCGACGATGTTCGACAGCGCCTGGCCGATCAGCTCGCGGTTGCCATTGATTGTGAAATCCCCGTCCACAGAGGTTTCGAGCACCACGCCAGCCTCCTCCGCCACCGGCTCGTAAAGCTCGACGACGTCGCGCACGGCGGCTGCGAGATCGACCTTGCTGGTGCTTTCCGAGGAATAGCCCGCCTCCAGCCTGGAGATCATCAGGATGGCGTTGAAGGTTTTTATCAGGTGGTCGGACTCGGCAATGGTGCCTTCCAGCGCCTGTCGGTAGTCAGTGGTCTTGTGCTTGCCCGAAAGCGTGGCCTCGGCGCGGTTGCGCAGCCTGGTCAGCGGCGTCTTCAGGTCGTGGGCGATGTTGTCGGAGACCTGCTTCAGGCCTTCGTTCAGCGTCGCGATCCTGGCCAGCATGGTGTTGAGGTTTTCGGACAGGCGGTCGAATTCGTCGCCGGCGCCGGTCACCGGCAGCCTTCCCGTGAGGTCACCGCCCATGATGCGGCGGCTTGCTTCCGAGACGCTGTCGATGCGCTTCAGCGCGGCGCGGCCGACAAAGAACCAGATCAGCAGCCCGCCCAGCCCCATCATGCCGAGCGCCAGCATCAAAGCGCGGCGGATGACGGCGCGAAAACGCTCTGGTTCGCCGAGATCGCGGCCGACGAGCATGATCATCTGGTTGGGCAGCCTCAGCACCAGCGCAATCGCGTTGTGGCCCTTCTCACCCTCCGCCTGCACCTCGTTCTGGCCGGGTTGCGTATCGCTCTGGTCGGCGGCCGAGTTGCGCTGCCGCTCAAGCTCGCCTTCGCCGAAGCGCCGGTAGGAGAATGGCTCGGTCGTCCAGCCGTCGGTCTCGAGTACGCCCGGCTCCAGGCTCTGCACATTGCCGGTCAGGATCTGGCCGTTGGCGTCGGCGATCAGATAGAGGTTGGCGCCAGGCTGGCGCGAGCGCTGTTCGACCACGCGCACCAGCACCGGCAGGCCGCCGCGCTGATAGGCGCGGGCAAGGCCGAGCACCTCGTCATTGATGGTCTGCTGCGTCTGGCCGGTCAGCATGCGCGCCGACAGCGATGTCATGTAGAAGACGAGCAACACGGCGCAGAGTGCGAAAAGCAGGAAATAAAGCGCCGAAAGCCGCGCCGCCGTCGTCCTCATGATGGCCGGCAAGGAAAGGGCCATGGATGCCTAGCTCATGATGAGATTTGGTTGAAATCTCATCATGAGCTACCCCTTTGTTGGAGCATGATCTTCTCCAAAAACCGGTACCCACTTTTTGGGATCATGCTCTAGCCGCTCTTCAGCATATAGCCGGCGCCGCGCACGGTGTGCAGGATCGGCTTGTCGAAACCCTTCTCGATCTTGCCGCGCAGCCGCGAGACATGCACGTCGATGACGTTGGTCTGCGGATCGAAATGATAGTCCCAGACATTTTCGAGCAGCATGGTGCGCGTCACCACCTGGCCGGCATGACGCATCAGATATTCGAGCAAGCGGAATTCGCGCGGCTGCAGCGTGATCTCGCGCGCGGCGCGCTTCACCGAATGGGAGAGACGGTCGAGCTCAAGATCGCCGACCCGGTACATGGTTTCGGCTTCCCGGGCGCTGGCGCGGCGGTTCAGCACCTCGACGCGGGCGAGCAGTTCGGAAAAGGCATAGGGCTTGGTCAGGTAGTCATCGCCGCCAGCGCGCAGGCCGGTGACGCGGTCATCGACCTCGCCCAACGCCGACAGGATCAGCACCGGCGTGGTGTTGCCGCGCGAGCGCAGGCCGGCAATGACAGAAAGCCCGTCGCGGCGTGGCATCATGCGGTCGACAACCATGACGTCATAGTCGCCGGCATCGGCCAGCGCAAAGCCGGTTTCGCCGTCGCCGGCGACATGGGCGGTGTGCCCGGCCTCGGTAAAGGCCTTCTGCATATAATCGGCCGCCTCGCGATCGTCTTCTATGACGAGAATCTTCATAGAGCCGTTATACGCGATTTCGCTGGAAGATTGAGAGGCCGACATTGGCGTGAAAGCTTTCGTTCAAGCATGTCGTTATCCCAAACTGCCGTGCACTTTTGGGCGACATGCTTTGCTGTTAGAGCGGCAGCGGGCGATGGGGGCCCGCTGCCGCCGGGGGCAGAACACGATGACTGACTAACGCGTTCGGCCCCGTGCTTTCCCGTGCGGCGGCTCGGGGGTGTTGAAACCGCCGCACTGGAAACTCTGTGATGTCAGCCCTTGGCGACCGGCAGCGCGACGAAGCGATTGCTATCGTCGCGGGTGATCTGCATCAGCACCGCCTTGCGGCCGGACTTGACCGCATCGGCCATCGCCTTGGCGACGTCCTCTGTGCCGTTCACCTCCGTCGAATTGACCGAAGTGATGACATCGCCAGGCTGGATGCCACGGTCCGCGGCATCGCTGTCGGGGTCGACATCGGTGACCACCAGGCCCTTGCCGTTTTCCGACTTGGTAACGGTGAGGCCGAGATCGGCCAGCGCGGCGGGCTTTGCCGGAGCTGCCGGCTGCTGCGGGTCGGCCGAGGCCTGCTTGTCGGTGGACGGCAGCGTGCCGAGATCGACCTTGATCGTCTGGCTCTTGCCGTCGCGCCACACCGTGACGTCAACCGACTTGCCAGGCGAATAGGCGCCGATCAGACGGGCCAATTCCTTCGGCGATGCAACGTCCTTGCCTTCGACCTGGGTGATCACGTCGCCGGCCGTGATGCCGGCCTTCTTGCCGGGTCCGCCGTCCTGGGCGCTGGAAACCAGAGCGCCGTTCTGCGACTTCAAGCCCAGCGATTCGGCGATATCCGAGGTGACCGGCTGGATTTCGACGCCGAGCCAGCCACGCTGCACCGAGCCGCTCTTCATCAGGTCCTGAACCACCTGCTTGGCGGTCGAGGCCGGAATATCGAAGGCGATGCCGACGCTGCCGCCCGAGGGCGAGAAGATCGCGGTGTTGATGCCGACGACCTGGCCGTTGAGGTTGAAGGTCGGGCCGCCCGAATTGCCGCGGTTGACCGAAGCGTCGATCTGGATGAAGTCGTCATAGGGGCCGGCGCCGATGTCACGGCCACGGGCCGAGACGATGCCGGCGGTGACGGTACCGCCGAGGCCGAACGGATTGCCGACGGCAACCACCCAGTCACCGACGCGGACCTTGGAATCATCGGCGAAGTCGACATAGGTGAACTTGCCGACGCCATCGACCTTGAGCACGGCGAGATCGGTGCGCGGATCGGTGCCGATCAGCTTGGCGTCGAGTTCCTTGCCGTCATTCATCACCACGGTGAAGGCCGAGCCTTCCTCGACGACATGGTTGTTGGTGACGAGATAGCCGTCATCGGAGATGAAGAAGCCCGAACCCTGCGCCACCGGGCGCGGCTGGTCGTTGTTGTGGTCGCGATGGCTGAAGCGACGGTTGCCGCCGCCCTGGCCGTTCTGATCGCCAAAGCCGCGGAATTGCTTGAAGAACTGGCGCAGCTGCGGATTGTCGGGAAGATTGTTCATGCCGTCCGGATCGTCGGACTGGTCGGAACCGTCATCGGCGGCAGGTTCGATCTTGGCCTTGACCTTGACGCTCACGACAGCCGGCGAAACGCGCTCGACGACATCGGCAAAGCCCGGCACCTGCGGTGCTTCGACACGCACAGCGTCGGCCAGAACAGGGGCCGTGCCGGTGGCGACGGCACCGAAACCAATGGCGCCGGCAATGGCCAGCGAAGCGGCGGCGGCCAACAGGCGGTTGCGGGTGCGGGAATATGAATTGGGGGCAATAGACATGGATCTGTATCCTCTTTTCACTGGATGCGGCTCAGGCAGAGCATCCTCGGAGAAGAGGAATAGAGAGGCGCACATTACGGCGCCATTTCCGAAGCATGAAACTTTTGTAATGTTTGTGGCATGAGAGAACGCACGAATCGACCCAGCAAATCCCTCCTCACCGGCGAGGCGGTTTCGGCCGATCTCGACCGCGAGCTCGATGTCATCGATGACATCAAACGCGGTTTGGCCGATGCAGTGGCTGGCCGTGTCGTCTCCCACGACGATGCCATGGCGGAAATTGACGCCATGATCGAAGCGGCGGAAGCTAAGCGTCCGGAGGAATGGCCGAGCTAATCGCTCAGCATCTTGTCCAACGCCGCCTGTTCCTCGGCGCTCAGCGCCTTGGTTACCAGCGAGCGGCGGGAGCGCGTGGTCAGTACAATAAAAATGCCGCCGACTAACAGCAGAAGCACGGGCGTGCCCCACAACAAGGCGTTGCGCGGGCTGAAGCGCGGCTTCAACAGCACGAACTCACCGTAGCGCGATACGATATAATCCATCACCTGCTGGTCGGTATCGCCAGCTACCAGGCGCTGGCGCACCAGGATGCGCAGGTCGCGAGCAAGGTCGGCATCGGATTCGTCGATGGACTGGTTCTGGCAGACCATGCAGCGCAGGCCTTCCGACAGCAGCCGCGCCCTCGCCTCGAGCGCGGGATCGGCGAGAACCTCGTCAGGCTTGACCGCCTGGGCAGCACCTGCAAACAGCAGCGCCAGCAGCAGGACCAGCGAGGCCAGCGAAAACCTGGTGCTCAAGGCACGCCTGCCGACGGCATGGCGGAAACCGGCTTGCGGCGGCGCGACGGCGCGCCGACACGCAGGCGGCGGTCGAACAGCGACATTGCCGCGCCCGCCATCATCACCAGACCGCCGCCCCAGATCAGCGTTACCAGCGGCTTCCACCACAGGCGTACGACGACGGAACCATCGGTGCCCTCGTCGCCCAGCGACAGATAGAGCTGGCTGAACCCGATCGTCTCGATGCCGGATTCGGTCGTCGTCGTCTGCCGCACCGGAAAGAAGCGCTTGGCCGAGGTGATTTCAGCCGAAACGCCGCCATCGGCGCCGATCAGGGAAAAGCGGCCGCGCTGCTCGCTGTAGTTCGGGCCCTGCGCAGGATAGAGCCCCTCGAAGCGCAGCGTGTGGCCGGAGAGTTCGACGCTTTCGCCGGCATGCATCGACAGGATTTTTTCGGTGCCGAAGCACAGCGTGCCGACAATGCCGAGCGTCGTCAGGCCGAGGCCGAGATGGGCAAGTGCGGTGCCGAACACCGAACGCGGCAAGCCGGCGAAACGGCGCAGCATAATGGCCGGCGACACATTGCCGAAGCCGGACTTGACGGCAAGGTCGGTGAGCGCGCCGCAGACCAGCCAGCAGGCGAGGCCGACGCCGAGGGCGGCGAACACCGACGCGCCGTTGATGAACAGGCCGGTGACCAGCATGGCCAGAAGGGCGGCGGCGAAAGCCGCCATCAGGCGCTGGGCGACGGCATAGAGGTCACCGCGCTTCCAGGCGAGCAACGACCCGAACGGAACCACGACCAGCAGCGGCACCATCAGCGGGCCGAATGTCAGGTTGAAGAACGGCGCGCCGACCGAGATCTTGCCGGCCGAAAGCGCCTCGACGGCGAGCGGATAGAGCGTGCCGACCAGCACGGTCGCTGTGGCCGTGGTCAGGAACAGATTGTTGAGCACCAGCGCGCCTTCGCGCGAGAGCGGGTGGAACAGGCCACCAGCAGTCAGCCGCGAGGCGCGCAGCGCAAACAGCGCCAGCGAGCCGCCGATGAACAGCGTCAAGATGCACAGGATGAAGATGCCGCGCGTCGGGTCGGTGGCGAAGGCATGCACCGAGGTCAGCACGCCGGAGCGCACCAGGAAAGTGCCGAGCAGCGACAGCGAGAAGGTGAGGATGGCGAGCAGCAGCGTCCAGATCTTGAGCGCCGAGCGCTTCTCCATGACGATGGCCGAATGCAGCAGGGCGGTGCCCGCCAGCCACGGCATGAAGGAGGCATTTTCGACCGGGTCCCAGAACCAGAAGCCGCCCCAGCCGAGTTCGTAATAAGCCCAGTAGGAGCCCATGGCGATGCCGCCGGTCAAAAACATCCAGGCGACCAGCGTCCATGGCCGCACCCAGCGCGCCCAGGACGCATCGATGCGTCCTTCGATCAAGGCCGCGACCGAGAAGGAGAAGCAGATGGAGAAGCCGACATAGCCGAGATAGAGCAGCGGCGGGTGGATGGCGAGGCCGAGGTCCTGCAGGACCGGGTTTAGATCGCGGCCTTCGATTGGCGCCGGATTGAGCCGGATGAACGGATTGGACGTCGCCAGGATGAACAGGAAGAAGGTGGCGCCGATCGCTCCTTGCACGGCCAGCACATTGGCGCGCAGCGTCGCCGGCAAATTGGAGCCGAAGACGGCGACCAATGCACCAAAGAAGGTCAGGATCAGCACCCAGAGCAGCATCGAACCTTCGTGATTGCCCCAGGTGCCGGTGATCTTGTAGATCAGCGGCTGCAGCGAATGCGAGTTTTCCCATACGCTCGCCACCGAGAAATCGGAGCTGGCATAGGCGCCGGCGAGTGCTGCGAAGGAAAGCGCGGTCAGCGCGAAGCCGGTGACCGTGACGGGGCCGCCGACGGCCATCAGCCGCTGATTGCCGGTGCGGGCGCCGATGAGCGGTACCAGCGTCTGCACCAGCGACAGCGCGAAGGCTAGGACCAGCGCGAAATGTCCGGTTTCAACCATTACTCACTCTTGCTCTCTTGCCACACACCCTTGGCCTTCAGACCGTCGGCCACTTCCTTGGGCATGTAGCGTTCGTCATGCTTGGCCAGCACGCTGTCGGCGACAAAGACGCCGTCAGTACCGAAAGCGCCTTCGGTGATGACGCCCTGCTCCTCGCGGAACAGGTCGGGCAGAATGCCGGTATAGGTGACCTTGACCGATTTGTGGGTGTCGGTCACCGAGAACGCAACCGTCGCGCCCTGCCCGCGCACGACCGTGCCCTTTTCGACGAGGCCGCCGAGGCGGATGCGCTGGCCGGGCTGCAGACTGGCGGTGGTCAGATCAGCGGGCATATAGAAATAGGAGGCTTTCTGGCCCAGCGCATAGAAGGTCAGCCCGGTGGCGGCGCCGAGGAAGGCGAGCCCTCCGACGATCACTGACAATCGCTTCTGCTTGCGCGTCATGCCCTACTCCGTCGCCGTCAGGCCGAGCGAGGCGGCAAAGGCGGTGAATTTCTTCGCTTCGTCACTGTCGGCGCCAAACACGGCAATACCGCGATGCAGCGCATCGCGCGCCTGGTCGGCCTTGCCCAGCACCACATAGGAACGAATGAGCCGCATCCATCCTTCCGTGTCACGCGGATTTTGCCGCAGTTTTTCGTCGAGACCGGCGACCATGGTGCCGATCATCGCCTGCCTGTCCTGCGGCGCCATCGACGAGGCAGCATCGACGGCCGCGGCATCAGGGCCTTTCGCAGGTTCTCCTGCCGCGACGCTACGGTTGGCAGCCTCGGCCAGCGCCTGTTGGACAGCGCCGCGCCACGGCGAATCCTGCGGCAGGAGGTCGAGCATCTTCTGCCAGGCAGCGGTCGCCTCTGCCAGACGGCCCTCCTGCGCCAGCGCCATGGCCAGGTAGAAGGACGCTTTCGGATTTGCCGGGTCGAGCTTCAACGCCTGCTCGAAAGCGGATTGGGCATCGGCCGAAACAATGCCGCCGGCCGCATTGGCGATCGCCTCGCCAAGACCGGCTTCGCGGGCAGCCGTGTCGCCATCGAGGCGGATGGCGTTGCGATAGGCGGTCACGGCATCGGAAAAGCGCTGCAAGCGCAGATAGATCGGGGCCAGCACGTCCCAGCCGCGTCCATCCGCAGGGTTGGCGGCAAGATGGGCCTCGGCGCGCGCCACCAGCTCGTCGACCGAAGAGTCCGCCGGGTTCTTGGCCAGCCGTTCGGCAAGCGGCTGCGACGGCAAATCGGGCGAGCCGAGCTGGCTGTAGAGGCCCCAGCTGAGCAGCGGGACCAGCAAAACCGCTCCTGTCGCCACCAGCCTGGCCGCGCTCGACGGCTGCCGCGTGCCGGGCGCATGGGCTTGACCGACATCTCCCAGGCGAAGGATGCGGCGGGCGATTTCGGCGCGCGCCTCCTCGGCTTCCGCCGGCTGGATCAGGCCGCGCGCGGCGTCACGCTCAAGCTCGGCCAATTGGTCGCGGTAGACTTCGAGATCATGGTCGCTGCTGGTCGAAGCGCTCTCGCCGCCGCTGGTCAGCGGCAGCAGCACCGCCAGGCTTGCGCCCAGCGTGAGGATTGCGGCTATGACCCAGAACAGCATGGTTCTTCCAATAGAGCGAGAGCCCTGCTCTGCCAACACAGACACGCTGCGACGCTTTGACGGGAGCCCGATCCCAATCAGCCGGACCGGATGCTCAGGTCAGCGGCGTCCAGCTGCCGTCGGCGTTGCGGCATGCGGTGCCACGCGCAGTCTGGCCGGCCGTGCCGGTGAACACCGTATGCGTGTATTGGCGGCAATCCTGCGAGCCGACGCGATAGGGCTGGGCCGCGACAACCTCGCCGGAATGGGCCGAACTGTCGCTCTTCCACGTCACCTTCTGGCCGCTCGCCGTGTATTCGAGCGCCTTGTATTCCGCCTCGAGCGCCTTGCGCTTCTCGGTCTCGTTCAGGCCACTGCCGATCGATCCGCCGACGAGCCCGCCGGCCATGGCCGAAATGATCGTCGTCGCGACTTTGGCCCCTGAAGGAGGCGACGCGGGCGGGTTGGTGATGGAGATATCCGGGCCGCTGCCCTTGCCCAATGTTCCGCAGCCGGAGAGAGCGAGCAGTGCGGAAACGAGCGCAACGCGAATCTTCATGCCAACAACCGGTTTTCTTGAACGGGATGCGCTGGGGGCCGCGTCATCGGGGATGTCTGCTGGCCATAGTATTGATATTTGTCGGAAATTTGGCCGTTTGCCGACCATCCGAGGAGCAATCGACAGGTCGCCATAACACAGGCACTCAGCCATGTCGATTGGCGCCGAAGCATCATTGGAGGCTCCGCAAGCGCACCACCGCCTTCAGCCCACCCATGGCGGAGCGGTCCAGGGCCAGAGCGCCGCCATACTCGTTGACGAGGTCGGCGACAATGGCAAGCCCGAGCCCCGTGCCTGGCTTTGTCTCGTCGAGTCGCCGGCCACGTTTCAACGCATCGCGCGCCTTGTCCTCAGGAATGCCTGGACCGTCATCCTCAATCGCGATCTCGAACAAGCCAGCGGCGGCCGGCGTGACGGATACGGCAACAGTGCTCCTTGCCCATTTCATCGCATTGTCGAGCAAATTGCCGAGCAATTCCTCCAGATCCTCGCGCTCGCCGGCAAAGACGATGTCGGCCGCCGGCAAGGCAAGCGACAGGCTGACATCAGGCTTGAGTTTTTGCAGCACGCGCACCATGCGCTGCACCAGCGGCGTCACCGGCGTGCGGTAGACGACGCTGTCGCGCTGCGCCGCGACGCGGGCCCGCTGCAGATAGTGATCGACCTGCTTCTGCATCGAGGCGGCCTGGTCGGCGATGAGCTGGCCCTTGGCGCCGCCCAGCGCCCGCCCCTCGTTGATCAGCACGGCGAGCGGCGTCTTCAGCGAATGGGCAAGATTGCCAACCTGCGTGCGCGAGCGCTCGACAATGCGCTTGTTGTTTTCGATCAGTGCGTTGGTCTCATTGGCAAGCGGCTCGATCTCCGCCGGGAACTGGCCGTCGAGCCGTTGCGCCGTGCCTTCGCGGACCAAGGCAAGCGCATTGCGGACCCGGCGCAAGGGCTGCAGGCCGAGCAGGATGGCGATCGCGTTGATGGCGATCATGCCGACGCCGAACAGGCTGAGATAGGTCAGCAGGCGGCCCTGGAAGGTGGCGATCTCCTGCTCGAGTTCGGTCTTGTTGCCCATGACGCGAAAGCGCGCGGCACGGTTCTTGGCATCGAGGACGAATTCGCTTTCGAACACTTGCAGTTCCTCGTCGCCGATGCCGTCGGCGGAATAGCTACGCTGGAAACTGGAATTGAAAGGCACCTCGGCGACGGTCGGCGACGGGATCGTCGTGGTCATCGAGGATGAGTGGAGGTTGCCGTGCACGCCTTCGGAAGCCGGCTCCACCGACCAGTACCAGCCCGAATTCGGCTCTGAGAAGCGCAGGTCGCCGAGGTCGGGAGCGCCGATGAGCTGGCCGGAGTCGGAAACGCCGACGGAGCCGATCAGGTTGAACAGATGCGCCGACAGCAGGCTGTCGAAGCCACGCTCGCTGGCCTGGCGGTAGAGCGTGGTGATCAGTGTGAAGATCACGATCAGGGTGAGGATCGCCCAGATCGTGGAAAAGCCGATGACGCGGAAAGCCAGCGAGCGCGGCCAGAGCCGTGCCGAGAAAGGCTTCCTTGCTGGTATGGGGAGCGGTTCCGCCTTACGCCTCCGGCTCACGCATGCGATAGCCCATGCCGCGCACGGTTTCGATCATGTCGATGCCCATCTTCTTGCGCAGCCGGCCGACAAACACCTCGATGGTGTTGGAATCGCGGTCGAAATCCTGGTCGTAGAGGTGCTCGACCAGTTCGGTGCGCGACACCACCTCGCCCATATGGTGCATGAGATAGGCAAGCAGGCGGAACTCGTGCGACGTCAGCTTCAGCGGCACGCCGTTGACATCGGCCTTGGAGGCCTTGGTGTCGAGGCGCAGCGGCCCGCAGGTGAGTTCGGACGAGGCATGGCCGGCGGCACGGCGGATCAGCGCCCTCACCCGCGCCAGCACCTCCTCGATGTGGAACGGCTTGGTGACGTAATCGTCGGCGCCGGCGTCGATGCCCGACACCTTGTCGCTCCAGCGGTCGCGTGCAGTGAGGATAAGCACCGGCATCTTGCGGTCGTTGCGGCGCCAGCGCTCGACGACGCTGATGCCGTCCATCTGCGGCAGGCCGATGTCGAGCACGACGGCGTCGTAAGGCTCTGTGTCGCCCAGGAAATGGCCCTCCTCCCCGTCATAGGCGCGGTCGACGACATAGCCGGCATCGACTAGGGCATCGGCTATCTGCCGGTTGAGATCCTTGTCATCTTCGACGACGAGTACGCGCATGATCGGTCAGGCCTGTTGATGTCTCAGATATAGGCCGATTCCGGTGGCCTGGGAAACGAGCCCTGCAAGAGGGAAGATTGGATCAGTTCGCCGGGACGACGATCTCCGAACGGCGCGGGCGCTGGCCGTCCTTGCCAGGAACGAGCACGACGATGACGCAGACCTCCTGGCCGCCACGCGTCGACTGCGAAGCCTTGGCCAATGTGCCGCCATTCTGCTCGGCAACCTGCTGGCCGATCGCGTAGCAGTCGGCCGCGGCCGCCGGCGTCGCCTGCGACGCGAACACGCCGGCCGCTGCAAGCGCCAGTGTCGCGGTTCTGAAATGAGAGCGAAGCGTTTTCATGGTTGGC
Organism: Mesorhizobium sp. P2_F5; assembly: GCF_056403715.1. Classification (NCBI taxonomy): domain Bacteria; kingdom Pseudomonadati; phylum Pseudomonadota; class Alphaproteobacteria; order Hyphomicrobiales; family Phyllobacteriaceae; genus Mesorhizobium; species Mesorhizobium sp. P2_F5. Next base: position 276,959 of record NZ_JBFUEY010000007.1, on the reverse strand, counting down.
GTTGTAACGCAACTGTGCTGAACGTGAAATGAACGGTGAATGGTTGAAAATCCATCCCCGCAATACCCCTGCGCGCGAAACGAATGAATGCAGTCATGCCGCCCGGTCCCCTCAGACCGGGCGAGGGATTCATAGCCGGAAAAGTGGCCGTGCGGCTATGGTTTTCGTGGGGCGGCTTCTTGAAGCCTGCCCTGGCGACCGGAGGTCTGTCGCAAGCGCCCTTGGCGTCGGTCAAAGCGACATATTCGACGGGCGCCCTAATTAGCGTAGGAAACGCCAAACCATCGGAGCGCGCCATGACGGACAAAGACCTTGCCGACCTCTACCGGGGCTACATCGCCTGCCTGAATGCCCAGGACTGGGCCAATCTCGGAAAGTTTGTCGGCAATGAAGTTCAGCACAATGGCGAAATGCTCGGCCTGTCGGGCTATCGCCGCATGCTCGAAGGCGATTTCGAGGCCATTCCCGATCTCAGTTTCAACATCGAACTTCTGGTCTGCCAACCACCGCGCGTGGCGGCGCGCCTGCGTTTCGACTGTCATCCCAAGGGAGTGCTGTTCGGCCTGCCGGTGAACGGCAAGCGCGTGTCGTTCGCCGAAAATGTGTTCTACGAATTCGGAGAGGGTCGCATCCGCGAGGTGTGGTCGGTGATCGACAAGGCCGAGATCCAGGCACAGATTTAGAGCAATTCCCGGAAAAGTGTGAGCGGTTTTCCCCGGGAAAAGCGCCTAGCGCTTTCCCTTGGGAATTGCGTCAAACAAAGAGATAGAGCGGTTCGCCGTGGAGCGGTGAAACGCTCTAGGTCGCGCTTTGCGTGATGGCGCGAATCCGCAGCACCCCGTGATGGAGCGCCAGATCCTCGTCATAGCGTGTCTCGGCGAACTCGAGGGACAGTCGGGTCTGGTCGCGCGAGCCGGTGGCGAATGCAGCGCCGTCGAGGCGCGCCCGGATGCTGTCCATGATCAGCCGCGTCTCGGCCTCGCCTTGCGCCTTCGACCAGACATGCAGCGTGATGAGCTGGTCGTCATCATTGTCGGCGCCCGTGTCCAGATCGAACGCGCTGGTCCGGCCGTAGGTGACATAAGGAAAGGCGGCACTATCAGCCGCTTGCTCGCGCAATCCGGCGCCGCCGAGCAGCGCCGTCAGCGAGGCGTCACTCTTCAATCTCATGAACAAGGCTTGCAGCAAATCGCCGGGCGCCGTCATCCTCGTCTCCGTTCGCCTGTCACGCCTAAGAGCATGATGTCATCCGAAAACCGCTTCACACTTTTCGGCATCATGCTCTGGAACAAACCTCATTCCGCCAGCAGTTTCGCGCAACCTAACCGCGTTGCTCCAGTTTCGCCAGATGACAACCGGCCCGACGCAAGTTGCGAATCAGGCGGCATGGCCGTTTCACGGACCGGTTTCTATTTGGCATGCAGGGAGTTTCAAGAACGGTGTTATGAGGAGGCCTGTTTCTCTGACAATTCGAGGTCATTTCATGCGAACGCCATCGCTGCTGCCGGCTTTTGGAAAGCTTGGCGTCAAGCCCGCGGTCGCGATTGCGGCAGCACCCACCCTGTCGAAGAACACCATGGCGTTGCGCCTACGGGAGGTCCTTTCGGTGCATGGCGGCCTGGCCTTGAAGCTGTCGGTGCTGCTCTGGACAATCCTGATCCTGGCGGCGGCATTTTTCATGTCCAAGGCCTGATGCCGCGATGGCAAACCGCTATGCATTGCGCATGGATCAGCCTGACAGCTGGACCATCTTCGACATCTTCACCGGCCAGCCTGTCGAGCTCAAGCATCAGGTGATGGTGGGCATGACTATACGCGATGCGGAAGCGATGGCCGACCGCCTGAACAATCAAGACGTCAAGCGGCGGGCGAAGGCGGACCGCAAATCCTGATCCAGTAGCTAGCTGAAATCCGCGGCGGTGAGCACATACACGCTCTTGCGGCTGCGGGCATAGGCCCTGCTGGCAATGTCATGGATGGAGCTGGACGCCGTATCGAAGGCCGCCAGATAGGTGGCTTCCGAGGTCGCCGTCCCCGATGGCGCCTTCGAGAGCGCATCGGCGGCAACAGAGAAGGAAATCTGGAACATACCGTCATGGCCGACAAAGCGGATGCGCTTTCCGGCCTCGTCATAGCTGCGGCTTGGGTTGGGGAATGTCAGGCTCATAACTTGGCTCCTTTCGGCGCTGCGGCGGCTTTCTTGGCTGTAGCCGGCTTCTTCTTCGGTGTCGGGTTCAAGGCTTCGGCGACGCGGTCGGCCTCTTCCTTGGCCAGGCGCAATTCCCTGAGCCTTGCCGTCTTGATCTCCCTGGCTCTCGCCTCGGACACGTAGTCGGAGGTTGCCTTGCTGCGCTCGGCCGTCTTCTTCTGCTTGTCCATGAAGCGGGCCTCAGCTTTTTCCATGATACTCTGATTGCCGTCGGCCATCGCTTAAATCTCCCTTGTGGCTGAAACCGTTGAAATGAAACTTTCCATATAAATAGTCGCTTTGGCGTAGAAATTCAATTTTTTGAATTATTTAGACGGTGCGCGATATCTGGAAATCCGCAAGCCACATAATACTTTTAAATATTTTGGATTGCCCGCGAATAATTTTTGGCACTCCTATCTATCGAGTGCCAACGCGCCTATAAGAGCGGCGTGGCCGCCTGTGCCGGCCCCAGAAAGAAGTTCTCATGAAGTTTCGGCCACTCCACGACCGCGTCGTCATCCGGCGCGCCGAAGGCGATACCAAATCCAAGGGCGGCATCATCATTCCCGACAATGCCAAGGAAAAGCCGCAGGAAGGCGAAGTCATCGCCGTCGGCCCCGGCGCTCGCGACGAAAACGGCGTGCTTGTTCCACTCGACGTCAAGGCTGGCGACTTGATCCTGTTCGGCAAATGGTCGGGCACCGAAGTCAAGATCGACGGCGAGGACCTTCTGATCATGAAGGAAGCCGACATTATGGGCGTGATCGAGAAGAGCGTCGAAGCCAAGAAGGCTGCCTGATTGGCGCGCTGCGCGGTCCGCGCGGCGAAAGCTCCACTCCAAATACGAACTGGATGAAAAAATGTCTGCGAAGGAAATCAAATTCTCCACCGACGCGCGCGACCGTATGTTGCGCGGCGTCGAGATCCTCAACAATGCGGTGAAGGTCACGCTCGGCCCCAAGGGCCGCAACGTCATCATCGACAAGGCCTATGGCGCGCCGCGCATCACCAAGGACGGTGTAACGGTGGCCAAGGAAATCGAGCTTGCCGACAAGTTCGAGAACATGGGCGCGCAGATGGTGCGCGAAGTGGCTTCCAAGACCAACGACCTCGCCGGTGACGGCACCACCACCGCAACGGTGCTGGCCGCCTCGATCCTGCGCGAAGGCGCCAAGCTGGTTGCTGCCGGCATGAACCCGATGGACCTCAAGCGCGGCATCGACCAGGCGGTTTCGGCCGTGGTCAAGGACATCAAGGCGAAAGCCAAGAAGGTCAAGTCGTCGGCCGAGATCGCGCAGGTCGGCACCATCGCCGCCAATGGCGATGCCAGCGTCGGCGCCATGATCGCCAAGGCGATGGACAAGGTCGGCAATGACGGCGTCATCACCGTCGAGGAAGCCAAGACCGCCGACACCGAACTCGACGTCGTCGAAGGCATGCAGTTCGACCGCGGCTATCTCAGCCCCTATTTCGTCACCAACGCCGACAAGATGCGCGCCGAGCTCGAGGAGCCCTATATCCTCATCCACGAGAAAAAACTCGGCAATCTGCAGGCGATGCTGCCGATCCTCGAAGCGGTGGTGCAAAGCGGCCGGCCGCTGCTGATCATCTCGGAAGACGTCGAAGGCGAAGCGCTGGCGACGTTGGTCGTCAACAAGCTGCGCGGCGGCCTCAAGGTCGCGGCCGTCAAGGCGCCGGGCTTCGGCGACCGCCGCAAGGCGATGCTGGAAGACATCGCGGTGCTGACATCGGGCCAGATGATTTCCGAGGATCTCGGCATCAAGCTGGAAAACGTCACCGTCGAGATGCTTGGCCGCGCCAAGCGCGTGCTGATCGAGAAGGACACCACCACGATCATCGACGGCGCCGGCACCAAGGCCACCATCCAGGCGCGTATCGCGCAGATCAAGGGGCAGATCGAGGAGACCACCTCGGACTACGACAAGGAGAAGCTGCAGGAGCGGCTGGCCAAGCTTGCCGGCGGCGTTGCCGTCATCCGTGTCGGCGGCGTCACCGAGTCGGAAGTGAAGGAAAAGAAGGACCGCATCGATGACGCGCTGAACGCGACGCGCGCGGCGGTCGAAGAAGGCATTGTTCCCGGCGGTGGCGTGGCGCTTCTCCGCGCCAGGTCGGCGCTGGCCGGACTGACCGGCGCCAATGACGATGTGACCGCCGGCATTTCGATCGTGCTTCGCGCGCTCGAGGCACCGATCCGCCAGATCGCCGAGAATTCCGGTGTCGAAGGCTCGATCGTTGTCGGCAAGCTTTCCGACAGCAAGGACCACAATCAGGGCTTTGACGCCCAGAACGAGGTCTATGTCGACATGATCAAGGCGGGCATCGTCGACCCGGCGAAAGTGGTGCGCACCGCATTGCAGGACGCCGGCTCGATCGCCGCACTTCTGATCACCGCCGAAGCCATGATCACCGACATCCCGGCCAAGGATGCAGCGCCCGCGGGCGCCGGCGGCGGCATGGGCGGCTACTGACCACCGCCTGAAATGCCCGCCCGGAAAAGCCGGTCGGGCCAAGGCAGAACAACGGCCGCCGGGGAGATTTTCCCGGCAGCCTGAGGATTTCCGTCAGTCAGCAGTCAGCAACGACAGGGAGATCGACAGATGATCACATTCGCCCCGAAGCCAAATGGTGTGCCGGCAAAGCCGGCAGAGGAAAGCCGCTTCGATCGCATCCGCCGGATTGCCGCCGAYAAGCACAGGCTGACCGACGCCGGTACAATCCGCCGCGATCTCCCGAAGACCGGTGACAAGCGGCCGATGTAACGGCTGCCGACCCCGTCGTATCTCCTCAAGCCGGCACCAAAGGGCTCAGCGCATCTCGCCGCTGATCAATGCGGCATGGTCCTTGATGACGGAGACTGCGAAACGGATGACCGCGCGCACCGGCGCTTCCGCTCCGATTTCGCGGCGATAGGCAAGAAAAACCGGGTGACTACCGAGAATGTCGGGCGCAAGCCGCACCATGCGGGGCTCGGATTCCGCCAGCATGCAAGGCATCACGGCTAGCCCAGCGCCGCTCAGCGCCGTCGCCAGCATTTCAGTCATCTCGGCAACGCGAAAGACCGTTGTCGCACCGGCGCCATGCGCCTCTATCCATCTTGCGCCAGGAACGCTGGCGAGCCTGGCATCGAATCCGATGATTTCCTGTCCGGCGAGATCACGCGGGTCGATAGGCTGCGGGTGACGGTCGAGATAACGCTGCGAGGCATAGATCGACCAGCCGGCGATACAGAGTTTGCGCGCGATCAGCGTATCGTCGGCGACGACGCCCATCCTGATCGCGAGATCGGCCTCGCCCTGCTGGAGGTCGACCGCCCGGCTGCCGCTGGACAATTCGAGATTGATGGCCGGGTTGGCCTTGTTGAAGGCGGCCATGCGCTCGGCGAAGAACGGGCTGAGGCCGGACGGAAGCGCGAGGCGAACACGGTTCCTGCCCGAGCGCGCCAATGCCAGCAGCGCCTGCATGGCACGTTCGGCGTCATCGCCGAGCGGCAGCAGCTTGCGGCCAAGCGGTGTGATCTCGATGCCGTGCGGTCGTCGCACCACGAGCGAGACCCCGAGCGCTGCTTCGAGCGCGGTCAGGCGGCGGCTGATGGTCGTATGGCGCACGCCAAGCGCACGCGCCGCGCCCGACAGTGTTCCCGTGCGTGCCGTGGCGAGGAAATAGCGCAAATCGTTCCAATCGGGTTCGCCGGGTTTTGCCACGCCTTTCTCCGTCGGTGCCTGTGCAATTTTGCACAGACATGCGCACAAATTGCAAATCGCGGCAGCGTCGCGTTCGCGCGAGGATCCGATGTGATCCAAGTCAAGGAGAGAGCCATGGACATTCAGGACCTCAGAATAATGGTCGCCAAGCACGCGACATCGACCAACGCGCTGGTGGCACTCGGTCTGGCGATCGACGCACGCGTGCGCGGCACGACGCTCGACGGCGATACCGCCCGGCGCACCGAAGCGGTGCTTAGCGAACTCGGCATATCCGACGTGGTGGCAAACACCAGCGCTCGCGAACTGGCACCGGTGCTTGCCGGCATCAGGGCCGACCTGCTGTCGGGCGGCAAGCTTCTGTCGGAGCCTTCTGAAAGCAGCCGGCATCTGGAGGACGGCATGCGTCAGGCCTTCGGCGATGTTTCGGCCGGCTTCCCGTTGCTGCTGAAGCGGTTGATCGCGCCGCTGCTTGCCGATCTGCCGGAGCGGCTCGAGTCGCCCGGCGCGACCTTCCTGGACATCGGCGTCGGCGTCGGCGCGCTGTCGATCGCAATGCTCAGGCAGTGGCCCGGCCTCAAGGTGGTCGGTGTCGATCCCATGCCCGAGGCGATTGCGCAGGCGCGATCCAATGTCATGGCGGCAGGTCTCGACGATCGCATCGAGTTGCGCACCGGGCTCGGCCAGGACATCACTGAGGAGAACGCGTTCGACCTTGTCTTCGTGCCGAGCGCCTTCATCCCCGAGCCGCAGGTCAGGGCGATCGTCGCGCGCGGCCACGCCGCGCTGCGTCCCGGCGGCTGGCTGTTGCTGGCGATGGTCAAGCCCGGGCCGGACGCGCTCGGAGAGGCGCTCGCCCGCTTCCGCACCGGCATATTCGGTGGCACGGTGTTTGAAAAGGACGCCGCCCGCGACTGCGTCGAGCAGTGTGGCTATGTCGAGACACGAATGCTGCCCGGTCCGGCCGGGGCGCCCGTCGCCTTCGTCGTCGGGCGCAAGCCGGGCTGACTTCAGGAAACCGGCAACGCTCCGCCTTCTTCGGTGCGCCGGGCGATGAACTCGTCGAGCACATCAGATGTGGCGACGGCCGACGCCGGCGGCTGGAAGTCGGCCAGCGCCCGCTTCCAGATGCCGGTTGCGCGCTCGGTGGCCGACTTCGAACCGGACTGTGTCCAGTTGCCGAAATTCGACCAGTCGGCGACCAGCGGCTCGTAGAAGGCGGTGCGGTAGCGCGCCATGGTATGGCCGGCGGAGAAGAAATGCCCGCCCGGCTGGACTTCGGCGATGGCCTCGAAGCCGATTGCATCTTCATCGCCGGGTGTTGCCGCACAGAGTTCGGCGACCGTCTGCAGCGCCTCGATATCGGTGATCAGCTTCTCATAGGAAACGCTGAGGCCGCCCTCCAGCCAGCCCGCCGCATGGATGCAGACGGTAGCGCCGGCAAGCACCGAGCCCCACAGCGCGAACTGCGTCTCATGCGCTGCCTGGACGTCGGAAATGTTGGCCGCACTGCCGCCGCCGGACCGCCAGGGCAGGCCGGTGAAACGCGCCAGCTGGCCGGCGCCAAGGGTCGCCTTGACGTGCTCGGGCGTGCCGAAGGCCGGTGCGCCCGACTTCATGTCGACATTGGACGAGAAGGAACCGTACACCACCGGCGCGCCCGGCCGCACCATCTGCGCCAGCGTCAGTCCGGCCAGCGCCTCGGCGTGCTGCAGCGTCAATGCGCCGGCGACCGTGATCGGCGCCATGGCGCCGGCCAGACAGAAGGGTGTGATGACAGACACCTGGCCGGCCTTGGCAAAGTCGATGATGCCTTGCGCCATCGGGATGTCGAGCTGGCGCGGCGAATTGGTGTTGATGACGGTGTAGCAATGGACGCCGGCGAGGAACTCGTCCTGCGAGAGCCCGCGCGCCAGCCGGATCATCTCGAACCCATCCTCGACCTGCGGCGTGCCGCGGGCGAAGATGAAGGGGAACTTGTCCGACAGCGTCAGCTGGGCCCGGTTGGCGGCATAGTGGCGCAAACGGTTGTCGACGTCCTGCGGTTCGATGCAGGGGCACAGCATGTGCAGCACGTCGAAATGCTGAATAAGCTTGGTCAGTTCCTCGAAGGCGGCGAGCGTGCCCGGCCGCCGCCCGCGTTCGAGATCGGTGACGTTGGGTGCGCCGGCGCCGGCCAGGAACGTCATCGAGCCGAGTTCGAGCGTGAGATCGCGGCTGCGGTCGCCGGCCAACGCCCGGATTGATTTTGGCGCTGAGGCCAGCGCCGCCGTGACGATATCGCGGCCGATGCGCACCATCTGGCTGTCCTCATCGACCAGCGCACCGGAGCGCGCGAAGATGCTCCGTGCCTCCGGCAGCAGCACCTTGATGCCGAGCTCTTCCAGCACGCGCAACGCCGTGTCGTGGATGGCGGCGACCTGGTCGTCCGAAAACACCGGCTGCGGCAGGAACGGGTTTTTCAGCGACCGGTAGTTCGGGTGGCGGCTCGACTCGCTGCCGGCCTCGCCGGTGCGGCCACGCCTGCGCTCGCGCCTGTTGTCTCGTGCGGCGTCATCAATCATGGCAGTTTCTCCTCATTGCCGCATCGCCTTGCCCTCGGGGTCGTAGGGCGAGGCCGGGATAACGCGCGCCGGGCGTTCAACGCCGACAATGTGCACCGAAAGCTCGGTCCCCTCCCCAGCGAAATCGTCGTTAAGCAACGCCAGCGCGACGCTTTTGCCAATCGTGTAGCCATAGCCGCCGGAGGTGACGAAGCCGACGCGCCGGCCCTTGTGCCAGACCGGCTCGAAGCCGCTGGCGTCGGCATCGAGCGCATCGATCTCCAAAGTCACGAGCCGTTGCAAGGAGCCTGCTTCACGCTGCCTTAGGGCGGCGTCACGGCCGATGAAATCGCCCTTGGAAAAGGCGATGAAACGGTCGAGGCCGGTTTGTGCCGGCGTGTAGGCCTGCGTGAATTCGCGCGACCAGATGCCAAAGCTCTTTTCCAGCCGCAGTGCGTTGAGCGCATAATAGCCGACCTCGGCAAGGCCGAGATCCGCGCCGGCGGCAAGCAGGGTTTCGCGCAAGGCAGGGTGCATGACAGCCGGGCAATTGATCTCGAAACCGAGTTCACCGGCAATCGACAGCCGCGCCACGCGGGCGCTCACCATGCCGATGTCGAGCTGGCCGCAAGCCATGAATGGCAAGGCGCTTGCCGAAACATCCTGATGCGTGGTCCGCGCCATGATGTCCCGCGCGTTCGGCCCGGTGACGAGGAAGCCGCTGACGGTGTCGGAGATGTCGGTGACTGAGACGCCTTGCGCCGCATACGCCTCGAACCAGCGCATGTGGAATTCTCGGAGATAGTAGGAGCCCATGAGCCAGTATTCGTCGCTGCCCCAGTTGAGCACGGTGAGATCGCCCTTGAGCCGGCCGTCCGGCCCAAGCATCGGCGCCAGCCTCGCCTGCCCCGGCTTCGGCAGCTTCGACGCCAGCAGCCGGTCGAGCCAGGCCTCCGCGCCCGGCCCCGATACGTCATAGCGCGAGAAGGCCGAGGTATCGACGAGGCCAGCGGCACGGCGCACCTGCAACGCCTCGTCGCCGACAATGTCGAAAGCGTTGGAGCGCTTCAGCGTCGTCTCCTCGCGAAAGCCGATCGGCGCGAAATAGGCCGGAATTTCGAGCCCCCAGGAGGCCGTCCATTCGCATCCCGCCGCCGTCATGCCGTCATAGGCGCCGGGGCGCTTCAGTGGCCGGCCGGCCGGCAGGCGCTCATTGGGGAAGGTCATGACGAAGCGCCGGGCATAGAACTGGCGCGTCGTCTGCTTCAGATATTCGCGGTTGGCGGCAAAGGCGCCGTAGCGGGCGATGTCCATACCGAATATGTCGGCTTGCGGTTCGCCATGGATCATCCATTCGGCCAGCGATTTGCCGACGCCGCCGCCCTGGCTGAAGCCGGCCATCACACCGCAGGCAACCCAGTAATTCTTCAGGCCGCGAACCGGGCCGACGAGCGGGTTGCCGTCGGGCGTGAAGGTGAAGGCGCCGTTGACCCATTTGCGGATGCCGGCCGTGGCCAGGCACGGGAAGCGCTCATAGGCCTTCATCAGTTCGGGGCTGATGCGGTCGATGTCCTCCGGGATCAGCTCGATGCCGTAATCCCAGGGTGCGCCGTCCATGTTCCAGTGTTTCGGGTTCTGCTCGTAGACGCCGAGCAGCACGCCTTTGCGCTCCTGGCGAAGATAGGAAAAGCCGTCGAGGTCGACGGCAAGGCCGAGCTCCTTGTCGAGCGCGGCCACCTCCGGAATGTCCTCGGTGACGAAGTAATGATGCTCCATCGGCGTCACCGGCAGCTCGACGCCGGCCATGCGGCCGACCTGCTTGGCCCACAGGCCACCGGCATTGACGACATGCTCGGCAACGATCGTGCCCTGTTCGGTCAGCACATCCCAGCCGCCGTCGGCGCGCGCCTTCAGATCGAGCACCCGGTTGCGCAGGATGACATCGGCGCCGCGTTTTTTTGCAGCACCGGCATAGGCATGGGTGGTCCCGTAGGGATCGAGATGACCCTCGTTGGAATCGTAGAGGCCGCCCAGCACGCCGTTGACGTCGACAATCGGGCAGATTGCCTTGATCTCCTCAGGCGTCACCAGCCGCGCGGTCTCGATGCCGACCGACTGGAACACCGCCCATGCCGATTTCAGCCACTCCCAGCGCTGCGGGTCGCTCGCCATGTTGACGCCGCCGGTCATATGCAGGCCGGCATTCTGGCCGGACTCTGCCTCGATCTCGCGATAGAGTTTGATCGTATAATCCTGCAGTGCTGCGACATTGGGATCGGCGTTCAGCGCATGGAAACCGGCGGCGGCATGCCAGGTCGAACCGGCGGTCAGCTCGGCGCGCTCGATCAGCGCCACCTCGCTCCAGCCGAAGCGCGCCAGATGATAGAGCACCGAGGCGCCGACCACGCCTCCCCCAATGACGACCGCCCGATAATGCGACTTCACGAGCCTCTCCCTCTCGTTGGATGCCCACACGATACATACACTGGACACATGTGTCTAGACACTTATGTCCAGAGCTTGCGCAGAATTCCGCGCCATGGCACTTGTGGGTCCATGATCATGATTGCTCCGCAGGCCGAGCCGGCACCCGGCAACATCAAGGTGACGCGCCAGGACTGGATCGATCTGGCGCTGCGGACCCTGGTCTCGGACGGCATCGAAAGCGTGCGGGTGCTGACGCTCGGCCAGAAACTCGGCGTCTCCCGCTCGAGCTTCTACTGGTATTTTGAGAGCCGCCAGGACCTGCTCGACCAGTTGCTCGCCCATTGGCATGACACCAACACCAAGGCGATCGTCGAGCGCGCGAAGCGGCCAGCCGAAACCATCATCATGGCCGTTTTGAACGTCTTCGAGTGCTGGGCCGACGAGCGCCTGTTCGATCCGCGGCTCGATTTTGCCGTCCGCGAATGGGCACGGCGCTCCGACGATGTTCGTGCCGCCATCGACCAGGCCGACAACGACCGTCTCGGCGCTATCCGCGAGATGTATCGCCGGCATGGCTATCCCGAGGAAGACGCTTTCATCCGGGCACGCGTGCTCTATTACATGCAGATCGGCTATTACGTGCTCGACCTCAAGGAACCGGTCGAAGCGCGGGTCAGCCATCTCGCCGCCTACCTGCGCGCCTTCACCGGACAGGAGCCGAGCGAAGCGGATGTGGCGCATTTCATGCACTTCATCGCCGCACGCTGATACGTCCAGCATGCCCATGCTCAACAATCCGTGCGGTGTGGCCCGGCTGCCCTTGTGAGCCGGGCTGAAATGGATGAATAGTCTTTGCCGGGTATGCCCGCCCTGAAATTGCCCGCTTGCGGTTCTCAGGTCCCGGGTGGGGTGAGTTTTCGGGAATGGCCAGTCCTTTAGAACGACGTCCAAGAAGAGGTCCGATCGCCGCAGCACTGCTGGCGGTGGATGCGTGGATCGATTCCTCGCTCTACGAAATCGGCTTCAAGGCCGGCCAGTTCTGGGAATCGGCAACCATTTTCTCGCGGCGCTTCCGCGTCACCGGCTGGCGGCGCGGCATCATCGAGGTGCTGAGCGAAGGTTTTACCATGGGCGCCGGCGGCTTCGTGGTGCTTCTGGCGCTGGCGATGCCGGCCTTCCAGATCACCACAGGCGACTGGCGCAGCCAGGGCGATTTCGCCGTCACCTTCCTCGACCGCTACGGCAACGAGATCGGCCAGCGCGGCATCATCCAGCGCGATTCCGTGCCGGTGGACGAGATGCCGGACCATGTCATCAAGGCGGTGCTGGCGACCGAGGACCGGCGCTTCTTCGAACATTACGGCATCGACGTTCTCGGCCTGTCGCGCGCCATCTTCGAGAATGTGCGGGCCAATTCCGTCGTCCAGGGCGGCTCCAGCATCACCCAGCAGCTGGCCAAGAACCTGTTCCTGTCGAATGAGCGGACCTTGCAGCGCAAGATCAAGGAAGCCTTCCTGTCGCTGTGGCTGGAGGCCAATCTGTCGAAGAAGGAGATCCTGCAGCTTTATCTCGACCGCGCCTATATGGGCGGCGGCACCTTCGGCATCGAGGCGGCGGCGGATTTCTATTTCGGCAAGAGCGTCAAGGACCTGAACCTTGCCGAGGCGGCGATGCTGGCCGGCCTGTTCAAGGCGCCGACCAAATACGCCCCGCACATCAACCTGCCGGCTGCCCGTGCGCGCGCCAATGTGGTGCTGTCGAACCTTGTCGATTCCGGCTTCATGACCGAAGGCCAGGTGCTGCAGGCAAGGCTGCATCCGGCCGAGATCGTCGACCGCGGCGAGCAGAAGAGCCCGGATTATTTCCTCGACTGGGCCTTCGACGAGGTCAAGAAGATCGCCAAGCCCGGCCAGCACTCGCTGGTCGCCCACACCACTTTCGACGCCAACATCCAGAAGGCGGCAGAGGAATCCGTCGAATTCCATCTCCGCCAGTTCGGCAAGGAATACAACGTCACCGAGGGTGCCGTCGTGGTGATCGAGACCAATGGCGCGGTGCGCGCCATTGTCGGCGGCCGCGACTATGGCGCCAGCCAGTTCAACCGCGCCACCAAGGCGCTGCGCCAGACCGGTTCGTCATTCAAACCTTACGTCTACGCCACCGCGATGGAGCATGGCTTCACGCCGGATTCCGTCGTCTCAGGCGGGCCGATCAGCTGGGGCGGCTGGTCGCCGCACAATTACAATGGCGGCTCGGCCGGCAATGTGACGCTGATCACCGCGATCGCCAAATCGATCAACACCGTGCCGGTGCGGCTGGCCAAGGACTATCTCGGCATCGGCCCGATCAAGGCGATGGCGGAATCATTCGGCGTGGAATCGCCGCTGGAATCGCACAAGACCATGGTGCTCGGCACATCGGGCATGACGGTTATGGACCAGGCGACGGGCTACAGCGTGTTCGCCCAAAACGGCTTCGTCGGCTCCAGGCACGGCATCACCCAGCTCGTCACCCGCACCGGCGATGTCGTCTATGACTTCGCCAAGGATGCGCCGGCACCGCATCGGGTTTTGTCGGAACAGGCGTTGATATACATGAACACCATGTTGGCGGCGGTGCCGGCGATCGGCACGGCGCGGCGCGCGCAGCTGCCCAACATCGTCGTTGCCGGCAAGACGGGCACGACGCAATCCTACCGCGACGCCTGGTTCGTCGGCTTCACCGGCAACTACACGGCCGCCGTCTGGCTCGGCAATGACGACTTCACCCCGACCCGCAACATGACCGGCGGCACGCTGCCGGCGATGGTGTGGCAGCGGCTGATGGTCTACGCGCACCAGAACATCGACCTGAAGCCGATCCCCGGCCTCGACAAACCCTTTGTCGACGAAGAGATCGCCGCCAAGGCCGACGAAGCGGAGAAGAAAAATGCCGATCAGGCGGCCGCCGACGCCGCCGCCGAGCGCCCGCCGGTGCTGTCCAGCCGCACGACGCAGACGCTGCGCGAGATGACCAAGGTGTTCCAGGCAGCACCCGTGCTCAGCGCACCATCGACGCCGGAGACCCTGTCGGCGCTCTGACCATCGCAGTTTTTCCTTCTCCCCTTGTGGGAGAAGGTGGATCGGCGCGCAGCGCCGAGACGGTTGAGGGGTGAGTGACGGAGTGCCGTCGCCGCCAAGCTGGAGCACCCCTCATCCGACCTCGCTTCGCGAGGCCACCTTCTCCCACAGGGGGAGAAGGAAGAGCCCTACCCGCCTACCCCTTGCCTCCAATCGCTTGCCACAAACCCCTCGCCCGCGATATCCCCCGATCAACAGTCCTTCTCTCGTCCCGGTTCTTCATGCTCAAGACCGCCTTTTTCACGCTGCTTTCGCTTGCCATTGCCATCGGCGGCGGCGGCGGCAGCGTCTGGTATGCGCTGCAGGCGCAGAGCGGCGTCGGCGCGATCAGCATCGGCCAATGGACCGCCTTCCCCGAGATCGGCACGCAAGATGCCGACCCCTATTCGAAGGCGCGCGTGGCGCGCGAGGGCGTGCTGGCGCTCGGCAAGGCGGAAGGCTTGTCCTTCATCGCCGAACGCGATGCGGCCGGCGATGAGCTTCAGCGGCAATGCGACTACAGGATCGAAGGCAGTTTTCCCACCGCCCGGTTCTGGACGCTTTATGCCGCCGACCAGTCGCTCGGCGTGGTCGACACCGGCAAGCCGCGGCTGGCGGCGCTGCAATCCTACCAGGTGCTGCGCCAGCCCGACAATTCGGTGATCATTGCCGTCGGCAATCGCCCGGCGCCCGGTAACTGGCTTCTGACCGAAGGCTTTGGCCGGATGTATTTCGTGCTTACCTTCTACGACACGCCGATCGCCTCAAGCACCGGCCTTTCCGACGTGACGCTGCCCCGCATCGTCAAGGCTGGCTGCAATGCGTAGGCTGCTGCACGCCATCCTGCTCGGCCTGCTCGGCGCCGGCATCGTCCACATCGTGGTGCTTTTGCTGGTGCCGGAATTTACCGAGCGCGACGCCTGGTCGCGGCTGGCGATGGCGTCCGACCTCTACAAGATGACCAGGCTCGACGCCGAGGCCGGCGGCGCGCCGGTGGTGAAGTCGGTCGATCCGCTGTTTTACGCCGCCGCCTGCCGCTTCGACCTTGCCGAAGGCATGGTGCGCATCAAGGCGCCGGGCAGCGTGCCGTTCTGGTCGGTCTCGGTCTATGACCGCAACGGCCACAATTTCTATTCCTTCAACGACCATACCGCAACGGGCAACAAGCTCGACACCGTGGTGCTGACGCCGGCACAGATGATCGACGTGCGCCGGGAACTTCCGGAGGATTTGCAAGGGGCTATCTTCGTCGAAGCGCCGATCGAAGAAGGCATCTTCGTCATCCGCGCCTTCGTGCCCGATGACAGCTGGAAGCCGATTGTCGAACAGTTTCTGGAGCAGAGTTCCTGTGAACTGCAGGACTACTGATCTCCAGCCCGACAAGGCCGGCTCAGTGGTGCGGAACAGGCGTCCGTGGTGTGCCTGGCTTGTCCGAACCGGCCGGCCTTGCCCCGCCCGCCAATGGCGGATGCTCGTAGCGGACGCCGGGGAAAATGATCACCGCCGCCGGCGTGCCGGTGTTCTGAACTGCTCGATTGACTGGTGCCGGTCGCGGCACAAAAGACAGTACCATGCCCATGGTTCGCGTATTCCTCTCGGTTGCCCCGGAGCACAACGCAACGCCTCCAAATGTGATTAAGGCAGGCAGAGGGTTAACGGAGCGCTAACGGATCGCCGCTAATTTGATGTTTGTTCCAGGCCTCACGCGAAACCGACACAGTTGCGGTTGAGCGTGGTCCGGGTCGTGTCGAGTATCGGGCGTATCTTCCGTGTCAGCTTCGGATTTCAGGCAAATCGCTATACGGACGGAATCGGGAAAAGCCGAAAGGCTGTTTCGCGCCGCGGTGTCGGCGTTCTGCTCGCTGACCCGCCCGTCGCGCCGCGAGATCGCCCAGATCGAGGATCTGACGCTGCCGCTGTTCGACAGCGTGTCGGTCGAATCGCGCCGCTACGTCGCCGCCGCCCTCTCCGAATGCGAATATGCGCCGGCCGCCCTGGTGCGGCGGCTTTGCGACGAGCCGGTCGATGTCTGCGCTCCCTTGCTGGTCCGTTCGCGGGCGCTGAGCGATATCGACCTGATCGCGCTGATCGGCCGCCACGGCCTGCCGCACGCACGCGCCATTGCCCGCCGGAGGGATTTGAACCCGACCATCGCGCAGCTGATCAAGGCGCTGGAGAAACCGACGCTGGTGCGGGTGCGGCAGCCCGAGTCGATCGCCAAGGCGGCGGGCGACAGCGCCGAACCCGCTGCCGCCGCTCCCAGCCCACCCAAACTGCCCGGCAGCGCTTCCGGAAATGCCCGGCGCCGGCTGCGCTCGATGATGCTCGCCGAGAGCGAGGCGACATCGATCAATCCCTTCGTCGGCTCAGCAACCTACGGCAAGCTGCGCGAGACGGCGCTGACCGGCAATGCCGCCTTCTTTCAGACAGCGCTCGCCGACGCGCTCGACATCGACTTTTCGACGGCGCGCGCGCTGACCGAGCATTCGAGCTACCTCTTCCTGCTCGCCGCCTTGCGGGCGCTCGACCTCAGCGAGGACAGGGCATTCCTGATCACGGTCGCCGTCTATCCCCGGGAATTCCCGCACCCGCAGGCGATCCGCATTTTCCTTGACCGCTACCGGCTGCTGCACCACGAGGCGGCCCTCGAAAAGCTCCGCGGCTGGAAGGCCGAAACAGTGTCGCGAGCGGTGCGCGGCAACGCCCATGTCGCCGCGAACGCCGACACGGCGCCGGACGGCGACAAGGCCAGCCTCAAGGCGTCTTGACGGAGAGAAGCTCTTCGACGGGAACCGAGCCGGCCTCGATCTCGACCACCCAGATATCGGGATCGAATTTTTTCTCCCGCTCCAGTCTGGCGTCGAGCACTGCGGCATCATCGCTGGCGCCGAGCACCGTGAAAAACCGGTCGTCCGGTTTGGCCGAATCGTAGCTCGTCTGCGGCGCAGGTCCGAACAGGGAAACCTCGCCCAGCCTGCCGCGCGACAGCACGAAGACAGCGCCGGCCTCGGTCGCGCCACGCTTGGCGACAGCCGCGAAGCCACCGGCACCGAACACACGGCGCAGCAGGGCCGAAACCCAAAGATCGGTGGTTACGCGCATCGGAGAGTTCCGAGTGACATGCGCTGCGTCTTAGCCGGATTTTCAGTCGTCCGCGAGCAGTCGTCTCGGCTGCTCAGTTTGTCAGGCCTATCTCACGCATCTTGACGTAGACGACCTCGTCGGGCTCGCCGGTCTGCGGCAGGCCGAACAGCGACTGGAATTCCTTGATCGCGGCCTTGGTGCGGGTGCCGACGACACCGTCGAGCTGCATGTCGTCATTGCCGAATGCCTTCAACCCAGCCTGGATCTTGACGATGCGGGGATCGGGCGCCTGAGCGAATGCCGGTGCTGAGACCGGAATTGGCGCGGGTGCAGCCGCGGGCGTGGCAGCGGCAGCAGCGGCCATATCCACGGGCCGTGGCACCGGATGCGGAATGCCCGCTGTCGTCTGTTTGGCGCCAAGCTGGTCGAGCAGGACGGCGTCGATCTCACCGGATGCCGGCAGGCCGACCTTCTGCTGATAGGCCTGGATGGCCTTGTAGGTATTCGGCCCGGAAATACCGTCGACGGTGCCTGTGTAGAAATCGAGATCCTTCAAGATGCCTTGCACCTGCTCGACCGTCGGGTCGCTCTTGGCCGGCGTCGAGCCAGGCCGCAGGATGTTGATGGTGGTTTCAGGTTCGTCTGTGCCGGGGCGCGGAAAACCCTCGATGCTGCGGGTGGCGAAGAAGGCGCCGGCATGCGGAAACGGCTGGTACCACAGCGCGTTGGCGGAAACGTAGAACAGCGTCACCAGGAAGGCGGTCGAGCCGCCGACCAGGACCGGATTGCGCGAGATCGCGCCGCCGAGCGCAATCGCGCCGGCCTCGAAAGCGCTGCTGCGGCGCTTGACCGCCTTAGGCTGTTTTGCGGAGCGAGCCATTCCTGTCCCCTTTCGCGTCGCCCTTCGTCCTGGTCACGGGCATCGCCAGCACGCCGTTCCTGTCGGTCGCGCGCTTCTTCGGCCCGTTCACCGGCAGGCTGATCGTCACTGTGGTCCCCTCGCCCGGCATGCTCTCGATCGACATCGTGCCCTCGTGCAGCGCCACTAGGCCCTTGACCAGCGAGAGGCCGAGCCCGGTGCCCTCGAAGCGGCGGGTATAGTCGTTCTGGATCTGCATGAACGGCTTGCCGAGATTGGCGAAATCCTCTTCGGCGATACCGATGCCGGTGTCCCTGACCCAGAAATGCAGCCGCGAACCGATCCGCTTGGCGCCGACGACGACATCGCCGCCGTCGGGCGTGAACTTGATCGCGTTGGAGACGAGGTTGATCAGTATCTGCTGCACGGCGCGACGGTCGGCATTGATCTCGCCGGCGTCGGGCGCAATCTGCGCCTGGAGGTCGATGTTCTTGGCATTGGCCTGCAGCTGCATCATCGACTGGCACATCTCGACCGCTTCGATGAAGCGGAACGGTTCGGGCTCGGTCGCATAGGCGCCGGCCTCGATCCTCGACACGTCCAGGATCGAGGTGACGACGGCAAGCAGATGCTGGCCCGAATCCCTGACCAGGCCGACATATTCCTTCTGGCGCGGGTCCTTGAAGCCGCCGAACATCTCATGCAGCAGCATGTCGGAAAAACCGATGATGGCGTTGAGCGGCGTGCGAAGCTCGTGGCTGACGACCGCCAGGAAGCGGCCCTTCGCCACCTCGGCGGACGCTGCCGCCTCATTGGCGGCGGCAAGCTCGTCGCGCAGTTCGGCGACCTCGTCGTTCTCGCGCAGCAGCAGGGTGAAGGTCTCCTGCTGCTCTTCGGCCCGAACCAGTTCGAGCTGGAATGGCCGGTAATTGTCGGCCATCGGAGCATTGCCGTCCTGCGGCAGCCGTACCCGAAGATCGAGGCGACGCGCCAGGGCGCCATCGCGCAGGTCGGCAAGCGCGCTCAGATAAGCAACGCGGTCGGACAGATGGATGCGGTCAAACAGCCCGGCGCCGAAAAGCAGTTCCGGCGGCAGCTTCAGGATGGTGCGCGCCTTGGCCGACGCATCCAGGACCTCGCCATGCCGGGCGACATGCAGGACAACGGCGTCGATCACGTCTTCGAGGCGGTCGCTTGGAGGCAGCGCAGGCTGCGCGCGTGCGGCATCGCCAAGGGCGGCAAGCCGGGGAACCAGCGTCAGCCCCCAGGCCAGCGGCAGCAGCCAGTGCCACGCCGCGACTTGCACCGCGCCGAGCGGCACGACAGAGCCGACAAAAGGCTGCAGCAACACTGCGGCAAGGGCGGAAATGCCGCCCCAAAGTGCCGCGCGCTTTGAACCACCGATCCACCAAGCTTCGAATGGCAGCGCAGGGGCCAGCAGTGCAACCGGCGATGCCAGGCCGCCCGCGGCCGCGATGGCCCCGGCAAGGGCAAGACCGCCGGCGACAAGCGCAACCTGAGCGGCTAGCGCCATCTTGCCCGACGCGGCCACCAGCAAGGCAGCGAACCAGCAAAGACCGAAGGCGGCGAAAATGGTTGCGACGGTGACGGCGGCGCCCATGCCAGAGGTGACCAGCGTCACGGCAGCGCCCGCGGCAAAGAACGGAGCGGCAAGCATGGTGCCGATGAACCGGCGCTGGCGCAGGCGGCCATCCCGGCCGACGATGGCGGGATGGACCATGCGTTCGCAACCGGCCGCCAGCGCGCCAGGCAGTTCAAAATATCTGGACGTTGTCAAACTCAACGCAACGCACTCGCACCCGGTCGTGACTGCCCCTGCTTTGCAGGTGGCTCTTGTTGATTTGAAAGTCGCATCCAGCGTTTAAGGAATGAATAAGGCTGACCGGAGCAACGCCCGCGCTGCGGCGAAAATTGCGGCGCCGGCGCCGGAATGCACCGTCATTTGCGGCCATAGTAAACGGAGCGTTATGTGCGAAAGGCGTGCCTGCGGCGGCAAAATCCTGAGCCGGCATGCCTCCATTTCTGGATATCACCATGCAGAACAATCGCTTAGATGGTTACCGTAAGGTAAAGAAAATTGCCGGCATTTGAAGCCAATGCATTGCAAAATGCTTCGTTTCGAATTTGCCTAAAATTTGAGGAAAATTTTTACTGAGCAAGCAAGCCGTCCTTTGCGCCTCATGTGCCATTGTCGCTGTGATAAAAGAGGTCATGGCGCATGGACGCATGATCCGGTCATGGACGAGAGGGCAATTCGATGGGCTTTCTGATTAGAATGGCGTTCTGGTTTTCTCTGGTGCTGCTGGCGCTGCCGCTGAGCGTCGGCTCCGACGAGGAGGGCCACCAGAGCGTTGGGCCGATCCAGGCACTGTTTGCGGCGCGCGAGGCGGTCGGCGACATCGCCGGTATTTGCGAGCGCAAGCCCGATGTCTGCGAGACCGGCAAGTCGGCAATGCGTACGATCAGCGCCCGGGCCAAGGAAACCGCCAAGATCGCCGCCGCCATGCTGGACGACAAGAGCACCGACCCCGAGACGTCGCCCGATACCTCACTGGCCACCGGCAGCGTCGCCGAGGACATTGTGCTGCCGGCGACCGTGAACATACCTGCCAAGCTGGTGGCGAAGAAATAATTCCGTTTCCGCTGTATCTGCAGCGACACCGCAGGCACGTCCGACCTCTCGACGCCTGCGGTGCTTTTCTTCTTTTTCCGTGACGCCGCAGCCGCGGATGACTATATCCCAGGCAATGGCTACGACGATCCAGACGATCCGCGACGACTTCTCCCTGCTCGACGAGTGGGAAGACCGCTATCGCTATGTTATCGAGCTCGGTGAAGCCCTGCCGCCATTTCCCGACGCCGAACGCAATGCCGTGAACAAGGTGCCCGGCTGCGTCAGCCAGGTCTGGCTGACCACGAACCGAGCGCCGGGCGTCGATCCGGTCATCACCTTCACCGGCGATTCGGACGCCCATATTGTGCGCGGCCTGGTCGCCATCATGCTGGCGTTGTTTTCGGAACGGTCCGCCAGCCAGATCCTGCAAACGGACGCCGAGGCGACGCTGAAGTCACTCGGCCTCGACGACCATCTGTCGCCGCAGCGCGCCAACGGCCTGCGCTCGATGGTCAAGCGCATCAAGCGCGATGCCGAGATGGCGCTCAAGCAAACTGCTTGATGCTCTATCTTCTCTTCTTTTGACGCAATTCCCAAGGGAAAGCGCTACGCGCTTTTCCCGGGAAAACCGCTCCGAACTTTCCTGGAATTGCTCTAGAAACAAAAACGGCGCCTCGAGGGCGCCGTTGATGTGTCGAACTGGAGCCGGTGTTACCGCCCCTTGCGCTTGCGTCCGAGGCCCATCTTCTTGGCCAGCTGCGAGCGGGCAGCGGCATAGTTGGGGGCAACCATCGGATAGCTGGCGTCGAGGTTCCACTTCTCGCGGTATTCATCGGGCGTCAGACCGTAGTGGGTCATCAAATGACGCTTCAGCGACTTGAACTTCTTGCCGTCTTCAAGGCAGACGATGTAGTCGTCATGAACAGAGCGCTTGGGGTTTACCGCAGGCTTCTGCTTGTCGGCCGGAGGCTGTTCGCTTGCTCCGCCCACGCGCCCGAGAGCAGCATGGACGTCGGCGATAAGATTCGGCAGTTCGCCGACTGGCACGGGATTGTTGCTAACGTAGGCCGCCACCACATCGGCGGTCAGCTCGATCAGCGCATCGCTATTTCTGGAAGGTGTTTCGACGATATCCATGGTGTTTAGGCCCCAACGAAAGATGTTTCTGTTTGCGCCCTTTTTGAGAGATCGGGCATGGCGCGAATTTCACGCGGGAAGAGCTTCATGGATTCGCGTCCGGGCATCTTAATGAGCCTAAGGACCAAGTAAGTCAATTCGCATCTTGCGCTATATTCAACGATATTCATCGAATAGTCGCTCTTCAGCTTCAATCTTTCGTGCACTCTGTAACTTCGCGATATTTTCTGGTCGGACCAGACTGGCATGACGTAAGGTCATGCATCACTAAATCAGCAAGGACTCATGAAGTGGGATTGCGATGCTTAGCCTATGCTTTGTAGGCTCGAATAGCTGAATTGTTGGATTCGTACAAAATCAGAAGTTGCAAGGTGTTTGCGAAACCCGCCAAAGGAAGACCTGCTTTAGACCGGATTCAATAGGGAACGAGATATTTTCCATAGACCCAGCCAGTAACAAAACCGCCATTTTGTGCCGGATCGTGCCAAACTTGACACCATTGGTAGCGGATTGCCTGTTTCTGCTTCCAGCGCGGCTGGCCGGCGATCTCCAGAAGGTTCAGCCCTCCCGTGCACTTGCCGGTCATCTGCAGGATCGTCCCGTTGGGATAGGCGGCCTGCTTCTGGGATGCGTTGGACGGATATTTGCGAACGTTGAGCGTGTCGCCGAACGGCACGCCAGCCACTTGCCAAGCGGCGAACGCGGTTGCATGAGACTGGCCGGTGAAAGCCAGAACGGTCGAAGCGACGGCGAGAGCCGCAGCGGTGTTGATATAGAAATTCATCATCCTCTCCCCCTGTACATCCTCTGGGCTCATCTTCCCGAGTCCGCCGCCACCAATGCATCCCGGCCCTTGAACCCGCGCTGATCGGCGTGTTCATTTGCCATTCAAGTAACTTCCTCAGTGAGACGCAATGACCAAGACCCCAGCCTTTCCAACCGCCAGCCCGCCGAGCCCTGAGAAACAACCCATCTTCGACATGCATCACGGCATTGCCCGCACCGACGACTATGCCTGGCTGAGGGCGGAGAACTGGCAGGCGATGTTCAGGGATCCTTCCCTGCTCGACGGCCGCATCCGCGCCCATCTCGAAGCCGAGAACGCCTATCAGGCAACCTTGATGGCCGACACCGCGCAGCTTCAGAAGCAACTGTTCGGCGAGATGAAGGGACGCATCAAGGAAGACGATTCGACGGTGCCGATGAAGGATGGCCCCTATGCCTATGGCTCATCCTTCAAGCTTGGCGGCGAACAGCCACGCTATTTCCGCATGCCGCGCGATGGCGGCGACGAGCAGATCCTGCTCGACGGCGACGCGGAAGCCGAGGGCAAGCCCTATTTCCGCCTCGGCGGCGTCGACCATTCGGCCGACCATGGCAAGCTCTTGTGGGCGTTCGACGACAAGGGCTCGGAATTCTTCACACTTCGCGTGCGTGACCTCACCAGTGGCAAGGAATTGCCCGACCAGATAGAGGCCACCAGTGGTGGCGGTACCTGGAATGCCGGCGATGACGGTTTCTTCTACACCAGGCTCGACGATAATCATCGCCCGTCCAAGGTGCTGTTCCACGCGCTCGGCGGCAACCCTGAGAATGACCGGCTGATCTATGAGGAGACCGATCCCGGTTTCTTCATGGATGTCGGCGGCACGCGCTCCAACGAATGGATCATGATCGGCATCAACGATCACGAAACCTCGGAATACCGCCTGATGCGCGCCGATGAACCCTTCGCCGAGCCAAAGCTGGTGGCGACGCGCGAGATCGGCCTGCAGTATGATCTGGAGGAAGGTGGCGACATCTTCTTCATCCTCACCAATGCCGACGGCGCCAAGGACTTCAAGATCATGACGGCGCCGGCCAATGACCCTGTTCGCGCCAACTGGGAAGAGCTGGTGGCGCACGAGCCGGGCCGGCTGATCCTGTCGGTGGTCGGCTTTAGGGATCATATGGTCAGGCTCGAGCGCAAGGAAGGCCTGCCGCGCATCGTCGTGCGCGATCGCCGCAGCGGCGAGGAGCACCTGATCTCATTCGACGAAGAGGCGTTCTCGCTCGGCCTGTCGGGATCCTATGAATACGACACCGAGATCATGCGCTTCACCTATTCGTCGATGACGACGCCGGCGCAGGTCTTCGACTATAATATGCGCAGCCGCGAGCGCGTGCTCTTGAAGACCCAGGAAGTGCCGTCCGGCCATGATCCGGAGCACTATGTCACGCGCCGGCTGATGGCGCCTGCCGCCGATGGCGAACTGGTGCCGGTCTCGCTCTTGCATCACCGCGACACGCCGCTCGATGGCTCGGCACCTTGCCTGCTTTACGGCTACGGCTCCTACGGCATTGCCATTCCGGCCGCCTTCAACACCAACTGGTTCTCGCTGGTCGACCGCGGCTTTGTGTTTGCCATCGCCCATGTCCGCGGCGGCAAGGACAAGGGCTATGGCTGGTATGATGACGGCAAGCGGAAGCATAAGATGAACACGTTCACCGATTTCATCGCCGTCGCGCAGCATCTCGTCGCTGAGCGCTACACCCAGAATGACCGCATCGTCGCCCAAGGCGGCTCGGCCGGCGGCATGCTGATGGGCGCGATCGCCAACATGGCGCCGCACAGTTTTGGCGCCATCGTTGCCGAGGTCCCCTTTGTCGATGTGATGACCACCATGCTCGATGCAAGTTTGCCGCTGACACCGCCGGAATGGCCGGAATGGGGCAATCCGATCGCATCAGCGGAGGATTACCGGATCATCGCCGCCTACTCGCCCTATGACAATGTCGCTGACCATGACTATCCCCCGATCCTGGCGCTGGCCGGCCTTACCGATCCGCGCGTCACCTATTGGGAACCGGCCAAATGGGTGGCGCGGCTGCGCGAGCGCAAGAGCGGGACCAATCCGGTGCTGTTCAAGATCAACATGGATTCCGGCCATGCCGGCGCGTCGGGCCGGTTTTCCCGGCTTGAGGAGATCGCCTACACCTATTCCTTTGCGCTGAAGGTGACGGGCAAGGCTGAGCTGCCCGCACACGAAGTTTTGAGCTGATTTTCCGCTCGCAATTGCCATGGCCGCGCGCTACCCAGTGCGCGGCTTTTTTCGAGAAGCCGCGCCCACTGTCTTTTATCTATCTATCCGGGGTATGCCATGCTGCTCGTCGACACCTATCTCGAGAAATCGCCGATCCAGGGCATCGGCGTCTTCGCCAAGGAACGCATTGCCAAAGGCACGCTGGTCTGGAAGCTCGACCCACGCTTTGACCGGATCATCGACGTCGAGACCTATGAGGGCGAGAGCGGGCCGGTGAAGAGCTATCTCGACCGCTATTCCTATCCCGACCGTCGCGATCCGAACTACATCGTCTTCGAAGCCGACGATGCCCGCTACATGAACCATGACGACGAACCGAATTGCGATGTCTCCTCGCCCGAGGAGACCTATGCCTTGCGCGACATCGCGCCCGGCGAGGAACTGACCTGCAATTACAGTCATTTCTTCGAGACGGGCTTCGATTTCCTCGGCGACCGCCACCTATAGTCGGGATCACTTGGCCGGCTTGCTGCGCGCCGGGTAGCCGTTGGGATGTGGCGGCACCGCCTTGAGATAGGCGGCTATTGCCGCGCGATCTTCCGGCGGCAATTCGGCCATGTTGCGCTGCACGTCGACCATGGCGCCGCCGACGGAATCGAAATCCGGCGTAAAACCGGTTTCGAGATAGTTGGCGATGTCGGCTTCCGACCAATCACTGAGCCCGCCCTCGCCCAATGTGATGTTCGGCACGATGCCGCTGCCTTCGGCGGCGGCCGCACCGGCCAGCCACTGGCCTTTCTTCGTGCCGCCGGTGAAGTCGCGCGGCGTGTGGCATTCGCCGCAATGCCCTGGACCCTCGACGAGGTAGCGGCCGGCCAGCACCGGAGCCGGCGTGCCGTCGGCAAGGGCGATCACAGGCTCATTGCTGAGATAGAGCCGCTTCCACAGGCCGAGGCCGCGGCGGATGTTAAAGGGGAAACTGAGCGAATTGTCCGGCGCCTTGCCTGCGACCGCCGGCAGCGTCTTCAGGAACGCATAGAGGTCGGCAATGTCAGCCGGCTTCATGCGAGCGTAGGATGCGTAGGGGAAGGCCGGGTAGAAATGCTCGCCGGACGGCGACACGCCTTTCAGCATGGCATTGGCCAGGTCCTCGACCGTCCAGGCGCCGATGCCGTCCTTGGGATCCTGCGAGATGTTGGGCGGAACGAAGGTGCCGAACGGGGTCTTGAGTTCAAGGCCGCCGACCAGCTGCAGGCGGGCGTCGCCCTTCGACCCCGGTTTGGCGTGACAGGAGGTGCAGCCGCCGGCATTGAAAATGCGCTTGCCCCTGGCGGCATCGCCGGGGCCGAGCTGCGCCATGGTCTCGGCATCGAGCCTGACCGGCGCCGACAGCAGCCAGCCGGCGCCCGCGCCGGCGACGCCTAGGACAAGGGCGGCGCCGATGAGTTTTTTCAACAGGGCCATTGCCCGGGATCAGCCCTTCTTCACCCGGTAGGTCTGGTGGCAGGTGCCGCAATCGCTGCCGAGCGTGCCAATCTGCGCCTTCAGCGCATCGACATCGGCAGGCGCCGCGGCGACAGCGGCCTTGACGTCGGCGACATATTTCTCGTTCGTCGTCTTGAAGCCCGCCATGTCTTCCCAGATTTTGGGCGAAGCGGTGGTGTCACCGCTGTCGCTGCCGGCCGGGAACAGCGTGTCGACATCGACCTTCTCGGCATTGACCTGCAGCGCCTGCAGCGCCGTCAGCACGGCGGCGGCATCGAAGTCTGCTTCTCCCTTGGCGATTTTCGACAGGCCGCCGACGATCTTTCCGCGCTCCTTCATCAGTCCCTGTCGGTCGAGGATCGGGTCGGCAAAAGCCGCCGAGGCGGCGAGGCCGAGCATAGAGATGGCGATAACAAGCTTTCTCATTCAATTGGCTCCAGGATGATGAGGGGTCGCGACCTAACGTTAACGGACGGCGGGCTGGGATTATTCCCTGTCTGCCGCACGGATTATGCCGATTTGCTGTGTGCCTGTTTCGGCCTGAAAAAAGAAAAGCCCCGGGGATACCGGGGCTTTTCTGGACGAATCAAGCTTTCGCTTTTTCGTACATTTCGAGCACGTGATCCCAGTTGATCAGGCTATCGACGAAGGCTTCGAGATATTTCGGCCGCGCGTTGCGGTAGTCGATGTAATAGGAATGTTCCCAGACATCGACGCCGAGGATCGGCGAGGCGCCATGGACGAGCGGGTTCTCGCCATTCGGCGTCTTGGAGATCGCCAGCTTGCCATCCTTGACCGAGACCCAGGCCCAGCCCGAACCGAACTGCGTGGTGCCGGCGGCGATGAAATCGGCCTTGAACTTGTCGTAACCGCCGAGGTCGGCGTCGACCGCCTTCTGCAGGGCGCCCGGAAGTTTGTTGCCGCCGCCGCCCTTCTTCATCCACTTCCAGAAATGGATGTGATTGTAGTGCTGGGCGGCATTGTTGAAGAGGCCCGCATTCTTGCCGAACGACTGCTTGACCACCTCTTCGACCGACAGGTCGCCAAGACCGGCTTCAGCGGCCAACTTATTGCCGTTGTCGACATAGGCCTTGTGGTGCTTGTCGTGGTGATACTCCAGCGTCTCTTTCGACATGTAGGGCTGCAGGGCCTCGTAGTCATAGGGCAAGGCGGGCAATTCAAAAGCCATCGGTCATACTCCTCATGGAAAAATCCGGTGCGGATACCGGATTAAGATAGGGCTGGATTGTTCTGGAACAACTCCGGAATGAAGCGCCGGTTCCCTTCTAAGCGGGTTCCGGAAAAGTGTCACACGGTTTTGCGGACAGGATGCTGCGTCAAAAAAGAACGCCCGGCCAACGAAGCGCCGGTAACTCAGCCGGCAGGCTTCGAATGCGCCCATTCCCAATAGAGTTCGCGCGCCTTCTTGGCCACCGGCCCGGGCTGCAGATCGCGGTCCTCGATGCGGGTGATCGGCACGACCTTGGAATGGTTTCCGGTCGAAAAGATCTCGTCGGCTTCGAGAAAGTCGCGCACAGACAGCATCTTCTCCGTGGCCTTGAAGCCATAATCGCCAAGCAGCGTCATGGTGCGCGAGCGGGTGATGCCGGACAGGAAGGTGCCGTTCGGCGCCGGCGTCAGCACATGGCTGTCCTTGACCAGGAAGATGTTCGAGGTTCCGGTTTCGGCGACATTGCCCAGCATGTCGAGCACCAGCGCATTGTCGAAGCCGCGCATCTTGGCTTCGAGGATGGCGCGGCCATTGTTGGGGTAGAGGCAGCCGGCCTTGGCATTGGTCGGCATGGTCTCGATGGTCGGCCGCCGGAACGGCGACACGGTGATCGAAAAGCCTGAAGGCGAGATCATCGGTGATTCGTAGAGGCAGAGGCAGAAGCGGGTCGAGGCCGGATCGGCCGGCACGCCCATATAGCCGCCATGCTCGGCCCAGTACATCGGCCGGATATAGACCGCCGTCTTGCCGTCGAACTTCTTCAATCCGTCCCAGGTCAGGCCGACAATCTCGTCGGCGCTCATCGACGGTTTCAAGCCGAGCGCAATCGCCGACGCATTCACCCTGGCGGCATGCAGTTCGAGGTCGGGGGCCACGCCTTCGAACCAGCGGGCGCCGTCGAAGACGCTGGTGGCAAGCCACATGGCGTGGCTGCGCGGCCCAAGAATGGCGACATTGCCCTCGTACCAGTCACCGTCGACGAAGGTCCATGTCGTCGAGAGCGCCGCAGTCGCCAGTGTCATTGTTTCGGTTCCGCTTCAAAGCTGCCTGTTCCCGGCATTGGAAGATGCTTTGACCGGCGCCGTCAACCGGCTTCAGGCGGATTTTGTTGAGGCCAGCGAACCCCAAGAAAGCGACCAGGACTGCAATCGATGCTTGCACCTTGCCCCGCCTGCCCTCAAAACTGTTGCCATGCATTACGCGGCTTACGTTTTCGATGCCTACGGCACGTTGTTCGACGTGCACGCCGCCGTGCGCCGTCACGACGGCGAGATCGGGCCGGACGGCCAGCTTCTTTCGGAAATCTGGCGCGCCAAGCAGCTGGAATATTCCTGGGTGCGCACGCTGATGGGCGGCTATGCCGATTTCTGGCAGCTCACCGAACAGGCTCTCGACTTTGCCCTGCGCAAGGTTCCCTCAGCCGACAAGGGGCTGAAGGCAAAGCTGCTCGAAGCCTATTGGCGGCTCGACTGCTATCCGGAGGTGCCGGCGGTGCTCAAGGCGCTCAAAGCATCCGGCGCCAGGCTCGCGATCCTGTCCAATGGTTCGCCCGAGATGCTGGAGGCGGCGGTCAAATCGGCGGCCCTCGACCAGGTGCTGGACGACATCTTTTCGGTCGACGCGGTCAAGCGCTTCAAGACCGACCCGTCGACCTACGATATGGTGGCGACGGGCTGGCGCCTCTATCCGGGCGCGGTCTCGTTTCAGTCCTCCAACCGCTGGGATATCGCCGGCGCGACAAAATTCGGTTTTCGCACCGTATGGATCAACCGCGCCAACCAGCCCGAGGAATACCGGGACTTCCCGCCGGCTTTGATTTTGCCATCGCTGGAAGGCCTGCTGACCGGCGGCTGACCACTCTGTTGCCTTGGAGCAACAGTGGCAGGACGGTCACAGCTTCGCCTTTGTTTGTCCACCCTCAGGCCAGAATCGGAACCGCCTATCGCGCCAGGCATTGGGGGGAGGCCAACACTGCGCCGCTTGAAGGCATTCAGGCTTTTTTGCGATTTGAGACTTAAAAAAGGCAACCATGTTGAAGACCGAATTCGACCCCTATCGCCTGAGCCGTCGCGGCTTTCTGAACGCCGCAGCCCTAGGCGCCGCCTCGATTGCGGTCTCCGCCTGCACCACCACCAGCTCGACGCCGCCGCCGGTAGAGCCGCCGCCGACCTATGAAGAGCCGCCGCTCGGCGACTATGCGACGATGTACGGCCCGATTTCCGACAGCGGCTTCGACCTGCCAGCCATCCCGATCAAGAAGATGGACCCGCAGTTCCTGCGCCAGATCGTTCCCGATCCGACCGGCCAGAGGCCGGGCACCGTCATCGTCGATACGACCAACCACTTCCTCTATCTGGTGCGCGAAGGCGGCCAGGCGATCCGTTACGGCGTCGGTCTCGGTCGCGCCGGCTTCGAATGGTCGGGAGATGCCGTTGTCCAGTGGAAGCAGAAATGGCCGAAATGGACGCCGCCGGACGAGATGGTCGCCCGCCAGCCTGAACTGGAGCAGTACAGCGCCAAGAATGGCGGCATGCCCGGCGGGCTGAAGAATCCGCTCGGCGCGCGCGCGCTCTATCTGTTCCACGACAATGTCGACACGCTCTACCGCTTGCACGGCTCGCCGGAATGGAACTCGATCGGAAAATCCGTCTCGTCGGGCTGCGTGCGCCTGATAAACCAGGACATCATCGACCTCTACGACCGCGTGCCCTCGAAAAGCCCGGTCATCGTGACGTCCGATATCAGCCAGCCGATGGTAGCGAGCGCAAACCGCAGGGCCATTCCGATCGACGGCGGCGTGCCGGACGGGTCGGTCCTGCTCGGCCCGGTGAACTGAGCGACGTTCTTGCGATGCTCGTACAGCGGCGGGTTCGCCGCTCCATGCGGCAAACTTCGCCAGGATTCCGATAGCTTAACGCGAATGCTGGGGTCGGCATCCAAGACATGCAATGCCGGCAGCAGGAGGCCAAGGAAGACTTCCAGAC
Organism: Mesorhizobium sp. P2_F5; assembly: GCF_056403715.1. Taxonomy (NCBI): domain Bacteria; kingdom Pseudomonadati; phylum Pseudomonadota; class Alphaproteobacteria; order Hyphomicrobiales; family Phyllobacteriaceae; genus Mesorhizobium; species Mesorhizobium sp. P2_F5. The sequence goes on along the minus strand of NZ_JBFUEY010000007.1, from coordinate 246,540 downwards.
GAGCTATGGAACCGGTGCAATCGACGCGCCCACGCACCGTCAATTCCGGCGCTCCTGTATTTCGTCCCCGATACATGTATATTAGGCTGGAGTAGAATTGCAGAGATATACGTTTGATTAGATCATTGATGGCGGGGGAACGCCAATGGTGGGATTTGATTTCGATAGTCCGCCTGCTGACAGCGCCGGGGTCAACCTTTCGGTCGCATGCGAGCGCCAATTGCTGCCGCTCGTCCGCGGAATTGTCGAAGCGGCGGTTGCCGCCGGGTGGAGCCGGGAGGATGTTCTTCTCGCCATGGTTGAGCTGTCTTGGGATCTATATGAGAAACGTCGAGGCGATCTTTAACAACCCTGTGTGAGCCGGGCAATTCTGTATCGGGGTCACGGCACGGTCACCGATCGGGTAACGCGGCACGTCCTGGACATAGTCCCGGAAAATGCCGGCCCCAAAAGGGCAACCATGCGGGGAAGCGCCTCCGTCGTAATGGCGGCATAGGCAGGTTCGGCAATAGCCGCGCGATTTACGTTCTGCATGCAACGCTGGATTGTGCAACGGCGCACGATGCACAACAACTAGGCACAAAATGGTAAGATAAGATCGGCAAATCGTCAGATTAGTTCGTGCTAAACAAGCATGATATGCATATTTATAGACAAAATCCTGCCAAAGTTTTCGATTCTCCTGAAAATCTTCTTTTCAATATAAAGCAACGCCTCTAAGGTTCGGAAGAACGCCCAGGAACAAGCGTGAATTCTGGGCACCTCCATACAGCACAGGATTCGATCGATCGGTGCACGGCTGAGGCAAGACGGAGATGCAACACAGAGGCAACGTCCTGGAAAACGTTGGGACAGAACGACGGCGCGCGGATCGGCGCATCTTCGATGGAATTCCGGAAAGCGCGGGGCGGCGCCTGGTCACCTTTCGAGGCGGCGCGGCTCATGCTGTTTGCGCGCCGGGATCATGCACATTCAAAGCGGAAGAGCATCTCGGTTCGGTTATGCTCAAGCCCTCGCCGGGAATAACGGCATCGCTCGGCAGCGGCAAAATCCACGAATATGACGGCGACGTCGGCACGATCATGATTATCCCGGCGAATATCGCGGGCAAGGTGGCCTGGTCATCCGCCACCGAGAGCACGATCGTCGCGCTCGCCCCCGAAAGCCTGACCGAACTGGCAGAGCGTGAATTCGGCACGGGCCGGACCGAGCTACAGCCGCCGCCTTTCGGGACCGTCGATCCCCAGGCGCTGCAACTCGCGCAACTGCTGAAGGTCGAACTGACGCGGCAGGAGGCTCCAAACGAATTTTATGTCGACTCGCTGGTCACCATGTTCGGCGTCCATATGCTTCGGAACTACGCAGGAGCGGGAAAGTTGCCACAAGACCCAAAGGGCGGTCTGTCAAACCGAAATGCCCGGAGGGTCCGGGAGTTCCTGGACGTGAATTTTTCCAGCAGGATCACGGTGGCCGAGCTTGCCGCGGTCTCCGGCCTTTCACCGAACCACTTCATCCTGGCATTCACCAAGACCTTCGGCGAACCGCCGCACAAATATCTGCTGCGGCTGCGTCTCGATTTCGCTGAAAAACTTCTCGTAGAAAGCGATTTGTCGATAGCCGAAGTTGCTCATCTAAGCGGTTTTTCAGACCAGAGCCACCTGACCGTCACCATGTCGAAATACCGCGGCAGAACCCCTAAACAGGTGAAGCTGCGGCGGTGACATTTGTCGCGGCGCGTCTCGGTTCGCCGCAGCGCTCCATCCAGAGATCTTGGCAGCCAAAAGTTGCGTTGCAGAGCGGCCACACCAGCCGCTCAGCACTCAAAGACCGGATTTTCCTACAAAGATTCCGGACTTTTCCAAAATACATACACCGCGAACGTGCTCATGGTCGCGATGGGAAGTCATTTGGGGCGGGGGCAACCAGATGAAGCAGCATGTCGGATGGTCCCATGGACATTCAATTCGCGGAAATCGAAGTCTTCTCGCCCAAGGCCGAAGCGGCCTGGGCCGCGCTGCAGCGCCAGTACGCCAGCCGGATCAGCGGTCCGGAACTCGACCATCTCCTGGCCTGTTTCGTGCTTGGCCTGACCTCTCCGGCTTACGGCGAGGGGGACCCCGGGTTTCATTTCGATCTCTGCCGCGCGCTGGTGGCGATAAGCCTGCCGCCGGAGCGGACCGAGGCCGCCTTGCACTCGGTTCCGGAGCCGACGCAGCCATGGGTCGCGAGCGCCTATCAGCTGATTGAAAAACAAGGTGTGAAGATAGGCCTCTCGCTGCGAGAGACGACGGGTAATTTCAAGGATTTTTTGGCCGTCGAGGCGAATGATGCGGCACATCAGGGCGCCTCGGCAATTGCGAGGGAAAACTAGCATGACCAGATGCGTCGAGGGGCGGAGAAGGATCGAATTTCTTCCCGGATTTGTCGGAAACTGGCTCTCGGGTGCGGCCGACAGCCGCTCGGTGCGGCGCCGTCTGATGGCGGTGCTGCGCAACGCGTGCCGCGTGCTCGGGATGCGCCGCAAAGGTCTGGGGCTTGGCACGCTGGGCAGCGGCAGAATTGCGGCAGCGGCGCTGGGTGCGATCGCATTCGGGGGCATCGCCACGCCGGCACTGGCGCAATATCAGGCTGGCGGCGGCACGGCGACCGGCGGCAACGCCGTCGCCATCGGTAACGGCACCGCGACGAATGGCAATAACAGCGTGGCGTTGGGCAGCTCCAACAGTGCAACGGGCGACGGCACGATCGCCATAGGCTATTCGATGGGTGTCAATGGCCTCAATTCCATAGGTATAGGTGTCTTCGCAGGCGCAACCGGCGTCAATGCCCTCGCCGTGGGCGGGAACGCCAAGGCCAACGGGGACGGAGCAAGCGCTATTGGCGTTAATTCGGTTGCAACCACAAGCGCGGCCGCTTTTGGCAATAATGCGCGTGCCGACGGAGTGAACTCGACGGCGATCGGCCCTGTTACCCGGGCGACCGGGCTGCGCGCCACGGCGGTCGGGTTCCAGGCAACAGCATCCGGCGTGGATTCGGTTGCCCAAGGGAACAGCGCCATCGCAAGCAACCAGAATGCCGTCGCCATCGGCTTCCAGTCGACTGCTACGGCGATAAACTCCGTCTATCTCGGCTCGCGTACCGCGGCCGGAACGGGAGCGCTGGCCCAAGGCGCGATCGGCGTCGGCACAGATGTGACAGCATCCCAGGTCGATGCCATTGCGATGGGACGTTCGTCCGTTTCGTCGGCGCAATACGCGGTCGCCATCGGCCTGAATGCGAAGGCTACAGGAGCGGGTGGCGCGATAGCGCTGGGCCAAGGCACAATCTCGAGCGGTGTCAATTCCGTTGCGCTCGGCGTCCAGGCCAGTGCCACCGGGGCAGGTGCCAACGCCTTGGGCACGTTGTCCGTTGCTTCGGGAGGGAATGCCACTGCTCTAGGCACCAGTTCGACGGCCAGCAACAATTATGCGACCGCCGCGGGCTGGGGATCCGTTGCCAGCGCCGACAGTTCCACTGCCGTAGGACGTGACTCCCGCGCCACCGGACTCAACAGCACCGCGCTCGGCCGCGGCGCCCAAAGCAGCGCCGTGAACTCCATCTCTCTAGGGGCCGGGACGAGGGCGTCCGGGATAGGCTCCGTCTATGTTGGCTCAAGCACTTTTGCAACGAGCGCCAGTGGAGACAACGCCATCGGCATCGGCACGGACGTGACGTCATCCGGGGACGACGCGATCGCGATGGGACGCGAAAGCTTTGCGACTGCAACCAACGCCATCGCGGTCGGTCTCCAGTCTTTTGCGGAAACCGCCGACGCCATCGCCATCGGCACCGGCGCGTACGCAACCGGCGGCAAGGCTGTCGCAATCGGCGCCGGCAATACCGCCTTTGGCGATGGCGCGGTCGCCATCGGCGATCCCAGCTACGCCAGCGGCACCGGCGCCTTCACCGGCGGCGCCAACAACATCGCCAACAGCGACGGCACGGCGACCGCCACCGCGGCCAACCAGGCTGCCGGCGCCGTCGCGATCGGCAACAACAACAAGGCGATCGGACAAGGTTCCGTGGCGCTGGGCAACGGCTCCACTGCGGGTGCTGCCGGTCTTGCCGGCAACGTCGCATTGGGCAATGGCGCGACGGCAACGGCAAGCTCCGGCGATGTGGCTCTCGGCTCTGGCTCGGTGACCGCGACCGCGGTCGGCACCAGCGGCGCGACGATCGGCGGCACGGCCTACAGCTTCGCCGGCACCAACCCGACGAGCACCGTCAGCGTCGGCGCGCTCGGCGCGGAGCGGACCATCACCAATGTCGCGGCCGGGCGGCTCAACAACGGCTCGACCGACGCGATCAACGGCTCGCAGCTGTTTGCGACCAACCAGCAGGTGACGCAGAACACCACTGCCATCGCCGCCAACACCGCCGACATCACCACTCTCGGCAACACGATCACCAACATAAACACCGGCGCAGGCATCAAGTATTTCCACGCCAACTCGACGCTGCCGGATTCCCAGGCTCTGGGGACGGACTCCGTTGCGGTCGGCCCGAATGCGGTGGCCAACAATGCCGGCGACGTGGCGATCGGCGCGAATGCGGTGTCGAGCGTGACGACGGCGGTCGGCGGCACGACGATCGGCGGCGTGACCTACACCTTCGCCGGCGCTACGCCGGCGGGCGCGTTCTCGGTCGGCTCGGTGGGCGCGGAACGCCAGATCCAAAACGTCGCCGCCGGGCAGTTGAGCGGCAGCTCGACCGATGCCGTCAACGGCTCGCAGCTCTTCGCCACCAATCAACAGGTGACGCAGAACACGACGGATATCGCCGCCAACACCGCCGACATCGCGGCCAACACGGTCGACATCACCAATCTCGGCAACGCGATCAACAACATCGCCGGCGACACCTCGACCGCCTACACCGACGCCAATGGCGACGGCATCCGCTATGTGCGCACCAATGATAGCACGCTGCCGGTCACCGACGCCTTCGCGCAGGGGATAGGCTCCTCCGCCCTCGGCTACCAGGCGACCGCCTCCGCCGGCGACGCGCTGGCGCTCGGCCGCGGCACCCAGGCAACCGTGACCGGCGGCGTGGCGCTCGGCGCCGGTTCCGTTTCGGACCGTGCGGTCGCGGGCATATCGGGATCGATCCTCTCCGGCACCGGCCTCATTCCCTACAACACCGCGGACATGACCCTGCTCGGCGCCGTCTCTGTGGGCACCTCCACCTCCTATCGCCAGATCATCAACGTGGCCGACGGCACCCAGGACCAGGACGCGGTCACGCTGCGCCAGCTGAAGGGCGCGCTGAGCTCCTTCGCGGTGACGGGAAGCCTGTACTTCCACGCCAATTCAACAGCCGCGGATTCGCTTGCGGTCGGCGTCGATTCGGTCGCGGTCGGTCCGCGCACGACGGTCAACGGCGACAACGGCATCGGCATCGGCAATGGCGCCATCGTGCAGCAGACGGCGCCGGGAGGCATCGCCATCGGCCAGAACTCGACCGTCAACCAGGCCGACAGCATCGCACTCGGCACCAACGCGACCACCAATGGCGCCCAGGCGGTGGCGCTCGGCGCAGGCGCGACGGCCAACGAGCCGGGCAGCGTCGCGCTCGGCGCGGGCTCGACGACGGCGGCCGCGGTCGCCACCACCGGCACCACGATCAACGGCGTCAACTACACGTTTGCCGGAACAACTCCGACGAGCACAGTGAGCGTCGGCACCGTCGGCAACGAGCGCACCGTCACCAATGTCGCTGCCGGCAGGATCAGCGGCACCTCCACCGACGCCATCAACGGCAGCCAGCTCTACGCCACCAACCAGGCGGTCGAAGCCGTGCAGGGGAGCGTCGGCGATCTCAACGAGTTCGCGATCCAGTACGACAAGAACGGCGACGGCAGCAAATCCAACTCGATAACGCTTGCCGGCGGCGACCCCAACACGCCGGTGGTCATCCACAATGTCGGGGCGGGCGTTGCCAACACCGATGCGGTCAACGTTCAGCAGTTCAACAGCGGGCTAGCACTCAACCTGGCGGATTCGAAGACCTACACCAACCAGGTGGCAGCCACCACGCTGCAGCAAGCCAATGCGTATGCGGACTCCAAACTCAGCCAGCTCAACATGGACATGGGCGAGGTCAAGGGCGAGGCGCGCCAGGCCGCCGCGATCGGCCTGGCGGCCGCCTCGCTGCGCTACGACGATCGTCCCGGCAAGCTGAGCGTGGCCGCAGGCGGCGGCTATTGGCGCGGTGAAGGGGCGCTGGCCTTCGGCGCCGGCTACACCAGCGAGGAGGGACGTGTTCGAGCGAACCTGTCCGGCACGACAGCAGGCGGACACTGGGGTGTCGGCGCGGGCGTCAGCCTTACGCTGAACTAGAGCCCGGCCATGATCAGGCAGGCAATCCTTGCTGTCGCGATATCCATGACATCAATGCTCCTGTCCGGCTCGTTAGCGGCCGGGCAGGAAGCGATCCCTTCCGGCTACAGGGTAAAACCTTCCGACGTCGCGGTGCCCGCGGATGCGAAGCTTGGCGAATATCAGCGGACCACCCGTCCGTTCGAGAACTGGACGCTGATCTGCGACGAGAACCTGAAGGCCCGCCAAAGGGTCTGCAACGTCACCCAGATCATCGAGGACCAGGCAGGACAGGTTGCGTTCAGCTGGTCGCTTGCGGCCACCAAGGAAGGCAATCCCTACATGATCCTGCGCACCCCGCCGGTTGCCAGGAGCGACGCTCCTGTCTTGCTGAGCTTCGAAGGGCGCAAGGAGCCGATAAAAATTCAACTCGACGGATGCAATCAAGCCGTTTGCATCGGCATGCTGCCGGTTGGTCCCATCATGCGCGAACAGATTTCGAAGGACGCGGCATCCACCATCTCCTATCCGACGACCGATGGCAGGACGATCAACGTGACCGCGACCCTCAAGGGCCTTTCCAAGGCGGTTGAAGCGATAAAATGAGCGAGGCATCCCGATGAGCCAGCAATCGATCCATGATCGGATCATGTCCCGCAACCAGAACGTCGATGCTGTTCGGATCGACGTCGGCGATCGGAATAGACGGAAACGAAGCTGGTCGAAAACGGCAGTGCTTGCGCTGTTTGGCATTGCCGTCATCGGCGCTGCCGGGTTCGCCGCCATGCGATACGACCTGGTCCGAACCGTCCTGCCGCAGCCGGCGGTCGCGGAGACCAACGAGCCCGATCCGGCCCTGGCCGACACGCCATTTTTGCAACACGCCAAACAGGCAGGCTTGCAGTCTTGTTCCAACATTTTCCCAGCCCTTGGGCAGATGCTGACGACCGGCACGACGTACAGCGTCCAGTCGATTTGGAACAACGAGGCCCCCGACAAACACGTCGTGGAAGCCCTGGTCGGCATGAACTATGCCACGCAGGACTACAGCGGCCCGGCGGCGGGCCTGGTGTTCGCAGCACCCACCGCATCTGTTTGCGAAGGTACGATGGTCAGGGTGGCGCCATTCGCGGCCAATTGCGCCGATGTTCCGGCCCTGCTTCCGAAAGGCAGCAAGTTTGCCAATAATCTTGGACAAATCAGCGTCTATGAACTGGCCAATGGAGGGGGCAACGCGATGCTTCTGCCCACCGGCAACAGCTGCATCGTCATTTCCGTGGCCTCGGCAGCAGGAAAACAAGGAGGCGTACAATGAGAACCAGACTCTCCATTGCGGCGATCGGCATGCTGTTGGCCTGCGCCGGGCGGCTCGCTGCGGCGGACCTCCCTGCCCCGCCTCCGGCAGAGGAAGAGAGGGGCATCTGGGCGGCGATCGCTTATTCGAACCCTGACGGGAAGCACGGCTTCTTTTGGGGTGCCGACAAGCGTCAGGAGGCGATGGACATCGCCCTCAAGCATTGCCAGAACGCCGGCGGCGACGGCTGTACCGTGGTCAGCGTGTTTCGCAACCATCGCCACTGGAACGACGACGACAACACCGGTTTTCCCTACAATCATTGCGGCGCCCTCGCGGTGGGCGAGAAGACGAGCGGACAATTTGCCAGCTGGGGCGCGGAGACGGCGCAAACACGCCGGCAGGCCGAAGACCTCACGCTGCAGACCTGCGAGCGGACAGGACAGAAATGCAAGATCCGCGAATGGGTGTGTACGTGAGGTCCTCGCGGCAGCTCGGGAGCCACTTCACCCAACCGGTCGTCGCTTTTCGCGGACGGTGAAGCCCAACTGTCCAAGCACTTTTACGGCGCCTGACTTGCCTCCCTCGAAGTCAGCGGAGTGCAGTCGCCGGCCGGTGGCGAATTCATAGGCCGTGCCCAGGATTGCCTTTGGCGGATAGGCGCGTTCTTTCCAAGCCAGCTCATAGGTGGTTGTCGGCGCGAAGCCGTGCTCGGCGAAGAACTGGTCCGGCCCCAGCCGGTCATATTCCTTGATCGCTTGCAGCACATGATCGCGGGTTACGCTGTCCCAGTCTATCATCTGTTCATCCTCCGGGATTCTCTAGACGTTGCATTTCCGATCCCCGCCACGGGAAGAATGCCGCAATCCTCAGCAGCTCCCTATGGTTCGGACTGGGACGGCACGTTGGACAGCAGCGGCCCAAGTCCCTCCGCTATGGTCAGATGCGTGATGACGGCGTCGCGAAGTCTCGGATAAGGCAGGCTCGCCAGCATCGCCGTCTGCACCGCGGCCAAGACTTCGCCGGCCTCGGACCCTATCATGGTGAAGCCGAGAATGCGGTCGTCGTCGCCGGCAACGACAACCTTCATGAACCCTTGCGTCTCGCCGGTCGCGGCAGTGCGCAGCACGTTTTTCATCGGCAGCGTAGCGACGCGCACGATGACGCCCTGCCGTTGCGCCTCGCCTTCGCTTAGCCCGACGCGGGCGAGCGGCGGATCGGTGAACATGGTGTAGGGCACCAGCCGGTCGCGTGTGCCGCGGTTGCCGCCGGCGAGGTTATCCCTGACGATGCGGGAATTGTCGACCGAGACGTGCGTGAATTGCGGGCTGCCGGCGCATTCACCGAGCGCCCAGACATCGGGCGCGCTCGCCTCCAGCCGCTCGTTGGTGCGGATGAACCCTCGCCCATCCAATTCGACGCCGGCCGCTTCAAGACCGATGCCGGCGGTGTTGGGCACGCGCCCCATGGCGGCGAGCAGATGAGTGCCCTCGATTTTCCGCTCGCCGGTTGGCGTGCGCACGGTCACGCTGACGTCTTGCCCCGATCGGCCGCCGACCTCGAGCGGTTCGGCGCCGACAAGGAACTCGATGCCCTCGCCCTCGAGAAGCCGTCGCATTTCTTCGGCGACGTCGCGGTCCTCGCGACCGACAAGCTGGGGTCCGGCCTCGATCACCGTCACGCGGCTGCCGAAGCGGCGATAAGCCTGCGCCAATTCCAGGCCTACATAGCCGCCGCCGAGCACGATCAGGTGCGGCGGCAGGACATCGAGTTCCAGCGCTTCGATATGCGTGAGCGGCTGGGCGGCCTGGAGACCAGGAATGCCGGGGATAGCCGCATGCGAGCCGACATTGATGATGACCTTGCCACCCGTGAGGAGGCGCGTGCCGCCGTCATTCAGGGTTACTTCGACCTGCTTCGGCCCGACGAAACGGCCGCTGCCCATGACCAGCTCGGCGCCGCTGGTACGATAGGCATCGAGGTGAAAGGCTATCTCGCGATCGATCATGTCCTGCTTGCGCCGGCGCACCTTCGCCATGTCGGTCGTCACCGGACCTGTGAGCGTGCCGAATTCGCCGGCATGATGGGCGAGATGTGCCACTCTTGCGCTCCACAGTTCGTTCTTGCTGGGCATGCAGGCGACGGCGGGGCAAGAGCCGCCGACCCAGCGGCGCTCGACGACCGCAACCTTTTCGCCGGAACGGGCAAGGTGCCACGCGAGCTATTTGCCGCCCTGGCCGCTGCCGAGGATCAGCACATCATAATGTTGCGGTCGTGCCATGCGTTTTCTCCGTTCGGTTTGGACAAGTGCCTGGACAAAGGGAAAGCTGGCCGGCTGGCCGGTCGCTTCCTGCCATCGTCAAATAGACTTCACTTCGCCGCCGTCCATGCGCAGCGCCGAGCCGGTCATCCAGCGGGCGCCTGATGAGACCAGGAAGGCCATGAGTTCGGCGATCTCCTCGGGTTCGCCGTAGCGGGCGATGCCGGCTTCCTTGGGGAAATTGGCCGTCGCCTCCTCCACCGTCATGTCGTGCAACGGCGCCCAGTGCTGCAGATAGGATTTTCGGCGCCCGGTCATCACCGGACCGGGCAACACGCTGTTGACCTGCACGCCATCGGCGATGCCGCGATCGGAGAACGCTTTTGCCAAGGCGACGATCGCGGCATTGATCGTTCCGACGGCCGCATAAGGCGCCTTCGGAAACAGCGCCGAATTGCCCGACATCAGGACAACCGCACCCTTGGCCGCCTTGAGCGCAGGCCACGCCGCAATGGTGAGCCGCCTTGCGCCGTGCAGCTTCAGCGCCAGGCCACCTTCCCACTGCTCGTCGGTCATGTCGAACAGATCGATCTGCGGCACCGCACCGGCAATGTTGAGGAGCGCGTCGATGCGGCCGAACGCGGCCATGGTCTGATCGACAATGGCGCTTGCGGCCTGCGGCTCAGCCAGATCGGCATCGATCACCAGCGCCCGTGCACCGGCGGCGCGCACCGCTTCCGACGTTTGCTCAAGATTGGCGCGGTTGCGCGCGACCAAAACAATGGCGGTGAAGTCGCGCGCGAGACGGATGGCGGTGGCCTGGCCGATGCCCTGGCTGGCGCCGGTGACGATGGCGACGGAGTTCGACATTTCGGGAATCCTTCTTCTGATCTCAGCGGGGAAGGAAGTCGCGGATGGCAGCCGCTATCTCGGCAGCGTGCGTTTCCAGCGCGAAATGGCCTGTATCGAAGAAGCGCACGACCGCATCCGGCATGTCGCGCTTGAACGCCTCGGCACCGGGCGGCAGGAAGAACGGATCGTGCTTGCCCCACACGGCGAGGAAGGGCGGCTTATGGGTGCGGAAATAATCCTGGAAGGCCGGATAGAGCGCGACATTGCTCTTGTAGTCGCCAAACAGGTCGAGCTGCACCTCGTCGGCGCCGGGCCGCGCCAGGTGGAAATTGTCGAGCCCGTATCCGTCCGGTGAGACGCGGCCGGCGTCGGGAACGCCGTGCGTGTATTGCCAGATCGTCGCCTCGGGCTTCAGCATTGCGCGCAGGGCTTCGCGATTGGCCGCCGACGGCTCCAGCCAGTAGGCGCGGATCGGATTCCAGCCATCGCTCAGGCCTTCCTCGTAAGCATTGCCGTTCTGCGAGATGATCGCCGTGATCTTTTCCGGGTGCCTGACGGCAAGCCGGAAACCGGTCGGCGCACCGTAGTCGAAGACATAGACGGCGTAACGGTCGAAGCCGACCTTGTCGGTGAAGCGGTCGATCACGTCGGCGATGTTGTCGAACGTGTAGGCGAATTCGCCGCGCGCCGGCATGTCCGACTGGCCGAACCCCGGCAGATCGGGAGCGATGATGTGAAAGCGGTCGGCCAGCAGCGGGATCAGGTCCCGGAACATATGGCTTGAACTCGGGAAGCCGTGCAGCAGCAGAAGCTTCGGAGCGCCTGGCGTGCCGGCCTCGCGGTAGAAGATGTTGAAGCCGTTCACGTCGGCCTTGCGATAGTTGACTACAGTCATTTTTCTCTCCTGCGAAAAAAATCGAATTGGCGGTTATCTCGTCTGAGCCGTTTGGCGCGTGGGTGCGCCGTCCATCGCCTCGCGCGCTGCATCGAGAATGATGTCGACGACGACGCCGGGCGCGGTGACGATCGGCGTGTGATCGAGCGGGTGCGCGCGCACTCGCGCCTTCATTCTCGTCGCCATGAAATGCTGGGTCTCGGCCGGGATCATGTGATCCTCTTCCGCCACCAGGAACCACGATGGCAGGTCCTTCCACAGCGGCCGCTCCATGGCGACACTGATGCAGGCCGGCGAGATCGGCCGCTGAACCGCGGCCAGCACCGCCAGCTCTTCGGCCGAGGCGTTCTGGGCGAAGGCTGTGGCGAAAGCCGCTTCGGGCAGATAGATCAGCCCATGAGCGTCTGGAGCAAGCGCCGGCGCCAGCGCATGCGGCTTGGCGCGGTAGAAGACGTCCGCCACCGTCTCGCCCTCGTCCGGAGCAAGCCCGGCGACATAGACAAGCGCCTTCACCTTGTCGCTACGCGTCGCCGCGATCACGGTTCCAGCGTAGGCGTGTCCGACAAGCATGACCTCGCCAGTCACGCGATCGAGGGTTCGGTCCAGCGCCGAGACATCATCGCCAAACGATGTCAGCGGCAACGGCGCGGCAATCACGTTGAAACCTTTCGCCGCCAGCGGTGCGATGATTTTTGCCCAGCTCGATCCATCGGCCCAGGCGCCATGGACGAGCACAATGCTCATAGGTTGCGAAGACATCGACGCTCTCCTTTTCCTAAAAATAACCTGGTTAACTTCATCTAACCGGTTACCATCGAAATATCTCAACCGCGCGTAACTTGTCAACAAGCCTTAGAACGGTTATCTTCACGAAGACGTGCTCGGGGCCGATGCTGCCGGGACAATTGGAGTTTCGATGCAGCATTCTCCCGCGATGTTTCTCGGCGACGCTCTCGCCATGGATTTCCTGAATTCAATCGCAACGCCCGTCGACACCCCCGTCGACTGGCTCGATGACGGCGAGGGATTGCTGAGCTGGCTGGAGCAGGCCGGGCTGGTACCCGCACAGGCGCTGCAAAGCATTCGAGCCAGGGCCCTCCCCGGCGAGCTAGATGAGATCGCGGATCAGGCGAGGCAGTTGCGCGAATGGTTCCGAGGCTTTGTGCGCGAGCGCAAGGGGCAGACGCTCCCTGCCGATGCGCTGCACGCCCTGGAGCCACTGAACCGGCTGCTCGAACGCGATGAACGGTTCAGCCATATCGTGGCTGGTGGCGATGGCCTCGAACTCCAGACGCTGCGGCGCTGGCGCTCTCCGGAAGCGCTGCTGTTGCCGGTCGCCGAAACGCTGGCGACATTTGTCTGCGAGGAGAGTTTTTCGGATGTGAAGGCCTGCGAGGGGCCAGCCTGCACGCTGCTGTTCGTCGATCACACGCGCGGCCGCAAGCGCCGCTGGTGTAGCATGGCGCTTTGCGGTAACCGCGCCAAACAGGCGGCCCACCGGCAGCGCCTCAAGGCGCACTAGATCAAGGGACGGGGAACGGTTGTGCTGCCTTGTTTGGCATCAACGCGACGCGGTGGAATTCCAGTCAAGCCGCATGTTTGCACTCAGCATAGCGCCGTGCTCAAGCGAGGTCAGCCCTTCGCCGTGATGCGCATCGACGGCATGCGACACCGGCTCGAAGCAGAAGAAATCGGCATCCTGCGACGGCGAATACAGGATGAAGACGTCGAGCGACGGTGAGGCCGTCAGCGAGATGGTGATCCTGTCCTCGGGCCGGGCGATCCTGGCGCGGCGGTCCCAGCCGTCGAAGGCGTTGTTCACCCAGCTGCGCGGCAGCAGGGAGCTGCTCGAGAAATTCCACGCGGGGTAATCGGCCACAGGCGCCACGCCGATCGGCAAATGACGCTTATCCTCCAGCCAGACCCGCGCCGCCTTTGCCTCGAGCGTCGTTGCGGCGCTGCGCGGAAACCACGGATGAAAGCCGAGGCCGTAAGGCAGGCGAATGCCGGCACGATTCTCCACGGTGAGCGTGGCATCCAGCGCCCCGTCATGCAGCGCGTAGGCGACCCGCGCGGTGTATCGGTAGGGACCGATCCCGCCGGCGTCGAGGATCAATTCCGCTTCGGTGGCGCTATAGCCGGCAATCCGCCACTCCCTCTGGAAGCCGTCGCCATGGATCGGAAAGGCCTCTCCCGCCACATTCGGCTCGACGGCGTGGAAGCGGCCGTCGAACTCGAAGCCGCCGCCTGAAATGCGGTTCGACCAGGGAACCAGAACTTGGCAACCGGAAGGGCCGGTGCCATCGCCGGGCCTAAGCAGCGGCACCGATGCGCCGCCGACCAATGCGTCGAAGCGCGCGATCGACGCACCCTTCTCCGGCGCCAGGACAAGACGGGCGTGGTCGTCGCGCAGTTCCAGCAGGCCGGCCATCCCTCACCAACCGCCGTCGATGGCAATGTTCTGCCCGCTGATCATGTCCGAGGCGGGCGATGCGAGGAACAGCACGAGATCGGCGACGTGATGCGGTTCGATGCGCATCTTGAGGCCCTGGTTCTCCAGGATCCAGGCGTTGTACTGCGCCAGCCGATCGCCGAACACACGCGCCTCGGCCTCCGAAACAACCGCTCCGGGCGACACGGCGTTTACCCGGACGCCGTGCGGCCCAAGCTCCCGCGCCAGTGATTTGGTCAGGCCGAGCATCGCGCCCTTCGACGCGACATAGGGAACATAGCCGTCCCAGCGGCCGTTGAGTGTGATGGAGCAGAAGTTGACGATCTTGCCATAGGCCTTCGCCTTCATCGCCGGCGCGCAGGCCCGCGCCAAGGCGAAGGCGGCTGAGGAGTTGACGCGGATCTGATCCTCATATTCGGTCAGCGAGAATTCTTCGAATGGCCGGTTGATGATCAGGGCGGCGTTGTTGATCAAGACGTCGATCCCGCCTTCCCTCGCCGCCAGCGCCGCCACCGTGGCCTCCGCCTCCGCAAGCCGATTGAGGTCGCAGCCGATAAAGGCGACGTTGCCGCCTGCCTCCACGGCGAGCGCGGAGGCAATCCCTGGCCCGTCCTCGCTGTCGGGGCGGTCGAGCACCAGCACGCGCGCGCCGGCCCGCGCCAGCGTCACCGCCTGGGCCCGGCCGAGCGAGCCAAGGCCGCCGGTCAGGAGCACGACGCGATTGGCAAGGACCTTCATTACCGCCGCCTCTCAGAGAACGCTGTGGACTTCATCGATCGACGTCTCTGTGACCCGCTTGTCCAGCACGATTTCGCCGCGCGCCATCGCCACGACGCGGTCGCAACATTCGAAGACATGGTGCATGTTGTGGCTGATGAAGACGCCGGTGATGCCCTGCTCTTTCAGGCCGCGCACGAAGCCGATCACCTTTCTCGTCTCCTTGACGGAGAGATGGTTGGTCGGCTCGTCGAGGATCATCACCTTCGACTTGAAATGCATGGCTCGCGCGATGGCGACGCCCTGCCGCTGGCCGCCGGAAAGCTCGCCAACAAGGGCATCCGGCGAGCGCAAATGCAGGTCGACATTGGCAATTGCGCGGATGCTTTCGCTGGCCATCTTCTTCTGGTCGAGCAAGCCGACGCCGAAGACCGAAAAACGGGTCGGCTCGCGGCCGATGAACAGGTTCCTGGCGATCGACATGGTCGGCACCATGGAATTGTACTGGTAGATCGTCTCGATGCCGAGATCCATCGCGTCGCGCGGTTTGGCGATGCGGACTGTTCTGCCCTCGACCTTGATCTCGCCCTGGTCCGCCGTGTGGACGCCGGAGAGGATGTTGATGAGGGTTGATTTGCCGGCGCCATTGTCGCCGACCAGCCCAAGCGCCTCGCCGCGGGTGAAGTCGAGCGTTACCCCCTTTAGCGCATGGACACCGGAATACCATTTGTGAAGGTTGTGAACGGAGATGATCGCGTCGGCCATCGCTCAGCCCTCCATCTTGATGGCCTTGGCGCGCTTGCGCATCCAGGCATTGGCGACGACGGCGAATATGGTCAGGAAGCCGATGGCGAACTTGAACCAATTGGCGTCGACATGGCTGAGCACGAGACCATTGTCGATGACGCGGATAAGCGTCGTTCCGATGATGCCGCCCATGACGGTGCCGATACCGCCGGCGAGCGAAGCGCCGCCGATGACGGCGGAGGCCACCGCCTGCAGTTCCATACCCTCGCCGATCGAAGGCAAGGGCGAGCCCAACCGCAGCACCTGCAGCATGCCGGCGAAGCCGGAGAGCATCGAACAGAGCATGAAGCAGATGATCTTGACCCTGGCGGTCGGGATGCCCATCGCGGCGGCGGCCGGCGGGAAGCCGCCGGTGGCCTTGATCCAGTTGCCGAAATTGGTGCGCGAAAGCATCAGCGAGGTCAGCAGCGCAATGCCGGCAAACCACAGGAAGGACATGCGGAACATGTTGCCGGGGCCAACGAAGGAGGTGAACAGCCAGTTCGGCAGGTCGGCCGGGAGCAAAGGCGGGAAGCCGCCGGAGACGACGACGGTGAGCGAGCGCGCCATGAACAGCATGCCGAGCGTGGTGATGAAGCTCGGTATGGCGAAGCGAATGGTGATGTAGCCGTTGATGAAGCCGATGCCCGCCGAGACAAGCAGTCCGGCGAGCAGTGCCAGCGGGAACGGAGCGCCGTGCACCATCAGCACCGCCATCGTCATCGGCATCAGCGCGAACACCGATCCGACGGAGAGGTCGAACTCGCCGCTGATCATCAGGATGGTGACGCCGATGGCAACGAGACCGGCCTCCGGCAGGATACCGAGAATGCCGCGCAGATTGTCCTGGTTGAGGAACACGCCATGCGAGCGGATCTGGAACACGACGATCAGCAGCAAGAGCAGGATCAGACCGGCCAGCTCCGGCTTTTCGAGATAGGTCTTGAACAGACGCTTCACGTCAGGCTCCAGGAATTCGAACTTCTGTTGATGCATCGGCGGCGCGAGGCGCCGCCGATGCAAAGCGTCGCGCTGCGCTGTCAGCGCATCCCCTGGGCGGAGAGCGCCATGATCGCGTCGGCCTCGTTCGGCCGCACGATGCCCTGACCGGTGTCGATATCGGAAGGCGCCAGGCCGATCTTCTTGTTGAGATAGGCCTCCATCACCGGCATGAAGCCCTGCATGTAGGGCTGCTGGTCGACCAGCGCCTGCACGTAGCCCTTCTGCATCTGTTGCAGCACCTCGGGCACCAGGTCGAAGCCACCGAGCAGGACCTTGCCTGGCGCTACACCGCGATCCTGCAGCACGCGGGCGACGCCGGCGCACCAGAACCCGGTGTCGAAATAGGCGGTGGTGTCGGCATGGGCGTTGAGATAGGCGCCGACGCGGTCGGAGGTGATGGCAAGATCGGTGCCGCTGTCGATGCGCTCCCACGACACGTCACGGTCGGCATGCGCGGCCTTGTATTCCTCGAGGAACTGCATCACGCCGGCGCCGCGGCTCTCGGACCAGTTCTGGCCGGGTGCTGAGATGCCGACCAGCACCTTGATCGGGCCGTCCTTCGGGAAGCTTTCGGAAATGGCCTTGGCGAGCGAATAGCCCGCCGGCTTGAAGCCCTGGCCGACGAAGGCCTGCCGCGCATTGCCCTTGGCGCCTTCGGTGTCGTCGACATTGACGGCGATCACCAGCACGCCGGCATCGCGCGCCTCCTTGATGACGTCATCGAACGCGTGGTCGTCGACGATCGAGGTCAGCAGCGCGTCGGGCTTGGCGGCAAGGGCAGCGCGCATGTTGGCGACCTGCTGTTCGATCGAACCCTCGGTCTGGGTGAAGACCATGTTGCAGCTGGCCTCGACCTTGGCGCAGCCGTCGTCGAAGCCCTTCTTCACCGCCTGCCAGAAGGTGTTCGATGCCGACGAATGGTGCGTGAAGACAATGTTCAGCCCGTCGGCACGCGCGGCGGTCTGGGCGCCGAAAAGAGCGACGCCAAGCAGAAGTGTTGCAGTCAGTTTTTTCATTTCAATTCCTCCCTTTGGATTTTCTAGATGTCGGTTTTGTCGGAGACGCGGCGCTGGACGGTGTAGGCCTTGCCAAGGTCGGGGTTGAGCGCCAGCCCCAGCCCCGGTCCGGGCGGCACGGTGATCATGCCGTTCTTCACCTCAGGCAGCGCCGTCACCAGGTCTCGGTACCAGGTGCGGTAGAAGGCGCGCACGCTCTCCTGGACCAGCGCGTTGGGCGCATTGAGCGACAGATGCGTCGAGGCCGCGAGCACGACCGGACCGGTGCAGTCATGCGGCGCGACCGGCAGCCGCCAGGTCTCCGCCATCGCGGCGATCTTGCGCGCCTCCGACAGGCCGCCGCACCAGGAGATGTCGAGCATGACGATGCCGGCAGCCCCGGTTTCGAGCAGGTCGCGGAACGCCCAGCGGCTGCCCAGCGTCTCGGAGGCCGAGATCGGCGCCGGGCTGACCGCCTCGTAGCGTTTCAAGTCGCCGAGGCTGTCCATGCGGATCGGGTCCTCGTGCCAGTAGGTGGCGTAAGGTTTCAGAGCGCCGGCGATCTTCATGGCCGGCAGGAGCTGCCACATCGAATGAAACTCGACCATGATGTCGATCTTGTCGCCGACGGCGCGGCGGATCTTCTCGAATGGCTCCAGCGCCGATTTCAGATCGGCCGCCGAAATGTCGTTGCCACGCGTCTTTTCGGCGGCGTGATCGAACGGCCAGATCTTCATGGCGGTGATGCCGTCCTCGAGCAGCTCCTCGGCCAGCTCGCCGGCACGGTTGAGGAAGCCGTTCAGATCATCATAGTCGCGCCCGGCGCCGATGCCGTAATTGGCCGTCGTCTGGCCCTTGGCGTCCTTGATGTATTCGGTGCCGGCACAAGTGTTGTAGGTGCGGATCGAGCGACGGCTGAAGCCGCCCAGAAGCTGTGCGATCGGCTGGCCGGTGACCTTGCCGAAAATGTCCCATAGCGCGATGTCGAAGGCCGAATTGCCGCGCACCTCGGCGCCGCTGGAGCGGAAGCCGAGATAGCCGACCAGGTCGGCGGACAAAAGGTCGATCTCGAGCGGATCGCGGCCGATCACGCGTGGCGCGACATATTCGTGCAGATACGCCTCGACGGTGCGCGACAGGAAGAAGGTCTCGCCGAGCCCGGTTATGCCTTCGTCGGTATGGACCTCGACCCAAAGAAGGTTAGGCCTCTCCTCGATGCGAATGGTCTCGATCGCGGTGATCTTCATGTCAGGCAATTCCTGCATCGAGCAGCGCCTTGACGCTCTTGTCGAAATGTTGCGCCATGTGCTCGACGGCGAGCCGCGGATCGCCCTTGAGGATTGCCTCGGCTATGTCCTCGTGCCCCTTGATCATTTTGAGCTGGTCTTCACTGGAGGAGCGTGTTCGCCAGCCGATCACCCAGGTGCGGCGCGTGACCCCGCTGAAGGCGGTGACGATCAGCGAGAAGACGGGGTTGTGCGAGGCCGCCGCGATCGCCTCGTGAAAGGCGATGTCGTGCTCCATGACGATCTCGGGGTTCTGGAAATTTTCACGCATCAGCCGGGCGGATTGCGCGATCGCGGCGGCTTCCGCCTCGGTGCGGCGGAGCGCCGCGAGCGCCACCGTGCGCATCTCGATCGTGCGCCTGACATCATAGACCTGATGAACGCTGATCTGCTGCGTGGTTATGCCGTGCTCGATCACCATCGACATGGCGCCGGTGTCGAGCTTGGCGACGGTGGCGCGGCGCCCGGCGCTCATGTCGATCAGGCGCATTGCCGAAAGCGATCGGAACGCTTCGCGCACGACGGTTCGCGAGACATTGAGCTGGCGCGTCATGGCCGCTTCGCTTGGCAGCGGATCGCCGGCTGCAAGGCCCTCGGAGCGGATGTGCTGCGTGATCGCCTGGATCGCCGTGCTCACAAGGCCGGGATTCGGCTCAGCCGCTGTCTCCGTCGGATCCTGCATCTCGCTCCCTCAAAACCTGTATGACAGGTTGCTATCTAATTGTTGTTAATTTATCCAAGAGATATGTGTCAAGAGTGTTTCTAACCTGGGGAACCGCATGAACGAGACGAACGCTAGCCTGGCTTTCGATGCGCGCGATGTGGTGGGAGAGAGCCTGATCTGGGACGATCGCCGCAACCGGCTGGTCTGGATCGACATTATCGGCCGCAGGATCCACAGGCTGGATCCGCTGACCTCAGCTCACGAGTCCTGGGAGACGCCCGATCTGGTCACCTCGATCGGACTGTGCGCCGATGGCAGCGCCATTGTCGGCCTCAGGAACGAGATTGCCTTGTGGGATTTCGGCGGGAAGTTCCGAACGATCGCGACGATCGAACCGGACCGGCCCGACATACGGCTGAATGAAGGCGTCGTCGCGCCCGATGGGTCGTTCTGGGTCGGCACGATGGCCAACAATATCGGACCGGATGATGCGCCCATCGCGATCACCCAAGAAGCAGGGCAGCTTTTTCGGGTTGCCCCCGACGGGGCCGTGACGCGGCTGTCCGACGACCGTTTCGGTATCACCAACACCATGGTGTGGACGCAGGACGGCCGCTTCATCACGGCCGACACAATGAAGAACGAACTCTACAGCTATGCTTGGGACAGGGCCGCTTCGCGGCTTGAACACCGGCGCCGGTTTTTCGGCGGGTTCGAGCGAGGCCTGCCCGACGGCTCCTGCATGGATGCCGAAGGCTACATCTGGAACTGCAGGGTCGTGGGCGGCAGCTGCCTTGCCCGCATCGAACCGGGCGGCCAGCTGGATCGGACCATCGAACTGCCCTGCTCGTGGCCGACGAGCTGCGCCTTTGGCGGCGCCGATCTCGATACTCTGTTCGTCACCTCGGCGCGGTTCACGATGACCGCCGAGCACCTTGACGCGCACCCGCATGAGGGCGGCCTCTTTGCGCTCCGGCCGGGGGAGCGAGGCCAATCGAGCAACCGCTTCGGCTAGGCTGTCCGCGATGCGGCAGTCTGGCGGGCTGATACTTTTCACCGTCCCCTGGACAGGCTGCCCAGAATCCCGCGCACGATCGCGCGGCCGACCGACGAGCCGACCGAACGCACCACCGACTTGATCGCGGCTTCGGCAACCGTCTGGCGGCTTGACGGGCGCGGCGCCGGTGCACGGCGTCCGCCTGATTGCGGCGGCGGCGGACCGTCATTGCCGAAGCCCGGAATGGTCCAGCGCGAGCGGCCGCTGTCGGGCTGCTGCGCCTCCGCGTCCTGCACCTCCTTGGCCTTTTTCTGCAGCATTTCGAAGGCCGATTCACGGTCGATGGTCTGGTCGTACTGGCCAGCGACCGGGCTCTGGTCGATCAGCTTGCGGCGCTCGTCCGCCGTGATCGGGCCAAGCCTGGACGACGGCGGCCGGATCAGTGTCCGCTGCACCATGGACGGCACGCCCTTGGCTTCCAGCGTCGAGACCAGCGCCTCGCCGGTGCCAAGCTGGGTGATGGCGGTGGCGCAGTCGAAGTCCGGGTTGGGCCGGAACGTCTCGGCCGCCGTCCTCACCGCCTGCTGCTCACGCGGCGTATAGGCGCGCAGCGCGTGCTGGACGCGATTGCCGAGCTGGGCCAAAACCTTTTCGGGAATATCCAAAGGGTTCTGGGTGACGAAATAGACGCCAACGCCCTTGGAGCGGATCAAGCGAACCACCTGCTCGACGCGGTCGATCAGCACCTTCGGCGCTTCGTCGAAAAGCAGATGCGCCTCGTCGAAGAAGAACACCAGCTTCGGCTTGTCGGGGTCGCCGACCTCGGGCAGTTCTTCGAACAGCTCCGACATCAGCCAGAGCAGGAAGGTGGCGTAGAGCCTGGGGTTCATCATCAGTCTGTCGGCAGCGAGCACGCTGATGGCGCCGCGGCCGTCACGGGTGGTGCGCATGATATCGGCGATGCGCAGTGCCGGCTCGCCGAAGAAATGCGCCGCGCCCTGCTGTTCCAGCACCAGCAGCGTACGCTGAATGGCGCCGACGGAAGGCTTGGTGACATTGCCATAGCGCGAGCTGATTTCCTCGGCGCGCTCGGCAATGCTGGCCAGCAGCGCCTGCAGATCCTTCATGTCGAGCAGCAGCAGGCCGTCCTCGTCGGCGATGCGGAAGGCGATATTCATGATGCCTTCCTGCGCCTCGGAGAGGTTCATCAGCCGCGACAGGAGCAGCGGCCCCATTTCCGAGACGGTGGCACGGATCGGGTGGCCCTGCTCGCCGAACAAATCCCAGAAGATGACCGGGAATTCCTGGAAGTCATAAGGGTCGAGCTTGACCTGTTCGGCCCGCTTGACCAGAAAATCCTGCGCCTTGCCCATCATGGCGATGCCAGACAGGTCGCCCTTGATATCGGCACAGAAGACCGGCACGCCGGCATTGGAAAAACCCTCGGCCAGGATCTGCAGGCTGACCGTCTTTCCGGTGCCGGTGGCGCCGGTGATCAGGCCGTGGCGGTTGCCATATTGCAGCAGCAGCTGTTCGGCGCGCTGATAGCTGTCGTCGGGCTTGCGGCTGGCGCCGAGGAAAATGCTGGTCTCGTCAGCCATAGGTCCGTGTCTCCGCAAACTGATGTGTTAAAGCCAATGGCCTTGCCGCCGGTATAGTCAGGCCATTGCACAGCGACAATGCCATTCATTCAGATTGGCCATTCATCCAGGTTGGGCCAATTGTCCAAATTGGACCAATCCTCGAAACCGGTTTTTGGAGCTTGCGGATTTTGCCGCTGTTTGGCAATCGTTCATGGTTCGTCCACGCAGGCTGACATATGTCAGCCGGATCGAATTGGGTCCCCGCAGGCGCATTGCATTGCGATATCGGACTGGGAACCGTAGACTGGAGTGCTGAGGCTGGTGCGGCCGCATAAGAACGAGGAAAATGGATGGGCGCCGGAGCCTTGAAGGAAGTCGAACCCACAAACGTCGAGCGCCAGCGTTGGCTGGCCTTGGCCGAAAAGGCGCTCGCCGGCGCGTCCTTCGAGGAAAAACTGGTCTCGCACACCGACGATCAGATTCGAATAGAGCCGCTCTACGATCGCGCCGCCGGGGCCGAACCGCTTGTGCGCGCCAACCCCAAATTGCCCTGGATCGTCAGCCAGCGCATCGACGATCCCGATATCGGCCGTGCCAAGGCTCAGGCTCTGGACGACGTCGCGCAGGGCGCAACCGGCCTGTCGCTGGTCTTCGAAGGCGCCCCGAATGCGTTCGGCTATGGCCTGCCGAGAACTGCGCAGGCGCTGGAGACGGTGCTGGACGGCGTGCCGCTCAACCGCACCCAGATCCGCATCGATGCCCATCCGTGGAGCCGCGCCGTGGCCGACTGGCTCGTGGCGTTCCTGAGCAAGCGCCGCTCCGATCCGGCCAAGCTCAACCTCTCCTTCGGCATCGACCCGGCGGCGATCTTTGCCGGAACCGGCCGACTGCGCATGTCGATCGAGGCCTTGCAGGCATCGATGCCGCAATCGCTGGCGCATTTCTTCTCGCTGGGCGTGCCAGGCGTGCTCTTGGAGGCAGACGGACGGGTGTTCCACAATGCCGGCGCCACCGAGGCGCAGGAACTCGGCACCATGCTCGCCTCCGCCGTCTCCTATCTCCGGATGTTCGAGGATGCGCGCCAGCCGCTTGTCTATGCCGCCCCGCATATCGGCTTCGCGCTGAGCGTCGACCAGGACCAGTTCCTGTCCATGGCAAAGGTACGGGCGCTGCGCAGGCTGTGGGCGCGGATACAGGAAACCTGTTCCATCCCCGCATCGACGGCCAACATCCATGCCGAGACGTCGTTCCGCATGATGACGGCGGCAGACCCCGAAACCAACATCCTGCGCACCACCATCGCCAGCTTTGCCGCGGCCGCCGGCGGCGCGGATTCGATCTCCATTCTGCCACACACCATCGCGCATGGGCTGCCGGCCGGCTTTGCCCGCCGCGTCGCCCGCAACGCGCAGCTGGTCATGGCCAATGAGAGCCATATCGACCATGTCGCCGACCCGGCCTTCGGGTCGGGCGCGGTCGAGGCGCTGACCTCAGGCCTCTGCGAAGCGGCGTGGGACGAGCTCCAGAGGATCGAAGCGGAAGGCGGCGTTCTGGTAAGCCTGCAGCAAGGCCATATCCAGTCGCGCGTCAAGGCAGCATCCGAGCGCCGTGCCGAGGCCTATCGGAGCGGCGAACGGGCAATCATCGGCACCACGCTCTACCCGCTGAAAGGCGAAGCTCCGGTCGAGACGCTGGCGGCCGAGCGGCGGCCTCCTTTCACCGAGGGCGTGGCGGTTTGCGAGGCCCTGTTTCCGGTCCGCATCGACCAGTCAATCGGAGCCGCGCCGTGATCCCGGATTTCTCAGAGATCGGCTGGTCGGCGCCACGGCGCGCGCCCGTCGAGGTCAAGGGCCAGCGGCTGACGCCGGAAGGCATTTCCGTCAAACATCTCTACAGCCAAGGCGACCTCAAGGGCCTCACCCATCTCGAGACCTATCCGGGCATGCCGCCTTTCGTGCGCGGCCCCTACCCGACCATGTATGTCCAGCAGCCGTGGACGATCCGGCAATATGCCGGCTTCTCGACGGCGGAAGAATCCAACGCCTTCTACCGGCGCAACCTGGCCGCCGGCCAAAAGGGCCTGTCTGTCGCCTTCGATCTGCCCACCCATCGCGGCTATGACAGCGACCATCCGCGTGTATCAGGCGATGTCGGCATGGCGGGTGTGGCCATCGATTCCATCCTCGACATGCGGCAATTGTTCGACGGCATTCCGCTCGGCGAGATGACGGTTTCGATGACCATGAACGGCGCCGTGTTGCCGATCATGGCGCTCTACATTGTGGCGGCCGAAGAACAGGGTGTTGCGCAGAAGGATTTGGCGGGCACCATTCAGAACGACATTCTGAAGGAGTTCATGGTCCGCAACACCTACATCTATCCGCCGAAGCCCTCGATGCGGATCGTGTCGGACATCTTCTCCTACACCTCCCAGCACATGCCGAAGTTCAACTCGATCTCGATCTCCGGCTATCACATGCAGGAGGCCGGTGCGACGGCGGACCTGGAGCTTGCCTACACCATTGCCGACGGCATCGAATATGCCCGCGCCGGCGTCGCTGCGGGGCTCGACATCGACCGTTTCGCCCCGCGGCTGTCCTTCTTCTGGGCGATCGGCATGAACTTCTTCATGGAGGTCGCCAAGCTCCGCGCCGCTCGGCTTTTGTGGTCGAGCCTGATGCAGAAGAATTTCGCGCCGAAGGACGAGCGCTCGCTGTCGCTGCGCACCCATTCGCAGACGTCCGGCTGGTCGCTGACTGCGCAGGACCCCTACAACAACATCACCCGCACCATGATCGAGGCGATGGCGGCCACGCAGGGACATACCCAGTCGCTGCACACCAATTCCTTCGACGAGGCTATGGCGCTGCCGACCGACCATTCCGCGCGCATCGCTCGAAACACGCAGCTGATCCTGCAAAAGGAATCTGGCACCACCCGCATCATCGATCCGTGGGGCGGCTCGGCCTATCTGGAGCGGCTGACGCATGATCTTGCGGCGCGCGCGCTCGCCCATATCGAAGAGGTCGAGAGCCTTGGCGGAATGGCGGCGGCGACCGAACAGGGCATCCCAAAACTGCGCATCGAAGAGGCAGCGGCGCGCACGCAGGCGCGCATCGATTCCGGCGAACAGATGCTGGTCGGCGTCAACTCGCATCGGCCGGAGAACGACATCGAGGTCGACGTCTTGAAGATCGACAATGCCGAGGTCCGGGCCCGGCAATTGTCGAAGCTGCAGAACCTCAAAGGCACGCGCAATGTCGGCGCGGTCGAGAGCGCGCTCGATGCGCTGACCCGCGCCGCGCAAGGTAATGAAAACCTGCTGGAATTCGCCATCCGCGCCGCGCGCGCCAACGCCACGGTCGGCGAGATCTCGCTGGCGCTGGAAAAGGTCTTTGGCCGTCACGTCGCCTCGGTGCAGACGATCTCAGGCGTCTATCGCAATGCGCTTGGCGACAATCTGACGGTCGACCGGCTGCTGGAGAAGCTCGAAGCCTTCGAGAAGAAGTCCGGCGGCAAGCCGCGCATCCTGGTCGCCAAGATGGGCCAGGACGGCCACGACCGCGGCCAGAAGGTCATCGCCACGGCCTTCGCCGATCTCGGTTTCGACGTTACCGTCGGCGCAATGTTCCAGACGCCGGATGAGATCGCCAAACTAGCGGTCGCGCAGGACGTCCATATCGTCGGCGCATCATCGCTTGCTGCGGGACATCTGACGCTGATCCCCGAACTGCGCGATACGCTGAAGAAACTCGGCCACGCCGACATACTGATCGTCGCCGGCGGCGTCATCCCGCCGCAGGATTACGACGCGGTGCTGCAAGCCGGGGCTGCGGAAATCTTCCCGCCGGGCACGGTTATTCCAGAAGCGGCGGATCGGCTGTTGGATCGGCTGCTGGGGGGCTGACAGGCTTGTTATAATATCCGTTGCAACAGAGCGCCGGTCGCGTTATAATCGGCGTTGCAACAAGGTGCTATTGCCATGAACACGACTATTCGCAAGATCGGCAATTCCGACGGGGTGATCCTGCCGAAGGAGATGCTCGACCGCCTGAACCTGAAGACGGGCGATCAACTTCAGATCGTCGAGACCGACAGGGGCATTGCCCTTGAGCCGGTTGACGACAGTTTCGAGCGGCAGATGGAAGCTGCCCGAAAGGTCATGGACAAATACAAGGTCGCGCTTCAGAAGCTTGCAGAATGAGTTGGGAGTTTCTGACGCGGCGTGCCGTCGAAGCGATGCATGCCGAGCAGTTGCGCCGGCATGGCGGAGCGCAAGGGTTGAGGGACGAAAATGCTCTCGAATCCGCGCTCGCCCGCGCCGTGAACAAGGCCAACTATGGAGACCCTTCGATTGAGGATCTCGCGGCCGCCTATGTCTTCGGCATCGCCAGGAACCATGCTTTTGTCGATGGCAACAAACAGACAGCAATCGTGGCCGCAGGCGCATTCTTGATCGTGAACGGCCGCGCCCTGACAGCCGACAACGGCACGCTTTACGAGTTCGTGATGGCCGTTGCCTCAGGCGATATCGATGAAGCGGGCGCGGCAGCGTTTTTCCGCGATCATGTCGTCAAGTTTGAAGACTAGCTGTCAGACAGCTTGACGATTTCCCATTCCTTGCCGTTGACGCTTGCGACGTCGCCGGCCTTTTTGCCGAACAGGGCAACAGCCATCGGCGAGACGTGGGAAATGCTGCCCTTTGACGGATCGGCCTCGTCCTCGCCGACGATCTTCCAGTGCACCTTCTTGCCGTCATCACTTTCCAGCGTGACGCCCATGCCGAAGCGCACCTGGTCGCTGCCCGGCTCAGGAACGGAGAGCTCGGCACTTTCACGCCGCGCGGTCCAGTAGCGCAGGTCGCGCGACACGACAGCGATGCGCTCGCGATCGGCTTTTCTCTCGGCTTTCGCCAGTATGTCGCGCAGATCGGCCAGATTGTCCTCGATCTGCACCAGTCCACGCTCCGTGACCAGATTGCGGTGCGGGCTGATCGGCCGCTCGCCGATGCCGGCAATGGCGTTTTCGCTGTCTTCCTCGCGGGTAAAAGCTCTGCTCATCGGATAAACTTAGGCCCGCTTCGGCGACTGTACAAGCTACTTGCCGAGCCCGGTCATTGGCCGGACTATGGCCGGGCGAAGACCGCTGCGGCTGGCACGATTCCTGCGGTTGGCCGGAGGATCGCAAGGGATGTGCCAATGGTGAACAGACGAATGCTTCTGAAGGGGACGGCCGGCTTCGCCGTGCTCGGCCTTTCGCTGGGCAAGGCCTCGGCGAAGACGGCTACGCGCGGCTCGATCGACGCCACGGAACTTGGCCTGCAGCCGAACGCGCCGGACGACCAGAGCAAGGCGTTCGCCAAGATGCTTGCCGACGCCAGCGAGCGCAACGCGCCGGTGTTCCTGCCGCCCGGAAATTATGTCGTCTCCAACCTGACCTTGCCCGCCCGTGTCAGGCTTTCCGGCGTGCCCGGAGCCTCGCGCATTCTTTATGGCGGCAACGGTCATTTGCTGACGGCCGAACAGGCCGAGCATATCGAACTCACCGGGCTGGTGTTCGACGGCGCCAACAACTGGCTGACCGATGACGCGCAAGGCCTGCTCGACCTGCGCCGCGTCGCTCATCTCGTCATCGACAATTGCCAGATTACAGGCAGCGGCAAGCACGGACTGGCGCTGGAGCACGCAGCCGGCCGCGTCGAGCGCTCGGAGATTTCGGGGGCTGCGGACGCCGGCATCTACTCGGTCGAAGCCGCCGGTCTGGCGATATCCAACAATACCGTGTCCGACTGCGGCAATGGCGGCATTCTGGTGCACCGCTGGCAGCAGGCCGAAGACGGCACCATCGTCAGCGGCAACCGCGTGCAGCGGATCGGTGCGCGCAGCGGCGGCACCGGCCAGAATGGCAATGGCATCAACGCCTTTCGCGCCGGCAATGTCTCCGTCACGGGTAACATCGTCTCGGACTGCGCCTTCTCGGCGATCCGCGCCAACAGCTCCAGCAATCTGACGATGACCGGCAACACCTGTTCGCGCTCGGGCGAAACCGCGCTCTATTCCGAATTCTCCTTCGAGGGCGCAATCATCGGCAACAACATCGTCGATGGTGCGGCCAACGGCATCTCGATCGTCAATTTCAACGAGGGCGGCCGCATGGGCGTGTGCTCGAACAACATCGTGCGCAACCTCTCGACCACCGGCCCCTACCCCGCCGATGCGCCCGGCTTCGGCGTCGGCATCAGCGTCGAGGCCGACACCACGGTTACAGGCAATGTCGTCGAGAACGCGCCGCTCTACGGCATGCAGATCGGCTGGGGAGCCTACATGCGCAATGTGGTGGCGACCGGCAACATCATCCGTCAGGCCGGAACCGGCATCGCCGTCACCGTGGTCGAGGGGGCTGGAACCGCAATCATCTCAGACAATGTTATCGACGGGGCCAAGAACGGCGCCATCATCGGCCAGCGCTGGGCCGAACCGGCGACCGGCGACCTCGCCAAATCAAGCGATAGCGGCTATGCGCATCTGACGGTTGAACGAAACCGCGTCAGCTGAGCGCCGCCGTCGGGCGCAGCGAGCCAACCTTGGCGCCGATGCGGCTTTCGACCGGCGGATTGGCTTGGTCCAGAAGGTTGGCCGCCAGCGCGTCATCGGCGCTGAGAAGCTTTGCCAGCACCGCCGCGATCATGACCTCGGCGGCGCGGCCAGCGCCATCATCACATTTCAGCGCAATGCCAAGGCCAAGTTCCGGAACGGCGGCGCAATAGACGCCCTCGGCGCCGGTCTTGACGAAGATGCGGCCGGGCGCGGCTTGCATCAGCGCAACGTCGGCCTTGCCGGTGCCGGCGACCAGAAAGGGCTCGGCCATGCAGGCAGACAGCAGACGTTTGGCTGCCTTTGCACGTTGCGGCGCAAAACCCCTGCCCGTCGCCATGCGGGCAAAGCCCAGCGCAAAGCTTTTCAGCGGCACGGCATACGTCGGGATCGAGCAGCCATCGGTTGCCCGGTCATCGACGTCGTGGGCAGCGCCGGTTACCGCCTGCATGGCGTCGCGCACCATCTCCTGAAAGGCGTGGCCTGCCTGGACGTAGCCGCGATGAGCAATGCCAGAATGCACACAGGTGCAGAGAAAGCCGGAATGCTTGCCGGAACAATTGTTGTGCAGCGGATTTGGCGAACCGCCGGCGCGCGCCAGCGCAATTGTCGCGTCATGGCTGGAGGGCCAGTGCGCGCCGCATTCCAGCGCCGACTTGTCGAGGCCGGCCTTGGCCAGCATCGCCTGCGCCAGTTCAACATGCGCGGGTTCGCCGGAATGCGAGGCGCAGGCAAGCGCCAGTTCACGGTCGCCGAAACCGTACGCATCGGCGGTGCCGCTTTCGACCAGCGGCAGCGCCTGGATCGCCTTGACCGCCGAGCGCGGAAACACCGGCCGCGCCGTATCGCCGATCTCCAGGACAGACTTGCCGTCGCCATCGAAGATTGCCACAGCGCCGCGATGGGCGCTCTCGACGATCGCGCCGCGCAAGACTTCGACCAGAACCGGATTTGTCATAAGCTGCCCCGAAAAATACGGGCTGCTTCTACCTGATCCGGTCGAGGATGGAAACGTAGTTGGCGACGGCAGCGCCGCCCATGTTGAAGATGCCGCCGAGTTTTGCGCCCGGCACCTGGATGCCGCCGGCCTCGCCGGTCAATTGCATGGCTGACAGCACATGCATCGACACGCCGGTGGCGCCGATCGGATGGCCCTTAGCCTTCAGCCCGCCAGATGGATTGACCGGCAGCCTGCCGTCCTTGGCCGTTGTGCCGTCCAGCGCCAGCTTGGCGCCCTCGCCCGGCTTGGCCAGGCCCATCGCCTCATATTCGATCAGCTCGGCAATGGTGAAGCAGTCATGCGTCTCGACGAAGGAGAGGTCGTCGAGCGTCACACCTGCCTTTTTCAAGGCCTGGTTCCAAGCCTGCTCGCAGCCTTCGAAAGACAGGATGTCGCGCTTCGACATCGGCAGGAAATCCTGGACATGTTCGTTGGCGCGGAAGGCGACGGCCCGGCGCATCTTCAGCGCCGTCGATGTGTCGGTGAGGACAAGAGCGGCTGCGCCGTCGGAGACCAGCGAACAGTCGGTGCGCTTCAGTGGCCCAGCGACGAAGGGGTTCTTCTCGCTTTCCTGGCGGCAGAACTCGTAGCCGAAATCCTTGCGCATCTGCGCGTACGGATTGTCGACGCCGTTCTTGTGGTTCTTGGCGGCGATCATGGCGAGCGCGTCCGACTGGTCGCCATAGCGTTGGAAGTAGGCCTGCGCGATCTTGCCGAAGACGCCGGCAAAGCCGGCCGGGGTGTCGCCCTCCTCCGGCAGATAGGAGGCCTTGAGCAGGTTCTTGCCGATCTCAGGCCCGGGCGTCGTCGTCATCTGCTCGGCGCCGACCACCAGCACGATGCGGGCGGCATTGGCGTCGATGGCGCGGATGCCTTGCCGGACTGCGGCCGAGCCGGTGGCGCAGGCGTTCTCGACCCGGGTCGCCGGCTTGAAGCGCAGCCGGTCGTCAGCCTGCAACACGAGGCTGGCGGTGAAATCCTGTGGGGAAAAGCCGGCATTGAAATGGCCGAGCACGATCTCGTCGACTTCGTCCGGGCCGATGCCGGCATGGTCGAGCGCGTCGACCGCGACCTTGGTGATCAGGCCTTCCAGCGTCTCGCCTTCCAGCTTGCCGAAGCGCGAATGCGCCCAGCCAACGATGCATGCGGTCATGGCGGTCTCCATCCTTGGCGCCAGCCTAGCATGTGGGCTCATGGCGCAGTTCGCCTTTATTGTTCAAATGTAAACAATCGCTACCGCATCGAAAAGGGCCGCACGCCGACAATCGCTTGGTGCAGGCTGCAATCGAGTCGATTTTTTGTTGATTGACGGATCAATAAAAAATAATCATGCAGGCCAAGAGCCGGGAACAACAATGCCGAAAGTCGGAATGGAACCGTTGCGCCGCAGGGCGCTCATCGACGCGACGATCTCGGCGATCGGCGAGCGCGGCTCGCTCGACGTGACCATGTCGGAGATTGCCGGCCGCGCCGGCGTGTCGTCGGCACTAGCGCACCACTATTTCGGCGCCAAGGATGAACTGCTGCTGGCGACGATGCGGCACATATTGGCCGAGCTGACCATCGACATGCGGCGCGCCCTGCAATCCGCTAGTTCGCCGCGCGAACGTGTCTCGGCCGTGGTGGCCGTCAACTTCTCCGACATCCAGTTCCAGCCGGAAACCATCGCCGCCTGGCTCGCCTTCTATGTCGAGGCGCAAAAATCATCGGCCTTGCGCCGACTGCTCAGGGTCTATGCGCGGCGGCTGCATTCGAACCTGATGAGCGGACTGACCGGCATCCTGGCCAGGCACGAAGCCGACCGCGCGGCGGAAGCGACCGCGGCGCTGATCGACGGGCTCTACATCAGACGGGCGCTGAAGGACGGCGTGCCGGACGCGGCGACCGCGATCGCGCTGGTCGAGGACTATCTGGAAATCAAACTCAGCGGGCGACAGTGACCGGCAAGCGACCCAACATCCTGATCGTCATGGTCGATCAGCTCAACGGCACGCTGTTTGCGGACGGGCCGGCGGACTTCCTGCACGCGCCGCATCTCAAGGCGCTGGCCGCGCGCTCGGCGCGCTTCCAGAACAATTATACGGCCTCGCCGCTCTGCGCGCCCGGTCGCGCCGCCTTCATGAGCGGGCAATTGCCGTCGCGCACTCAAGTCTACGACAATGCCGCCGAGTTCGCCTCCTCGATCCCAACCTATGCGCACCATCTGCGCGCCGCTGGCTACTACACCTGCCTGTCGGGCAAGATGCATTTCGTCGGGCCTGACCAGTTGCACGGTTTCGAAGAGCGGCTGACCMCTGACATCTATCCCGCCGATTTCGGCTGGACGCCGGACTACCGCAAGCCCGGCGAGCGCATCGACTGGTGGTATCACAATCTGGGCTCGGTGACCGGCGCCGGGACCGCCGAGATCACCAACCAGATGGAGTATGACGACGAGGTCGCCTTCCACGCCGTGCAAAAGCTCTACGATCTTGCCCGTACCTCCGATGATGCGGCCAGCCGGCCCTGGTGCCTGACCGTTTCCTTCACCCACCCGCACGACCCCTATGTCACACGGCGGCAATATTGGGATCTCTATGAAGACTGTCCGGCGCTGGAGCCGAAAGTGGGTTTCATCGCCTATGCCGATCAGGACCCGCATTCGCAACGGCTCTACCGCGCCAGCGACTACGACAGTTTCAACATCACGCCGGAGCAGATCCGCCGCTCGCGGCGCGGCTACTTCGCCAACATCTCCTATCTCGACGACAAGGTCGGCGAGCTGATGTCGGTGCTGGAACGCACGCGCATGCTGGACGACACCATCATCCTGTTCTGCTCCGACCATGGCGACATGCTTGGCGAGCGCGGCCTGTGGTTCAAGATGAACTTTTTCGAGGGCTCGGCGCGGGTGCCGCTGATGATCGCCGGCAAGGGCATTGCGGCGGGGTTGATCGACGCGCCCGTTTCCAACCTCGACGTGACGCCGACGCTGTGCGATCTCGCCGGCATCGACATTTCCGCAATCGCGCCATGGACCGACGGCCAGTCGCTGCTGCCGTTGATCGAGGGCACGAAACGCGACGCCCCGGTGCTGATGGAATACGCCGCCGAGGGCTCCAACGCACCGTTGGTGGCGATCCGCGACGG
Organism: Mesorhizobium sp. P2_F5; assembly: GCF_056403715.1. NCBI lineage: Bacteria > Pseudomonadati > Pseudomonadota > Alphaproteobacteria > Hyphomicrobiales > Phyllobacteriaceae > Mesorhizobium > Mesorhizobium sp. P2_F5. Next base: position 213,679 of record NZ_JBFUEY010000007.1, on the reverse strand, counting down.
CCGCTACAAATTCATCCATTGCGAGATCGACCCGCCGCTTCTGTTCGACCTCGAAGCCGATCCGCGCGAGCTGACCAATCTTGCCACCGATCCGGCGCATGCCGATCTGGTCGCAGCCTTCACAGCAGCGGTGCGGGCGCGCTGGGACATGGCCGCCTTCGATGCCGCCGTGCGCGCCAGCCAGGCACGGCGCTGGGTGGTCTATCCCGCATTGCGCAACGGCACGCACTACCCCTGGGAGTTCCAGCCGCTGCAAAAGGCCTCGGAACGCTACATGCGCAACCACATGAACCTCGACAATCTCGAGGAACAGAAACGCTTTCCGCGAGGCGAATGATGACCATTGTCCCCTCCCTCGATCACCTCAGGCAGGCCTATGCCGTGACGTCGAAGGCGACGCAGATCACGCCTTTGCTCGAATCGGCAGCCTTGGCCAAGGAGACGGGTGCTGCCCGCGTCTTCATCAAGCCGGAATCGCTGCAATGGGCAGGCTCGTTCAAAGTCCGCGGCGCCTATTGGCGGCTGAAGCGGCTGTCATCTGACGAGGCGAAGAAGGGCGTCGTCGCCTACTCCTCTGGCAATTTCGCGCAAGGGCTGGCGGCGGCGGGCCAGGCGCTCTGTATTCCCGTCACCATCGTCATGCCGATCGACGCGCCGGCCGCCAAGCGCGATGCGACAGCAGGCTATGGCGCGCGTGTCGTGCTGACCGATCATGGCGATCGCGCTCGGGAGGAAGTCGCTGCCGCCAAGGCGCGCGAGATCGCCGAGACCGAAGGCCTCGCGCTGCTGCATCCGTTCGACGATCCGGAGATCGTCGCCGGCCAGGCCGGCGCGGGCCTTGAAGCGCTGGAGCAGCTTGCGGCCAAGGGCGCTGAGGCCGACCTGTTGTTCTGCTCGGTCGGCGGCGGCGGACTGATTGGCGGCGTGTCGCTCGCCTTCCACTATCTGTCGCCCGCAACCGAGATCATCGGCGTTGAGCCGGAAGGGTTCAACGGCATGGGCTCGTCTCTGGCGCATGGCGCCATCGAGACCATGCCGATCGCGCCGAAGTCGATCTGCGACGGGCTGATGTCGCGGCGGCCGGGCGATGCCCCCTTCGCGGCGGTTAAGGCCGCCGGCGTGCGCGGCATCACCGTCGACGACGCGTCTGTGCGGCGGGCAATGAAGATCGCCTTCGAACGGATGAAGCTGGTGCTCGAACCATCGGGCGCCGCGTCGCTGGCGGCACTGCTTGGCGGCAAGGTGAATGTGGCGGGTAAAACCGTCCTGGTTGTGGCTACCGGCGGCAACGTTTCGCTCGCCGATTTCATGGCGCATATGAACCATGCTTGAAGCAGATTTCGTCATCATCGGCTCCGGCTCGGCCGGCTCGGCCATGGCCTACCGGCTGTCGGAAGACGGCAAGCATTCGGTCATCGTCATCGAGTTCGGCGGCACCGATATCGGGCCGCTGATCCAGATGCCGTCGGCGCTGTCGATCCCCCTCAACATGAGCCTTTACGACTGGGGCTTTGCCAGCGAGCCGGAGCCGCATCTCGGCGGCCGTGTGCTGGCGACGCCGCGCGGCAAGGTGATCGGCGGTTCGTCGTCGATCAACGGCATGGTCTATGTGCGCGGCCATGCCCGCGACTTCGACCATTGGGCCGAAGAGGGTGCGACCGGCTGGGGCTTCGCCGACGTACTGCCCTACTTCAAGCGGATGGAGGACAATGACGGCGGCGAGGACGGCTGGCGCGGCCATGGTGGCCCGCTGCATGTGCAGCGCGGCCCGCGCAAGAATCCGCTCTACGGCGCCTTTGTCGAGGCCGGCCGTCAGGCGGGTTTTGAGCTGACCGACGACTACAACGGTTCGAAGCAGGAAGGCTTCGGACCGATGGAACAGACCATTCGCGGCGGCCGCCGCTGGTCTGCAGCGAGTGCCTATCTGAAGCCGGCTCTCAAGCGGCAAAATGTCAGTGTGGTCAAAGGCTTCGCCCGCCGGGTGATCATCGAGAATCACCGCGCCGTCGGCGTCGAGATCGAAGCTCACAAACAGATTCAAGTCGTTAAGGCACGACGTGAGGTCATCGTCGCCGCATCGTCGATCAATTCGCCCAAGATCCTGATGCTGTCCGGCATCGGCCCGGCCGCGCATCTTGCCGAAAACGGCATCCAGGTCGTGGCCGACCGTCCTGGCGTCGGCCGCAATCTGCAGGATCATATGGAGCTCTACATCCAGCAGGAATCGACACAGCCGATCACGCTGAACTCGGTGCTGAACCCATTCTCCAAGGCGCTGATCGGGGCGCAGTGGCTGTTCTTCAAGACCGGGCTCGGCGCCACCAACCATTTCGAGGCGGCGGCCTTCGTGCGCTCGCAGGCCGGCGTCGACTACCCCGACATCCAGTATCACTTCATCCCGGCGGCGGTGCGCTATGACGGCAAGGCGGTGGCGAAGGCGCATGGCTTCCAGGCGCATGTCGGGCCGATGCGCTCGAAGTCGCGCGGCTCGGTGACGCTGCGCTCGCCCGACCCCAAAGCGACGCCGGTGATCCGCTTCAACTACATGTCGCATCCAGACGACTGGACGGAGTTCCGCCACTGCATCAGGCTGACCCGCGAGATCTTCGGCCAGAAGGCTTTCGACAGTTTCCGCGGCAAGGAAATCTCGCCGGGTTCGCACGTCCAGTCGGACGAGGATCTCGACGCCTTCATCCGGGATCATGCCGAGAGTGCCTACCACCCGTGCGGCACCTGCAAGATGGGCCGCGCCGATGACATCATGAGCGTGGTCGATCCGGAGTGCCGGGTCATCGGTGTCGACGGCCTGCGTGTCGCGGACTCCTCGATCTTTCCGCGCGTCACCAACGGCAACCTCAACGCGCCGTCGATCATGACCGGCGAGAAAGCATCCGACCACATCCTCGGCCGCACACCGCTGGCGCCGTCCAACCAGGAACCCTGGATCAATCCGCGCTGGCAGGTCGCGGATCGATAGGGCATTGTCGGGCGGAGTGCTTCCGCCAAACTAAAGTGCTACAGCGACCTTTGCGCGTCCAAGAGGACGCGCGGCGCTGTAGGAAGATCATTGGAGACTTCATATGCGCGCCCAGCCAACGGCATCGCACTATGTCAACGGCCGCTATATCGAGGACGAAGGCGGCGCGCCGCTGCCGGTGATCTATCCGGCAACGGGTGAGATCATCGCGACGCTGCATTCAGCGACGCCGAATGTGCTGGAACTCGCCATCGAGGCCGCACGCGCGGCACAGCCCGCCTGGGCGCGGCTGAAGCCGGTGGAGCGCGGCCGCATCCTGCGCCGCGCCGCCGACATTCTGCGCGCCCGTAACGCCGACCTCGCCCGCATCGAGACGCTCGACACCGGCAAGGCGATCCAGGAAACGCTGGTGGCGGACGCGCCTTCGGCTGCCGATTGCCTCGAATATTTCGGCGGCGCGGTCGCCGCCTTCAACGGCGAGGCCATCGATCTCGGCGGGCCCTTTGCCTATACGCGCCGCGAGGCGCTGGGTGTGTGCGTCGGCATCGGCGCCTGGAACTATCCGATCCAGATCGCCGGGTGGAAATCCGCGCCGGCGCTCGCCATGGGCAACGCCATGGTCTTCAAGCCGTCGGAGAACACGCCACTGTCGGCGCTGGCACTGGCCGAGATCTACAGCGAGGCCGGCCTGCCCGACGGGCTGTTCAACGTCGTGCAAGGCTATGGCGACGTCGGCGCCGGCCTTGTCGGCCATGATGTCGTTGCCAAAGTGTCGGTGACCGGCTCGGTGCCGACCGGCCGTAAGGTGCTGTCGCTCGCCGGCTCGAAGATGAAGCACGCGACGATGGAGCTCGGCGGCAAGTCGCCGCTGATCGTCTTCGACGACGCCGATCTCGAAAACGCCATTGGCGGCGCCATGCTCGGCAATTTCTACTCCACGGGCCAGATCTGCTCCAACGGCACGCGTGTGTTCGTGCAGAGCGGCATCCACGACCGCTTCGTCGACCGGCTGGTCGAGCGGACGAAAAAGATCCGCATCGGCGATCCGCTCGACCCGGAAACGCAGATGGGACCGCTGGTCAACAAGGCGCAGCAGGAAAAGGTTGTCTCCTACATCAAGGCCGGCCAGCAGGATGGCGCGACGCTGGCCTGCGGCGGCAACGTTCCGTCGCTACAGGGTTTTGACGGCGGCTTCTTCATCGAGCCGACCGTGTTCACAGGCGTCACGGACACCATGCGCATTGCGCGTGAGGAGATTTTCGGCCCGGTGATGAGCGTGCTGAAATTTGACGGTGAGGACGAGGTCATCGACCGCGCCAACGACACCGAATTCGGCCTTGCTGCCGGCGTCTTCACCCGTGACCTGCAGCGCGCGCATCGCGTCATCGCCGAGCTGCAGGCGGGCACCTGCTGGATCAATGCCTACAATCTAACGCCGGTGGAAATCCCGTTCGGTGGGGTAAAGCAGTCAGGCATCGGGCGCGAGAATTCGCTGGCGGCGCTGGCGCTCTATTCGCAGCTCAAGGCGGTGTATGTCGAGACGGGGGACGTGGTGAGCCCGTATTGAGAAGTCGGCGGGACAGCGCCCCCCTCTGGCCTGCCGGCCATCTCCCCCTCAAGGGGGGAGATTAGATGTCGCGCGGGCTTTCGCCAATCTCAGGCGTTGCAGAAGGGGCGGCAAGGCCAAAACTGCCAATCTCCCCCCTTGAGGGGGAGATGTCCGGCAGGACAGAGGGGGGCGCGAAGGAACGAGGCGGCCGTTAACTAGCCCTTCTCCGCAGTCCCATCCAGATACTGCGTCAGCGCACAGACCAGGTGGTAGAAAATGCTGGCCGGCACATCACTCGCCAGCGAGCGGCCGCGTTCGTCGATGCGGTCGATCCAGAGGCCGAGCGGGGCGGGGTCGATGTGCCAGCGGAACAACCGACCGACGCGCGCCTCGATCTCGGGCTTGAGATCAGGACCGCCTGAACCGTCAAGTGCGATCGCCGCCTTGATCGCTTCGGCCTGCGGCCAGCTGCGAGACACGAGATCGAGCGGCAGGCCCTGTCTTGAGACAGCGCCATAGGCAAGGCCGGTGGCGCGGTTGAGGCCGTTGGCGATGGCCGAGGCATAGAGCTTGCGTGCAAAGCCGCTCAACTCGCTCTGGCCGCTGCGGGCGGCGAAGTCGGTGAGCAGCGAGGCCCATTCGAAATGATGGCCGGGCTCGGTCCATGTGCCCTTTTCGCCGGCAGCCGGCTTCCATCCGGCGTCGAAAAATTCGCCGAGCGTCCAGCTCTCGGCATCGAAGAAATGGCTGCGGAAGAGATCGATGATGCGGGCGGCGCGGCGCAGATAGGTGCGGTCGCCCGTCGCCTCGTACCAGGCCAGGAAAGCTTCGAGCAGGTGCATATGCGGGTTGGATCGCCGTTCGCCCTCGCCGTCCGACGTCTCGAGGAAGCCGGTCATGCGGCTGTCTTCGAGATGCGCGTCGAGGAACACGAAGGTCTCCTGGCCCAGCCGCAGCGCGTCCGGGTTGCCGCACATATGCGCATGCGCCAGCGCCAGCAGCACGCAGGAATGGTCGTAGGCGTCCTCGGTGGCGTCGGCGACGGAACCGTCGACATGGAGTGTGCGTACCCAGCCGCCTCTGTCGGTGCGGCCCTTGCCGGCCATGAAGGCGATGCCATGGCTAATCAGCCGGTCTGCCGGGCCGTCCCAGCCGCGCGCCTTGGCGACGGCGAAGGCATAGACCTGCCTGGCCATTGTGCGCATGCGCTTGGGCTTCATCAGCGGCTTGGCATCGAAGCCGAGCGCCTCGTGAAAACCGCCATGGCGCTCGTCGACGCCTGCGGTCGACCACAGCGGCAAGGTCTCCTCGAACAGCCAGTGATGCACGCGCCGCCGCCAGGCGCCGCTTTCTATGACGCGGTCGTGTGCTGGCGTAAACCGGGTTTCCAGCCGGCCCGATTTCTCCAACTGCTCTACGATCTTCTTCACGTGCTGGCTGTGGCTGACCGGAGCGACGAAGGTGGCATCCGCCGTCGAGACGATGGCGACGTCCTTCATGCCGATCGCCGACAACAGCCGGCCGTCGCTTCTGATATAGGAGTTCTCACAATCGATGGCGACGACATCGCCGACGACGACATTGCCCTTGGCGTCGGCAGGGCCGACATCGAGCAGCGACTGCCAGGAGCCGAGATCGTTCCAGCGGAAGCCGGCCGGCACCATGGCGATGTCTTTTGCGCGTTCCATGATGGCGTAGTCAATCGAGTTCGACGGGATGGCGGCGTAGAGGTCGAGCGGCATATAGAGGCCGGACAGATCCGATGTCGCGGCCTTGTAGGCGGTTTCCGTGGCCTGCCAGATATCAGGCTGGAACGCCGCGAAGGCATCGCGCATGGCGCCAGCGCGAAACAGGAAGATGCCGGTGTTCCAGTAGAAGGTGCCGGCCTTGAGATAGCTCTGCGCCGTGGCGAGGTCGGGTTTTTCGACGAAGCGCGAGACGTCGAAGACGCCGCCACTTTCGGCCGCGACTTCGATATAGCCATAGCCGGTTTCGGGCTGCGTCGGCTTGATACCGAACACCACCAGCCGGCCGGCAAGCGCTGCCTCACTGCCGGCCTCGACGCTCTGCCAGAATTGCTTCGGCGTGGCGATCTCATGGTCGGACGGCACCACCAGCACCAGGCTGTCGCCGAATTCGGAAAGCGTGCGCAGCGCGGCAAGCGCCACGGCGGCGGCGGTGTTACGGCCGGTCGGCTCGAACAGTGGGCCGCCGCCTGAGAGGTCGAGACCGGCAAGATCGGCATGGACGCGCTCGGCATGGCGCTCGGCGGCTATCAGGAAGATCGGCGTCTCGCCTTCCGACCGCGCTGTGAGCCGACGCAGCGTCTTGGCCAGCATCGAGCCGTCGCCGGAAAAATCGTGGAACTGTTTCGGATTGTCCTCGCGCGACAGCGGCCACAGCCGCGAACCGACGCCGCCGCTCATAACAAAACTGACGATGCGCTCGGTCATTCGGGTCTCGCGCTCAGGAGTTGTTGGGTCGATTGGGTAGCACGCATGCCTTTAAGCCGTGTTTACCTGGCTGGAAATCCGCTCGGCAGCCAGCTCGATGAAGGCCTTGACCAGCGGCGAAAGGTGACGGCTGCTCGGATAGAGAACGTGGAGGCCACCGGCCGGCGTCGTATGCTCCTTGAGAACGCGCCGCAACCGCCCTTCATTGATCAACCCCTCGGCAAGCACGTGGGGCAATTGGGCGATGCCGAAGCCCGCAAGCGTGGCTGCAATGACCGCCTGCATCTCATTGGCGGCGAAGCGGCCAGCCACGGCGACCGTCTCCTGGCCGCGCGGCCCATCCAGCACCCAGTGGGCACCCGACGTCGATGGACCAGCGACGACGCATTGATGGCGCGCGAGATCCACCGGCTCTTCCGGCACTCCGTGGCGCGCGAGATAGTCCGGGCTGGCGCAGAGCAGCCTGTGTGTGGAGCCGAGCTTGCGGGCGATCAGCGTCGAATCCTGGAGCACGCCGGTGCGGAAAGCGAGATCGATACCGTCCTCGACCAGATTGAGCCTGTCGTCGGTCAGCCGGAGCTCGACCTTGGTCTTTGGATACATTTTGAGAAAGTCGACCACGGCGGGGGTAAGGAAATGGCCGCCGAAGCCAACGGGGGCCGAAATGCGAATCGTGCCCGACGGCTCCGCCCTGGTTTCGGCAAGACGCAGATTGGCTTCCTCGATCGTCCGCAGCGCCTGGCTGCTCTGCTCGTAATAGAGACGCCCGGCAGCCGTCATGTTGAGGCTACGCGTCGTGCGCTGCAGCAGACGCACCCCAACCTCGCGCTCAAGCGCGGCAATGCGGCGGCTGACGGTCGTCTTGGGCATGGCCAGCAGGCGCGCGGCAGCGGTGAAGCTGCCGGCTTCGACGACGCGGGCGAACACGACGATGTCGTTGAGATCGAGCATTGTATCCAACAACGGGACAAAGTTTTCCAATTATAGGCAATTATGCATCAATGCGACAGACCCTAATTTTGGTCCAGCCAACAAAAGGAGCAGACCCATGATCAACAAACCAACCATTCTGGTGACCGGTGCTACCGGCCAGCAAGGCGGCGCGGTGGCGCGCGCCCTGCTGTCGAAAGGACATCGGGTGAAGGCGCTGACGCGCAAGCCAGAGAGCGAAGTCGCTCGGCGTTTGGCGGCGGCGGGCGCCGAAGTGGTGGCAGGCGATCTCGCCGATACGGCCTCCGTCGTGAGGGCCGCCGGAGACGTCGACACCATGTTCCTGATGGGCAACAGCTATGAGGCTGGCATGGAGGAAGAGACCCGCCAAGGGATTCTTGCCGCCGATGCGGCGAAGGCTGCCGGCGTTGGGCATCTGATCTATTCATCAGTTGCCAATGCCGACAAGAAAACCGGCATTCCGCATTTCGACAGCAAGTATCTCGTCGAGAAACATGTCGCCGGGCTCGGCATCCCCTATACGATCAGTGCGCCGGTCGCCTTCATGGAGAATGTCGTCGCACCATGGTCGATCAGCGCGCTCAGCCAGGGCACTTATGCCTTCGCGGTGCCGCCGAAGCGCGTCCTTCAGCTGGTCGCTCTGGCTGACATCGGCGCCTTCGTTGCGGCCTTGGCCGAGCGGCGCGAACAGGTGTTCGGCAAGCGCTTCGATTTCGCCGGGGACGAATTGTCGGGCGAAGAGGAGGCAAAAATCCTGTCGGAGGCCATCGGGCGTCCGATCAGCTATCAGGAAATCCCGATCGCCGTGGCTCGCCAGCAAAGCGAGGATGCGGCGCGGATGTTCGAGTGGTTCGACCGCGTCGGCTACGACGTCGATATCGCCGCCCTGCACAGGGAATTTCCAGAGGTCGGCTGGCACAGTTTTGCCGACTGGGCGCGCGAGTTCGACTGGAGCGCCCTCGGGCGGACATCTTCAACGGCCAACCGCTGATCCTAGAACGTCTGGTTGTAGGCGCTGACGTCCGGGCTTCGGCGCAGCACGGCGTCGACGGCCTCGAACATCTGGCGGCGGCGCTCGGACGATACCGGGCTTTCGACAACCACGACAAGCTCCGGCTTGTTCGAGGACGCCCGCACCAGCCCCCAAGTGCCGTCCTCGGCGACGACGCGCACGCCGTTGACGGTGATGAGGTCTGATATCTTCTGGCCGGCAAAGGTCTCGCCATCGCGCTGCATCGCTTGGAAGTCCGCCACCACCCGCTCGACCACGCCATACTTCACATCGTCGGCGCAATGCGGCGACATGGTCGGCGTGCCATAGGTCAGCGGAAGCGCGCGGTAGAGGTCGGCCATCGAACTCTTTGGGTTGCGGTCGAGCATCTCACAAATGGCGATGGCGGTGACGAGACCATCATCGTAGCCGCGGCCGATCGGCGGGTTGAAAAAGAAATGGCCCGACTTCTCGAAGCCGGCAACGGCGCCGAGCTCGGCGACACGGCGCTTGATATAGGAATGGCCGGTCTTCCAGTAATCCGTGACGGCGCCATTGGCGCGCAGCACACTGTCGGTGTTGAACAGTCCGGTCGACTTGACGTCGACGACGAAGGTCGAGCCGGGATATTGGCTGGAAATGTCGCGCGCCAGCATGACGCCGACCTTGTCGGCAAAAATCTCGTTGCCCTCATTGTCGACCACACCGCAACGGTCGCCGTCGCCGTCGAAGCCCAGCCCGACATCGGCGCCAGTCTCCAGCACCTTGTCGCGGATGGCATGCAGCATCTGCATGTCTTCGGGATTGGGGTTATAGCGCGGAAAAGTGTGGTCGAGCTCGACGTCGAGCGGGATCACCTCGCAGCCGATGCGCTCCAGCGCCTGCGGCGCGAAGGCGCCGGCGGTGCCGTTGCCGCAAGCGGCCACGACCCTGAGCTTGCGCGCGATGCGCTTACCCTTGGTCAGGTCATCGAGATAGGTCCCGCGAAAACCGGAGACGAATTCGTAGGAGCCGCCGCCGGCAAGATCGAAGTCGCCGGCCAGCACAATCTGTTTCAGGGCGCTCATTTCCTCCGGCCCGAACGTCAGCGGCCGCGCCGCGCCCATCTTGACCCCGGTCCAGCCGTTTTCATTGTGCGACGCGGTGACCATGGCGACCGACGGCGCGTCGAGAGCGAACTGGGCGAAATAGGCCATCGGCGACAACGCGAGGCCGATGTCTTTTACCCTGGCGCCCGCAGCCATCAGGCCGGAGACCAGCGCCAACTTGATGCCGAGCGAATAGGCGCGGAAATCATGGCCGGTGACGATGTCGGGCCCGGCGCCCAGGCGGCGAGTCAAAGTGCCCAGCCCCATGCCGAGCGCCTGGACGCCGATCAGGTTCAACTCCGGCGGCTGCGCGGAGCCGGCATGCCCGAACCACCAGCGCGCATCATATTCACGAAATCCGGACGCCTTGATCAGCGCCTCGGTTTCGAATTCGAAGCTGTTGGGTCGGGCGTCGCCAACGATTTTCAGGGGCAAGGCAGCAGAGCTCCAGATGGCGAAAACACGATTTATCGAGGCTGCGACCTAGCACACAAGGCTTTAAGCCTGGTTTATCCCCGGGGAGGAAATCCTGGCTTTGCGGCGATGCCCGACGAAAGCGAAGGAAATGCGACAGAAGCGCTGCCATTGCCGCTTGCAGGAACGAGATGCGGCAGCTATAAGCCCGCGGTCTGGTCACGGAGTGTAGCGCAGCCTGGTAGCGCACCTCGTTCGGGACGAGGGGGTCGCAGGTTCAAATCCTGCCACTCCGACCAGAAAAAACAGACACTTAGGTGTCCGTTTCTCCCGATCTCCCACAAGATACCTTAAAGGCAAACCGGCGGCATCGGAGTCCGGTGTGCGCATGGTATTTTGACGAGACAACCATCTGCGCTACCTCGATAATAGGACAACCGCCGAAACAGCGGCCCGGAACGAGGTTTGCGGAAGATGACGTTGTTGATTTCAAACGCAGGCCGACTGTCAGCGCTGCTTGCCCTGTCCCTTGCGGCAGGCTGCTCATCGCTGGGCAGCACGGTCAACCCAACGAAATACGACAGCGTGTCATGCACCGAGCTCAACAATGCCGTTGGCGATATCGCACGCGACATCTCACAGACCGCCATCACCCGCGGCAAGGTCGCCAACACCAGCGTTCCGAAGTGGCTGCTCGGCGGCGCTCGCGTGAAGAGCGCAGTCGCCAATCGTGAGACAGCCAGGATCGAAAAGCTGAAGCAACAACAAGACGCGATTATCGCTATACGGGCCAGCAGGTGTTCGACGTCGCCGAGATAGCAGAGCTGCGTGGTTTAGATTCGCCTGACAAGTCAGATCAAGCGCGCCGGCATATCCATTCAGTCCTCGTCAACCAGCTGATCGACCGGTACGTCGAGTGCGCGCGATAGCCGTAGCCATAGTCCGACATCGCCACCTCGCTTGCCGTTCTCGATCGCCGATAGCATGTTTTGTGAAATGCCGACTTCCGCCGCCAGGGCCGTCTGAGTCTTGCTCCTCTTCCCCCGCCAGAAGGCAAGCGGCGATGCGGCATTGGCAAAGGCGAGCGCCTCATCGGCGGTGAAGCCAGGAGCCTCGCCGGCTCGATAGCTCGCCACCTCACGGGCACGCGCAGCCCGGTCCTGCAGCGCATCGAGTTCTGCGCGCGGCAAGACCGCCATTTCGTCGCCCTTGGGTGTGGTGAAGTAGTGGATACTCATTGCCACTTCCTACTCGTAGATGGAGCCGCGCGGGCCGATCCTGCTGACGATGATCTCATCGTCCGACTGGGTGAAGATGATGCGGTAGTCTCCGACACGCAGCCGCATTTCATCTGAACCAACCAGTTTCTTGACGTTGTTGGCCATGGCTTCCGGCGTCTCGGCATAGACCGCGATCTTGTCGACTATGCGAGCGGCATCAGCCTTGTGCTTGCGCAGCGATTTGATTGCGGCAGCCAGGTAGACAACCCGCTTCACGGATCAATATCTCACATTGCAATAACTAGATCAACAAATAAATCTCATACTGAGATATCTTTGAATCTCAAGCACTCAACCTGAAGCGCGTGACATCGATCGCCGCGTTCATCAGCGTCTGCGTGTAGGCGGCCTGCGGATTGCTGAAGATCTCTTCGGTCGGGCCTTCCTCGACGATCTTGCCCTGTTTCATGACGATGATGTAGTCGGCCATGGCGCGTACGACCGCGAGGTCGTGGCTGATGAAGAGGTAGGACAGTTCGTGGTCGGCCTGCAGCTTGCGCAGCAGTTCGACGATCTGCTTCTGCACCGAGCGGTCGAGTGCGGAGGTCGGTTCGTCCAGCACCACCACTTTCGGCTTCAGGATCATGGCGCGGGCAATGGCGATGCGTTGGCGCTGGCCGCCGGAGAATTCGTGCGGATAGCGGTTGCGCGCATTGGGGTCGAGGCCGACCTCGAGTAGTGCCTCCACGGCGCGCTGGTCGCGCTGCTTGCCGGACAAGGAGGGCTCATGCACCAGAAGCCCTTCGGTGATGACCTGGCCAACGGTCATGCGCGGCGACAGCGAGCCGAACGGGTCCTGGAAGACCAGCTGCAATTCGCGCCGGAGTGGCCGCATCGCGTGGCGGTCGGCGGTTGAAATATCACGGTCGCCGAAGCGGATGACGCCGTCGCTCGGCAACAACCTCAGCAGTGCGCGGCCGAGCGTCGATTTTCCCGAGCCGGATTCGCCGACGATGCCGATCGTCTGGTTGCGTTTCAGCCGGATCGAAATGTGGTCGACGGCACGCAGAAGCAGCGGCTCGCCGGCGAGGAAACCGCCGCCGATCTTGAAGGTCACCTCGACGTTCCTGCCTTCGAGCAGCACCGGCGCATTGGCCGGCGGCGGCGCCTTGGTGCCGGTCGGTTCGGCGGCCAGAAGCATTTTCGTATAGGCATGCTGCGGATTGGCAAACAGCGCTTCGGCCTCACCTTCCTCGACCACCTCGCCGTAGCGCATGACATAGACGCGGTCGGCAAAGCGCCGGACGATGCCGAGGTCGTGGGTGATGAAGACGATGGCCATGCCGAGCTTGCGCTGCAGTTCGGCGAGCAGCACCAGGATCTGTGCCTGGATGGTGACGTCAAGCGCCGTCGTCGGCTCGTCGGCGATCAGGATGTCGGGGTCGTTGGCCAGCGCCATGGCGATCATGACGCGCTGGCGCTGACCGCCGGACATTTCGTGCGGATAGGATTTCATCCGCCGCTCGGGATCGGGAATATGCACCAGCCTAAGCAACTTGAGCGCCTCTTCCCGCGCCTCGGCCGCGTTCAGCCCGCGATGCTTGCGGATCGGCTCCATCAGCTGGTTGCCGATCGAATAGAGCGGATCGAGCGAGGTCATCGGCTCCTGGAAGATCATGCTGATCTTGGCGCCGCGGACCTTGTTGAGATCGGCCTTGCTCATAGTCAAAAGGTTGCGGCCGCGATAGTCGACATGGCCTGTCGCCTCGCCGTTGGACGCCAGCAGGCTCATCGCCGCCATCATCGTCTGGCTCTTGCCGGAGCCGGACTCGCCGACGACGGCGACGGTCTCGCCGGCATTGACGTGGATGTTGATGCCCTTGACCGCTTCGACGGCGCCGTCGAGCGTGCGGAAGCGTACGCGCAGGTCCTTGACGCTGAGGATCGTTTCGGGAGTGTCCATCTCAACGGTCCCCATTTTTATCGATCCCCATCTTTATCGATCTCTCGGGTCGAGCGCGTCGCGCAGGCCGTCGCCGACGAAGTTCAGCGCAAACAGCGTCGAGACGAGGAAGAAGGCCGGAAACAGGAGCAGCCAGTTGGCGGTGCCGATGTTCTTGGCGCCAACCGAGATCAGCACGCCCCAGCTGGTCATCGGCTCCTGCACGCCAAGGCCGAGGAAGGACAGGAAGCTTTCCAGGATGATGACCTGCGGCACCAGCAGCGTCATGTAGATCACCACTGGTCCGAGCAGATTGGGGATGACATGGCGCAGCAGGATGCCGCGCTGGCCGACGCCCATGGCTTCGGCCGCCTGGACATATTCCTGCCGGCGGATCGACAGCGCCTGGCCGCGCACGATGCGCGCCATGTCGAGCCACAGCACCGCCCCGACCGCTAAAAACATCAGCACGAAGTTGCGGCCGAAGAACACCACCAGCATGATGACGAAGAAGATGAAGGGCAAGGAATAGAGCACGTCGACGATGCGCATCATCACCTCGTCGATCTTGCCGCCGGAAAAGCCGGCCGCCGCCCCGTAAAGCACGCCGATGACCACAGCGACAACGCCGGCAAGCAGGCCGATGGCCAGCGAAATGCGCCCTGCCATCAGCGTGCGGGACAACAGATCGCGGCCGGTATTGTCGGTGCCGAACAGGAAATATTGCTGCTTGACCGACGCGGTCATCGTCACTTCGAGCCCGTCGGCCGATTTGCTCTCGATCTTGGTATCGTCGAAGGCATCCGAGCGGTCGAGATAGCGGATGTTGCGGTCGTCAATCGGTTTGGTCGAGGTGACGGTGACGGTGACGCGATTGCCGTCCTGTTTCCACTCCTTGATGTCGACGCGCATGCGCTTGATCGCATCGGTGAGCGCCGTCTCGATCATGTCGGCCTTCGGATAGGGGCTGAAACTCGGCGGCGTGCGCACATAGTCGGCATAGATGGTGGTGTATTGGTGCGGCACAAACCAGGGGCCAAACACGCTGATGACGCCAATGAAGACCAAGTAGTAGAGGCTGAACATGGCGGCGCGGTTGGCTTTGAGGCGCGCCCATGCGTCGGCCCAGAGCGAGCGGCCGACAACGGCCGGTGGAGCGGCGGCGGCTGTGATATCAGTCATAGCGCACCCTCAGTCATAGCGCACCCTTGGGTCGACGACCGCGTACATGACGTCGACGATCAGGTTGAAGACGATGGTGAACAGCGCGATCACCACCACGGTTCCCATCACCAGCGTGTAGTCGCGGTTGAGCGCGGCATCGACGAAATAGCGGCCGACGCCGGGAATGGAGAAGATGGTCTCGACGATGACCGAACCGGTGAGCAGTGCGGCAGCCGCCGGACCGGTGAAGGACACGATTGGCAGGATGGCGCCGCGCAGTGCGTGCTTGACCACCACCGACCAGTCCGACAGGCCGAGCGCACGCGCCGTGCGGATATGGTGGGAACGCAAGCTTTCAATCATCGAGCCGCGCATCAGGCGGGCGACGATGGCGATCTGCGGCAAAGCGAGTGTCAAGATCGGGCCGATCTTGTTTATCAGTGCGCCGTCACCCCAGCCGCCGATCGGCAACAGCTTCCAGGTCAGCCCGAACAGCAACTGGATCACCGGCGCGATGACGAAGGTGGGGATGGTGCTGCCGGCGGTCGCCAACGCGATCACCGTATAGTCGCCAATCTTGTTCTGGTTGAGCGCGGCAATGGTGCCGAGCACCGAACCGAGCAGCAGCGCCAGGATCAGCGCCGAAGCGCCGAGTTGAACCGAAATCGGCAAGCCCTTAGCGAAGAGTTCGGTGACGGTGAAGTCAGGCAAATTGTAGCTCGGTCCGAAATTGCCGCGCAAAAGATTGCCGAGATAGTGGGCATATTGCAGCCAGAGCGGATCGTTGAGGCCGAACTGAGCTTCCAGATTGGCCCTGATCTCGGGACTGAGGCCCCGCTCCTGATTGAATGGGCCGCCCGGTGCGACGCGTATCAGGAAGAACGCCATGGTCACGATGACGAATAGCGTCGGTATGGCGGTCAAAAGCCGCCGGAAGATATATCGCAGCATCGGCGCCCCGCTTCGGCCAGAGCGACACGCCCGGATGAGGCGCGGCGGTCCAGTCAGCGATGATTCAGTCCTTGGAGACGAAGCGGGACGGATGGATGTCCATCACATTGTCATCGAAGCCATGCAGCTTCGAGGAAACGATGTCGTGGAAGCTGTAGTAGAGAAGCGGAATGTTGCCGACGTCGTCGACAAGGATGCGCTCGGCCTCGGTGAGGTCCTTCATGCGCTCTTCTGGCTTGCCACCGGCAGCCGCGGCCTTGTCCATGGCCGCTTCATATGCCGGGCTGACGTAGCTCGAATAGTTGTTTCCGCTGGCCTTGCGTGTGATGCCGAGGAAGGTCTCGGGATCCTTGTAGTCGGCGATCCAGGCGGCACGCGCCACGTCGTAGTTGCCCTTCTGCTCAAGGAAGGAATAGTGGGTCTTGGTATCGGTGTTGAGCAGCGTGATCTCGACGCCAAGCGGCTTCAGCTGTTCCTGGATGGCAACCGCGGTGTTCTTGTGGTTTTCCGAGGTGTTGTATCGGATCTCCATCTTCAGCGGATGCTCGGGCGTATAGCCGAGTTTCTCGAGGATCTTCTTGGCGGCGTCCTCACGGTCGATCTGCGACATGTCGGCGTATTTGGCCATTGCCGGCGTGTAACCCGCGATGCCCGGAGGCACCATCGAATAGCCAGGCAGCATCGAGTTCTGCCAGACTTTCTCCGCGAGGAAGTCGCGGTCGATCGCCATCGAGATGGCGTTGCGTAGTTCGACATTATCCCACGGCGCCTTGTCGGTCTTGATCGCGTAATAGTAGGTGCCGAGATACGGTCCGACACGGACCTGATCGCCGAACTTGGTCTTCAGGTCAGCGAGCTGTTCGGTCGGCAGGTCGCCGTAGCTGTCGAGTTCGCCGGCCTCGAAGCGCTTCATCGCCGATGAGCGGTCTTCGGTCGGGATATAGTTGACGACGTCCATCTTGACGGTCGCGGCGTCCCAGAATTTCGGATTCTTGACCAGCTTCATGTGGTCGTTGGGAATCCACTCGGCCAGTGTATAGGCGCCGTTCGAAACGAGATTGCCCGCCTTGATCCAGTCGGCGCCGAGCTTGTCGATCGAGGCCTTGTTGACCGGATAAGTGGCCTGGTGGGTCAGCATCTCGAGGAAGTATGGCGTCGGCGCCTTCAGCGTCACTTCCAGGGTGTTGGCGTCGATCGCCTTGACGCCCATGTCCTCGGGCTTGCCTTTCTTGGTGTTGACTTCCTCGGCGTTCTTCACGGGATAGAGCATGGAAGCGTATTCGGCGGCGGTCGCCGGATCCTCCAGCCGACGGAAGGAGTAGACGAAGTCGTCCGCCGTCACCGGGCTGCCATCCGACCACAAGCCGTCCTTGCGCAGCTTGAAGGTGTAGACGGTGCCGTCATCGGATACGGTCCAGCTTTCGGCGGCGCCCGGAATGAGGTTCGTCTTCTGATCGTGCATGACCAGTCCCTGGAACAGGTCGCGGATGATATCGGCTTCGTAGACGGTCGAGGTCTTGTGCGGATCGACTGTCTCCGCTTCGGCGGCGCTGCCTCTGTTATAGACAGTCTCGGCAAGGGCCGGCGTGAGGAATGTGCCTGCAGCAAAGGTCATGGTTGCGGCGACCAGCGTCGCCTTCAGCATATTTTTCAGCATGAAGTCTCTCCCTGTGGCGCTGCCCATCGGCTACGCCTTACGAGTGTTAACGCCCCGGAACCGATTTCTGGCCCCTTTGAGCGCGCCGCCGGTTCCCGTTCCGGCAGCTGGTGGCAGGAGACTAGACAGACGGAAATATTATTTCAACCGCCCGCTGCTTGACGTTGAGTGAGTAGTCTTCCGCTAAAATAGAACCAGCTAAAATTCAAATGCATTTCAACTGGCTGCACCTTGCGGTTGCCTTATTGGTTTTCTGTTTTTGCAAGCGAAGTTTGGCATGCTCGGCAGTATGCTGCAGAACCCAAAACTCCCCGCTTTGTGGTGTCGTTTCCGGGCGAACGCCTCGGGAACCTCGGCGATCGAATTTGCCATGCTGGCGCCGCTGTTCATCCTGCTTCTGCTCGGAATGGTTGCATATGGCATCTATTTCGGTGCCAGCCACTCGGTCCAACAAATCGCGGCGGATGCGGCGCGAACGGCGATTGCGGGGCTGAACGCCACTGAACGCAAGACGCTGGTGACCAACTTCATCAACAACGATGTCAACGGTTATCCCTTCGTCGATGCCACGAAACTGACGGTCGATGCCAAGGACAGTGTCGCCGATGGCAGCCAGTTCGTGGTCTCCGTCAGCTACGACGCACGGAATTTGCCGATCTGGAATCTGTTTCCCAATCTGTCGATGCCGGGCATGACCATTCAACGTCAATCGACGATCCGGGTCGGGGGCATCTGATGCGTAGTGCCGTTGCTGGAATGTGGCAGATATGCCGGCGGCTGCTGCGCGAGAAGCGGGCCAATTTCGCTGTCATGACGGCGCTCTGCGCGCCCGTCGCGCTGGTCCTGACGGCGTTTGCCGTCGACCAGGGTGCGCTGTTCAACGAGCGCCGCGCAGCGCAGTCGATCGTCGATCTGGCGGCAATCACTGCCGCGGCCAATCTCGCCAACGTCGAAACGGCGGTGCTGACGACGCTGAAGGACAATGGCATCAGCTCGGTTGCCGTGCAGAAAGACGGGACAACCGTCCCGCCAACAGCCACCAAGGCGGTGGTCCAGATTGTGCCGGGGCGCTACACCGGTTTGAGTTCGATCGCCGCCGGCAGCCGGTTCGAGGCAGGCAAGCTGCCCTACAATGCCGTGCAAGTGTTCCTGAAGAAGCAGGGCACGCTCTATTTCGGCACCTCGCTCATGGCCCCGCCGGTCATCGGCACGATGGCAACCGCAAACGCCCAGGCGCAGGCGACATTTTCGGTCGGCTCAAGGCTGCTTAGCGTCAATGGCGGCCTGCTCAACGCGCTCCTCAACGGGCTGGTGGGCGGCAACATCTCACTCAGCGTAATGGACTATAATTCCCTGATCGCGGCCGACATCAACGTGCTTTCCTTTGTCGACGCGCTCGCGGTTCAGTTGAACATGACCGGTGTGTCGTACTCGGATGTGCTGGCTTCAAAGGCGAGCATCGGCCAGATCGCAACCGCCATGGCCAATGTCCCGGGGTTGGGCAACACGGCCAAGCTGGCCTTGCAGTCGGTGGCCTCGAAGGCCACCAGCACGGTCCAGATTCCGCTCAGCCACCTTGTCGACCTCGGCTCGGTCGGCCGCCTGGGCCTCGGGCAAAAGCCGTCGGGCCTGGGTGTCGATACCAGCGCCATGGGAATGCTGACGGCCGCGGCGTCCCTTGCCAACGGCACCCACCAGGCCCAGCTCGACCTTGGCCTCACCGTGCCTGGCCTCACCGCCACGACGCTCAATGTCGCCATTGGCGAGCCGATGCAATCCTCGCCATGGCTGGCTGTCGGCGAGGCCGGAACCGTGGTGCGCACCGCGCAGACACGCATCAAGCTTCTGGCGTCGGTCACCGTCGGCAACAGCAATATCGGCGGCGGCACCACCCTGCTCTCCGTTACCTTGCCGCTGCATATCGAAATCGCCTATGCGGAGGCCAAGCTGACGGACATAAGCTGTCCGACGGGCCGTCCCGAGAGCATCAAGGTCACCATCGCCACGCGCCCCGGTGTCGTCGAGGCGCATCTCGCGGCCAGCAGTGCCGACGGTAATCCCGGCGCCTTCGCCGATTTCACCAAACCGCAATCCTTCTACAACACCGAAATCGCTGCGGTGAAGCTGCTGCTCGTCCCGCTCTTGTCGGTGAAGGGGTCCGCGGCATTCGCGATGACCAACATGACCTCGACAAACCTGGTCTTCAACTATACCGACATCACCGCCAAGACGATCAAGACCGTCTCAACGCAGAACCTGACGCAGTCGCTGACCACCTCGCTGGTCAGCAATCTGTCGCTGACGGCCAACGTGCTGGGCCTGCCGATCAACCTCAGCGCCCTGCTTGGAACGGTGAAGCCGGCTGTGGTGGCGCTGCTGAACAGCGTGACGGCGCCCGTCGACACGCTGGTCTACAATGTGCTTGCGGCGCTCGGTGTAAGCGTCGGCCAGGCCGATGTCCGGGTCACCGGCGCGACCTGCGGCCGCTCCGTTCTGGTGCAATAGCCCCGACTATCGGTTAGCCGATTCGTCCGACAAACCAGCCCAGCGCCGGCAGCGACAGCCCCTCCTCCTGTAGGACCGCACCGCCACCCGGAGCTATCGTCACGACGGGCCCGAAACCCGGCGGCAGTGGCCACTTGGCCGGCTCGTCGGCGAAATTGAAGACACAGACCAGGATCTCTCCCTCATCCTCCCTGATGAAGGCAAGGACATCGCCCTCGGTATCGAGAAAGCGGATCGAGCCCTTGACCAGAGCCGGATGCGTCTTGCGCAAGGCCAGCATCGCCCGGTAGCCGGCAAGCACGGAATTTTCGTCGCCATTCTCGATGTCGACCGCTTGGGCGCGGTGGCTTGCCGGCACCGGCAGCCAGGGTTTTCCCGAGGAAAAACCGGCATTGTCGGCGCCTGCCTCCCAGACCATCGGCGTGCGGCAACCGTCCCTGCCCTTGACCCCCGGCCAGAAACGGATGCCGACGGGATCGCGCAGATCCTCGAAGGTCAGCTCCGCCTCTTCCAGCCCAAGCTCTTCGCCCTGGTAGAGGCAGATCGATCCACGCAGGCACGAAAGCAGCGCGATTGCGAATGCCGCCACCGCATTTGGGTCGCCGCCCGGCCGCGTCCAGCGGCTGACATGGCGCACGACATCGTGGTTGGAAAACGCCCAGCACACCCAGCCGTCGGCAACGGCTGCCTCGAAGGCCTCGACGCAGCCGCGCACATGGGCGGGCGAGAATTGTGCCCCAAGCAGGTCGAAAGTGTAGCACATGTTGAGCTTGTCGCCGCCGGAGGTGTAGGCGGCGAGCGTCTGCAGCGAGCGGCCTTCGTCGCCGACTTCGCCGACACTGGCGCGGCCGCCATACTCGTCGAGCAAAGAGCGAAAGCGCCGGAGGAAATCGAGGTTCTCAGCTTGCGTCTTGTCGAACAGATGCTCCTGGAAGAGGTAGGTGTTGGTCTCGCCATTGGTGCCGGCGACGCTCGACGCCAAAGGCGGATTGCTGCGCAGCCAGCGGTCATGGACGTAGTAGTTGACCGTATCCAGGCGGAAGCCGTCGACGCCGCGGTCGAGCCAGAACCGCACTGTCTCCAGCAGCGCATCCTGAACCTCCGGATTGTGGAAATTGAGGTCCGGCTGCGAGGCGAGGAAGTTGTGCATGTAGTACTGCCGGCGGGTCGCGTCCCACTCCCAGGCCGGGCCGCCGAAGACCGACAGCCAGTTGTTGGGGGCGTTGCCATCGGGTTTGCTGTCGGCCCAGACGTACCAGTCAGCCTTGGGGTTGTCGCGGCTGGTACGGCTTTCGACGAACCATTCGTGCTTGTCGGATGAGTGCGACAGCACCTGGTCGATGATCACCTTTAGGCCGAGCCGATGCGCCTCGGCCACCAGCGCGTCGAAATCGTCAAGCGTGCCGAACATCGGATCGACCGCCTGATAGTCGGAGACGTCGTAGCCCATGTCGGCCATCGGCGACTTGAAGAAGGGCGACAGCCAGACGGCGTCGACGCCAAGAGAGGCGACGTGCGCCAGCCGAGACGTGATGCCTGAGAGGTCGCCGCTGCCGTCGCCGGTCGTGTCCTGGAAGGAGCGCGGATAGATCTGGTAGATCACGCAGCCGCGCCACCAGTCGGCGCTCTGTTCGGGACCCGACTGCGCATTGTCGTCGGCCATCACGAACCCTTCCTGGCGCGGCCCTTGGCGGTCCGGCGCTCAATCATGAAACTGACACTGCGGCCGGGCAGCGGGCGTGCGAGGTCGATCGCCTGCGTTTCAATCGCCGGCTGCCATTGGAGCCCTTCCCGCACGGGCAGCGTGAAGACACATTGGCGGCGGTCGCCATTGACGATGACGGCCAGGCGCCCGTCCGTGCCATCGGCGAGCAGCATGACGAGGCGATGGCGCGAGGCATCGTTCCAGTCAGCCTCGCTCAGCGGCGCGCCGGTCTCGGCCAGCCAGGCGACATCAGGCACATCCGAACCGGCCGGCGGCTCCCCGGTCAGGAAGCGCGGATCGGCAAGCACTGAAACCGCGCGGCGGAGTGCCGCGAGCGCCGACACATGGGCTTCCAGCGCAACGTCGCGCCCGGCCCAGTCAAGCCAGGTGATGGCGTTGTCCTGTGCGTAGGCGTTGTTGTTGCCCTTTTGCGTGCGGCCGAATTCGTCGCCCGCCGTCAGCATGATCGTGCCGCGCGAAGCAAACAAGGTGGCAAGCAGCGCCCGGCGGTCACCGGAACGGGCCTCGGTAATCGCCTTGTCGGACGTCTCGCCTTCGACGCCATTATTCCAGGACAGGTTCTCATTGTGGCCGTCGCGGTTCTTCTCGCCATTGGCCTGGTTGTGCTTGGCTTCATAGGCGACGATGTCGGCCAAGGTCATGCCGTCATGCGCGGCGATGAAGTTGACCGTCCGGCTGGTGCCGAGCCCTTCTTTGGCGAAGACATCGGACGAGCCGGCGAGCCTTGTTGCCAACGCACCGACGGCGCCAGCATCGCCGCGCCAGAAGCGCCTGACGTCGTCACGGTAGCGGTCGTTCCATTCCAGATATGGCGGTCGGAAATTGCCGAGCTGGTAGCCGCTCGGGCCGATGTCCCAAGGCTCGGCGATCAGCACCCTTTCGGCAAGGATGGGATCGCCAGCGATGGCTTGAAGCAAGGGCGCTTCCGGGTCGAAAACGCCATCGACGCGGCCGAGAACCGGCGCCAGGTCGAAGCGGAAACCGTCAACACCGGCGTGGCGGACAAAATGGCGAAGCGTGTCGAGCACCATGGCGCGGACGATAGGATGATCGCAGGCGATGGTATTGCCGGTGCCGGTGTCGTTGGACAGCCTGCCGCCCGGCTCGTGCCGGTAGTAGGCGTGGTTATCCAGCCCACGCAGTGACAGCGTCGGGCCGAGCCGGTCGCTCTCGCCGGTGTGGTTGAAGACGAGATCGAGGATGGTGCCGATACCGGCCTTGCGCAAAACCGCCACTGTATCGCGCAATTCGGCGAGGCCGCCAGGCGCCAGCCGCGGATCGAGCGCCATGAAGGTGACGGGGTTGTAGCCCCAGGCATTGCTCAAGCCCAACGGTGGCAGATGGCGCTCATCGATCGAGGCGGTGATCGGCATCAACTCGACGGCCGAGACGCCGATCTTTTTCAAATGTTCGATGATGGCCGGATGGGCAAGGGCCGCAATGGTGCCGCGCTGGGCTTCCGGCACGTCCGGATGCAGCTTGGTGAAAGAGCGGACATTGAGTTCGTAGATCAGGCCGCCGGGCTGAAACAGCGGCGGCAACAGCGTCACCGGTTCCGGCAGCGCAACCACGACCGCCTTCGGCATCAGCGGCGCGGTGTCGGCGCCTTCGTTGCGTTTGGCGGTGAGCCGCCAGTGATACTGGTACGACCGGTCGATCTCGACGGCATAGGGATCGGTGAGCAGCTTGTCGGGATCGAACCACAGCCCTCGCTCCGGCGCATAATCGCCATCGGCGCGAAAGCCGTAGCGGGTGCCGGCTGCGAGGCCGGCGACGAACAGCGCATGCACGCCTTCGCCTTCCGGCTGGAGCTCAAGCCGGTCGATTTCGCGCGAGCCAGTGTCGTCGAAGATCGACACCCAGAGGCGCCGCGCGGATGACGACCAGGCGGCGAAGCGTAGGCCGTCGCGGGTGGTAGTGGAGCCGAGTTGGGTCATGCAGTCTCCCCCTTCTCCCCTTGTGGGAGAAGGTGTCGCCGAAGGCGACGGATGAGGGGTGCTCCAGCTTGGCACCGACTGCGATCCGTCCAACACCCCTCAACCGTCTCGGCGCTGCGCGCCGATCCACCTTCTCCCACAAGGGGAGAAGGGAAAGCGCGCGCAGCCACCCTCAAGTAATCACGCTCGGCTTGTTGCGGTCTGTGTGGCTCTTGATGCCTGCAATATCATCCGCGGCGGCAATCAGATCGGCAAGCGCCTCTTGCGTGTCGAGATCGTGCCTCGCTCTGTCCGGCTCGTAGCGCTCGATATAGACGCGCAGCGTCGCGCCCGACGTGCCGGTGCCGGACAAACGAAACACAACGCGGGAACCGCCTTCGAACAGAATGCGGATGCCCTGGTTTTTGCTTACCGAGCCGTCGACCGGATCGTGGTAGGCGAAGTCGTCGGCATTGGCGATCTTCAGGCCGCGCACGCTGGTGCCGGGCAGCGAGGTTAGCTTGGCGCGCAGTTCGTCGACCAGCGCATTGGCGCGCTCGGTCTCGACCTCTTCATAGTCGTGGCGCGAATAGTAGTTCCGGCCGTAGGTCGCCCAATGTTCGGTGACCACCTGTTTGGCGCTTTCGCCGCGCACCGCCAGGATGTTGAGCCATAACAGCACCGCCCACAGCCCGTCCTTTTCGCGGACATGGTTGGAGCCGGTGCCGGCACTTTCCTCGCCGCAGATCGTTGCCATGCCGGCATCGAGCAGATTGCCGAAGAACTTCCAGCCGGTCGGCGTTTCGTAGATGCCGATGCCGAGCTTTTCGGCGACACGGTCGGCCGCACCGCTGGTTGGCATCGAGCGGGCGATGCCTTTGAGGCCGTCCTTGTAGCCCGGCGCCAGTTGGGCATTGGCGGCAAGCATGGCCACCGAATCCGACGGGGTGACGAAAATGCCCTTGCCGATGATCAGATTGCGGTCGCCGTCGCCGTCGGAAGCGGCGCC
Organism: Mesorhizobium sp. P2_F5; assembly: GCF_056403715.1. Lineage (NCBI taxonomy): Bacteria > Pseudomonadati > Pseudomonadota > Alphaproteobacteria > Hyphomicrobiales > Phyllobacteriaceae > Mesorhizobium > Mesorhizobium sp. P2_F5. Next base: position 189,166 of record NZ_JBFUEY010000007.1, on the reverse strand, counting down.
GAAATCGGGCGCATCCGGTCCCATCATCTCGTCATAGAGATGTTTTGCATGGACCAGGTTCGGATCGGGATGATGGCCGCCGAAATCCGGCAGCGGCTTGTAGTTGCGGCACGTCCCGTTTTCCGCGCCAAGCCGGCGTTCGAGGATCTCCTTGGCATAGGGTCCGGTCACCGCATGCATGGCATCGAAGCGCATGCGAAAGCCGTATTTGAAATTGGCGCGGATGGCGTCGAAGTCGAACAGGCTTTCCATCAGCTCGGCGTAATCGGAGACCGGATCGATCACCTCTACCGCCATGCCACCGGCGGTCACGGTGCCGATCTTGTCGATGTCGATCTGGTCGATCTGGGCGGTCTTGAAGCTCGAAATCGTCTTGGTCTTTTCGAAGATCGCGTCGGTCAGCTTTTCCGGCGCCGGGCCGCCATTGCCGGCATTGTACTTGATACCGAAATCCTCATGCGGCCCGCCCGGATTGTGGCTGGCCGACAGGATAATGCCGCCGAAGGTTTTGTATTTGCGGATGACATGCGAGGCGGCCGGCGTCGACAATATGCCGCCCTGCCCGACCATCACCTTGCCGAAGCCGTTGGCGGCGGCCATGGCGATCGCCTTCTGGATGACCTCGCGGTTGTAGAAGCGGCCGTCGCCGCCGATCACCAGGGTCTTGCCCTTGAACCCGTCAAGCGCGTCGAAAATCGACTGGATGAAGTTCTCGGCATAGTGCTCCTGCTGGAAGACAGGCACCTTCTTGCGCAGGCCGGACGTGCCGGGTTTCTGGTCAAGATAGGGTTTGGTGGGAACGGTCCGGATCATGCTTCAGGCAACCCTTTTCGAAAGCAGCAGGCGGTAGAGTTCAACGTATTTGTCGGCGCTCTTGTCCCAGGAGACATCGGCCTTCATGCCCTGGCGCTGGATCTGTTCCCAGACGGCCGGGCTCGCATGCGCGTCGACCAGCCGGCGGATGGCGTGCAGCATCGCGCCGCCATTGTTGGGCGCGAACTGGAAGCCGGTTGCGACGCCTGCCGAGATCGCGGCCTCATTGGCGTCGATGATGGTGTCGGCAAGGCCGCCGGTGCGGGCAACGACCGGCACGCAGCCATAGCGCAGGCCGTAAAGCTGCGTGAGCCCACAAGGCTCGAAGCGCGACGGGATGACGATGGCATCGCAGCCGCCTTGCATGGTGTGGGAAAGCCCCTCGTCATAGCCGACGACGACGCCGATGCGGCCGCGATGGCGGGCGGCGGCGGCAAGCAGCGCGCCTTCCAGCCCGGCATCGCCCGAGCCGAGGATCGCCAGCCGCGCGCCGGTGGCGAYGACGCCGTCGACCACCGCCGCCAATATGTCCATGCCCTTTTGCCAGGTCAGCCGGCTGATGACGCAGACAATCGGGCTGTCGTCGCGTTCGAGGCTGAAGCGGTCCTCGACAACCGCACGGTTGGGAAGGCGCGCTTTGAGCGTCTGCGCGGAATAGGCCGACACCAGATGCTTGTCGGTCTCGGGGTTCCAGATGTCGGTGTCGATGCCATTGACGATGCCGTAGAGGTCCGAGGATCGCATGTTGATCAGGCCGTCGAGGCCCATGCCGAATTCCGGCGAGCGGATTTCCTGGGCATAGGTCGGGCTCACCGTGGTGATCGCCCAGGCCGCCTGCAGACCGGCCTTGAGGAAGCCGACGCCACCGTAATATTCGACGCCGTCGAGCGCCATCGCCACCGCCGGCAGGCCGAGCTCACCGAAGATGCCGGCGCCGAACTGGCCCTGGAAGGCAAGATTGTGCACGGTGATCAGCGACGGCACGCCGACCGCCTTGCCGTAGCGCATATAGGCGAGCGTCATGGCCGACTGCCAGTCATGGGCGTGCACCAGATCCGGCTGGTAGCCGGAGATGGCGCCGCCGGCGATGTCGCCGCCGACCTGGCTCAACGCCGCGAAGCGCCGCCAGTTGTCGGGCCAGTCGGCGCCGGCCGCATTGCCATAGGGGCCGCCCGGACGGTCGTAGAGATGTGGCGCGTCGAGCACGAACAAATCGAGCCCGGCAACCTGCACGGCATGGACCGAAGCCTTGCCGCCCTGCAGCAGCGGGTACTGGTAGACGGCCTTCCTTTTCTTGAAGGCGCCCATCACCTGCGGAAAGCCCGGGATGAGCGTGCGCATCGTCACGCCCTTGGCGGCCAGTGCGATCGGCAGTGCGCCGGTCACGTCGGCAAGTCCGCCGGTCTTGATCAGCGGGAAAATTTCGGGCGTGACCGACAGAACCTGCATGCGTCTATCGTCCCTGTCTAACTCTTTGTTTTCGCAATTCCGGACGGAAAACCGTTTCACACTTTTCCTGAAATTGCTTCACAGCTTCAGCTTGTCGATCATGTCCTGCGTGACCAGGCAGATGCCCTTTTCCGAAACCCGGAAGCGCTTGGCGTCGAGCGCGGGGTCTTCGCCGACCACCAGCCCTTCCGGTATCCTTACACCGTGGTCGATGACGACGCGCTTCAACTTTGCGTTCCGGCCGACATGAACGTCGGGCAGCATGACGACTTCTTCCAGCGTCGAATAGGAGTTGATACGGGCGCCGGTGAAGATCAGGCTGCGCTTCAGCGACGCGCCTGAGACGATGCAATCGCCTGAGACCAGCGAGGACACGGCCGAACCACGGCGGCCATCCTCGTCATGTACGAACTTTGCCGGCGGCTTCAATTCGGCATAGGTCCAGATCGGCCAGTCGCGGTCGTAGAGGTCGAGTTCGGGGGTAATATCGGTCAGGTCGATATTGGCTTCCCAATAGGCGTCGACGGTGCCGACATCGCGCCAATAGGCCTCGTTCTCGGCGGTCGAGCGCACGCAGGATTTAGCGAAGCGATGCGCGATCGCCTTACCGTGCTGGACGATGTAGGGGATGATGTCCTTGCCGAAGTCGCGGCTGGAGCCCGGCTCGGCGGCATCGCGGCGCAGCTGCTCCATCAGGAACTTGGTCTTGAAGACATAGATGCCCATCGAGGCCAGAGCGAATTCCGGCTTGTCGGGAATGCCGGGCGGATCGGCGGGCTTTTCGACGAAGGCGATGATGTTGTCCTTGCCGTCGACATGCATGACGCCGAAGCCGGTCGCTTCCATGCGCGGCACTTCGAGGCAGCCGACGGTGACGTCGGCATTGGCGTCGACGTGCTGACGCAGCATCAGCTCATAGTCCATCTTGTAGATGTGGTCGCCGGCAAGGATCACCATATATTCGGGGCCATAGGCCTCGATGATATCGATGTTCTGGTAGACGGCGTCGGCCGTGCCTTCATACCACTGCGTTTCCGAGACACGCTGGCTGGCCGGCAGGATGTCAAAACTTTCGTTTCGCTCGGGGCGCAGGAAGTTCCAGCCGCGCTGCAGGTGGCGGATCAGCGAATGCGCCTTGTACTGGGTGGCGACACCGAGGCGGCGAATGCCGGAGTTGAGCGCATTGGACAGCGCGAAATCGATGATGCGCGTCTTGCCGCCGAAATAGACGGCCGGCTTGGCGCGTCGGTCGGTCAATTCCTTGAGCCGGCTGCCGCGGCCGCCGGCCAGCACATAGGCCATGGCATCGCGCGCCAGCGGCTGGGTTCTCTTCAAGTCTGCCATTTTTACCCTCCCAAATTACCAGTCTGGAGCATCGCTCAGTCCGCAACGAATTGACGGACTTAGTCCTCTACGAGTTCAAGCATGATCGTCGACAGCGGCGGCAAAAGCATCGTCGCCGAAATGCCTCCTCCTTCCGCCCTGGCTTCAACCACGCCGCCATTGCCCTTGCCCGAACCACCATAGTCCGAAGCGTCGGTGTTGATGATTTCGCGCCATTTGCCGACCTTGGGCAATGGCACGCGATAATTGTCGCGCGGCACCGGCGTGAAGTTGGAAATGACGGCGATGGGATTGCCGTCGGGCGCACTGCGCAGCCAGGCGAAGACGGAGTTTTCCTTGTCGTCGACGATCAGCCAGGAAAAGCCGTCCGGCTCGCAGTCGCGCGCATGCAGCGCCGGGCGCGAGCGGTAGAGATAGTTGAGATCGCGCACCGTCTGCCAGACGCCGCGATGCGGGCGGAAGTCGAGCAGGTTCCAGTCGAGCGCGCGCGCCTCGCTCCACTCGCGGCGCTGGGCGAATTCCTGGCCCATGAACAACAGCTTCTTGCCGGGATAGCCCCACATGAAGGCGTAGAAGGCGCGCAACGTCGCGAATTTCTGCCAGTCGTCGCCAGCCATCTTGCCGAGCAGCGTGCCTTTGCCATGCACGACCTCGTCATGGGACAGCGGCAGTACGAAATTTTCGGAGAAGGCGTAGGTCAGGCCGAAGGTCAGGTCGTTGTGATGGTGCTTGCGGAAGATCGGCTCCTTGGCGAAATATTCCAGCGTGTCGTGCATGAAGCCCATGTTCCACTTGAAGCCGAAGCCCAGTCCGCCCTCATGCACCGGCGCCGAGACCTTCGGCCACGAAGTCGACTCCTCGGCGATGGTCATCACGCCGGGATGGTGGCCGTAGAGCTCCTTGTTCATCTTCTGCAGGAAGGAGACTGCTTCGAGGTTCTCGCGGCCGCCCTTCTCGTTGGGGATCCATTCGCCGGCCTTGCGCGAATAATCGAGGTAGAGCATCGAGGCCACCGCATCGACGCGCAAACCGTCGACATGGTATTTCTCGGCCCAGAACAGCGCATTGTTGACGAGGAACGACACCACCTCGCGGCGGCCGAAATTGTAGATCGCGGTGTTCCAGTCGGGATGGAAACCCTTGCGCGGATCGGCATGCTCATAGAGCGCTGTGCCGTCGAAATTGGCCAGGCCATGGGCGTCGACCGGAAAGTGCGCCGGCACCCAGTCGAGGATGACGCCGACGCCGGCGCGGTGGGCGCCATCGACGAAACGGGCAAAGCCGTCCGGGTCGCCGAAGCGCGCCGACGGGGCATAAAGTCCGGTTGTCTGATAACCCCATGACGGGTCATAAGGATGTTCGGAGATCGGCAGGAATTCGATGTGGGTGAAGCCGGTTTCGACGGCATAGGGGATCAGCTGGTCGGCGAGTTCGTCCCATGACAGGAAGCTGCCGTCATCGTGCTGCTGCCACGAACCGGCATGGACCTCGTAAATCGAGATGGCTTCGCGCCGGGGATCGGCCTTGCGCCAGTAGCTGCGATGCGCCTCGTCGCCCCATTCATGCGCCGGCGGCACCGCCGTCACCGAAGCGGTAGCCGGGCGCAGTTCGGATTTGAAGGCGAACGGATCGGCCTTGAGCGGCAGGCGCACGCCATCGGGCGCGATGATCTCGTATTTGTAGGGGTGGCCGGCGCCGATATCGGGAATGAACAATTCCCAGATGCCGGTGTCGCGACGGTCGCGCATCGTGTGCCGGCGGCCGTCCCATTCGTTGAAGTCGCCGACCACCGAAACGCGGCGCGCATTGGGCGCCCAGACGGCGAAATGCACGCCGGAGGCGCCTTCATGGTCGATGAGATGGGCGCCGAGCTTGTCGAACAGCCTGAGGTGCGACCCTTGCGCGATGTAGTAGTCGTCCATCGGGCCGAGCACCGGGCCGAAGGAATAGGGATCGGTCAACCACCAGTCGCCGCCGGCATTTTTGGCGTGATAGCGCAGCGGCTGGCGTTTGCGGATCGAAACCTTGCCCTCGAAGAAACCGGCATCGTCGCGGCGTGAGAGTTCGCCGGCGTTCTTGCCGGTCAACGTATAGGCGGTGACGAACTCGGCATTGGGTACGAAGCAGCGGGCGACAAAGCCCTTGCCGACTTCATGCACGCCCAGGATTGCAAAAGGATCGCCATGCGTGCCGGCAACAATCGCCGCGACATCGCCGGCTGAGGCCAGCCCGTCCGGCCCGCTTGTCGCAGCGGTCACGCGTGGTTTCCTCATCAGGTAGCGTCCCTCCCAGGGATCTATTTTGTTTTGTTCATGTCGTTATCCCAAAACCGCTACGCACTTTTGGGCGACATTCACGAGGCCACATTGTTCGTGGCCTCATGCAATCATATCAGGCAGGCACGTTCCAGATTTCTTTCGCATATTGGCGGATTGTGCGATCGGAAGAGAACCAGCCGACGCGGGCGACGTTGCGGATGGCGCGTGCGTACCAGTCGGGACTGTTGCGCCAGACAGCATCGACATCGCGCTGGGCGGCGGCATAGGCGTCAAAATCCGCCGCAACCATGAACCAGTCGGTGTTGTAGAGACCGTCGATCAGTTCGCGGTAGCGATCCGGCTGGTCGGGCGAGAACACACCCGATGAGACGGCGGCGACAGCTTGCGCCAGTTCCGGCGATCCTTCGATGACAGCGCGCGGGTTGTAGCCATTGCTGCGCCGCTCGGCTACTTCGGCCGTGGTCAGGCCGAAGATGAAGATGTTGTCGTCGCCGACGCACTCCTTGATCTCGACATTGGCGCCGTCGAGCGTGCCGATGGTCAAGGCGCCATTCAGCGCGAACTTCATGTTGCCGGTGCCCGACGCTTCCATGCCGGCGGTCGAGATCTGTTCGGACAGGTCGGCGGCTGGCATCAGCACCTCGGCCAGGCTGACATTGTAGTTCGGCACGAACACCACTTTCAGCAGGCCGCGCACCGACGGGTCACTGTTGATGACCTTGGCGACGTCGTTGGCCAGTTTGATGATCAGCTTGGCGTTGTGGTAGCTGGGCGCCGCCTTGCCGCCGAAGAATTTGACGCGCGGCATCCAGTCCAGCTCGGGATGCGAGCGGATCTGGTCGTAAAGCGCAACGGCTTCCAGGATGTTGAGCAGCTGGCGCTTGTATTCGTGGATGCGCTTGACCTGGATGTCGAACAGGGCCGACGGGTCGACCTTGATGCCGAGCCGGTCGGCGACCAGATTGGCGAGCTTGACCTTGTTGGAGCGCTTGACGGCGGCGAACTTGTCGCGGAAGGCAGCGTCGCCGGCAAAGGCCTCAAGCCCCTTGATGGCGTCGATATCGTCAAGGAAGCGGTCGCCGATCGCTTCACGGGTGAGCGCGGTGAGGCCTGGATTGCACTGGATCAGCCAGCGCCGCGGCGTGATGCCGTTGGTCTTGTTGTTGATGCGGTCGGGGTAGAGCTTGTGGAGATCGGCAAACACCGTCTCCTTCATCAGCTCGGTATGCAGCGCCGACACGCCATTGATCGAGTGCGAGCCGACAAAGGCGAGGTTGCCCATGCGCACGCGGCGGTCGCCGGCTTCCTGGATCAGCGAGATGCGGCTGATCTGCTCGCCCGAGAACTGGTTGGTGGCGCGTGCCTCGAGCAGCACCTGCGCATTGATGGCGTAGACGATCTGCATGTGGCGCGGCAAAAGCCGCTCGAACAGCGGCACCGGCCAGCTTTCCAGCGCCTCTGGCAGCAGCGTGTGGTTGGTGTAGCCGAAGGTGCGCTTGGTGATGTCCCAGGCCTGGTCGAAATCCATGCCGTGGATGTCCATCAGCAGACGCAACAGCTCCGGCACGGCAATCGCCGGATGGGTGTCGTTGAGATGGATCGCCGCCTTGTCGGGCAGCGACACGAGATCGCCATACTGGCTGAGATGGCGCTGGAGGATGTCCTGGAGCGAGGCAGTGGAGAAGAAGTATTCCTGGCGGAGCCTTAGCTCCTGCCCGGCCTTGTGGGAATCGGCGGGATAAAGCACGCGCGACAGCGCATCGGCCTTGTTGCTTTCGGCAAGAGCTCCGATGTGGTCGCCGGCGTTGAACTTGTCGAGCAGGATCGGATCGATCGGCATGCCGGACCACAGCCGCAGCGTGTTGACGCGGTTGGCGCGCCAGCCGACCACGGGCGTGTCGTAGGCGACTGCCTGGACATGTTCGGTCGGCTTCCAGACGTGGCGCTCAAGCCTGCCGTCCTTGGAGGTGATCGATTCCACCGAACCGCCGAAGCCGACCTCGAAGGCGCGCTCGCGGCGTTCGAACTCCCAGGGGTTGCCGTGGTCGAGCCAGGTTTCGGGCAGTTCGACCTGCCAGCCGTCATGGATCTCCTGGCGGAACATGCCGTTGGCGTAGCGGATGCCGTAGCCATGAGCGGGAATGTCGACGGTCGCCATGCTTTCCATGAAGCAGGCGGCGAGCCGGCCGAGGCCGCCATTGCCGAGCGCCGCATCCGGTTCGAGCCCGGCGATGAGGTCGAGGTCGACGCCCAGCGACTTCAGCGCCTCGCGCATATTGTCCATCAGGCCGAGATTGGAGAAGGCGTCGCGCATCAGCCGGCCGATGAGGAATTCGAGCGACAGATAGTAGACGCGCTTTTCCTGCTGGGCGTAGGCCTCCTGCGTCGCCTGCATCCAGTGATCGACGATGCGGTCGCGCACGACCTTGATCGAGGCGGTCAGCCAATCATATTGCGTGGCGACGGAGGTGCCCTTGCCGACCCGGTATTTGAGGGCCGACAGCACCTCGTCGGCGAGCGTCTTGGGATCGGGGATTTCGAGAACAGGAGCTTTGGCTGTCATTGTTCGCGTCATACTGCCTCTCGTGATCGTGCTGCGATCATACCGGCTTTCGCTGTCAGTCCCAGCCCATCCTAGTGCATTGCAACATACATTCAATCGATTTAGGTCGGATAGCTGCCGGTTCCCCTGCGGCAATTTATCCATCGCAGCGGATCAAGCTGCCAGAGCCGCCTCTGGCGGAACCTTGGCTCCAGTCATGAAAGCCACGGCATCCGACATGGTATATTGCTTGGGATCGATGACGCAGAGGCGACGTCCCAGCCGATGGATGTGGATACGGTCGGCCACTTCGAAGACATGCGGCATGTTGTGCGAGATCAGCACGATCGGCAGGCCGCGTTTCTTGACGTCGAGGATCAGTTCGAGCACGCGGCGGCTCTCCTTGACGCCGAGGGCCGCCGTCGGCTCGTCCATGATGACGACCTTTGAACCGAAGGCGGCAGCGCGCGCCACCGCCACGCCCTGGCGCTGGCCACCCGACAGCGTCTCCACTGCCTGGCTGATGTTCTGGATGGTCATCAGGCCGAGCTCGGAGAGTTTGTCGCGGGCGCGCTTTTCCATCGCCCGGCGGTCGAGCATCCGAAACCATTGGCCGAGCAAGCCAGGTTTGCGGATCTCGCGGCCGAGGAACATGTTGTCGGCGATGGAGAGCGCCGGTGACAGGGCAAGGTTCTGGTAGACGGTTTCGATGCCGGCATCGCGTGCCTCCATCGGCGACTTGAAGGAAGTAACCTTGCCGTCAAGACGGATTTCGCCTTCATCAGCGGTGATAGCGCCCGAGATCGCCTTGATGAGCGACGATTTGCCGGCACCGTTGTCGCCGATCACCGCGAGGATTTCGCCGGCGTAGAGATCGAAATCCGCATTGTCGAGCGCGGTAACGCGGCCGTAGCGCTTGACCAGACCGCGGGTTGTGAGGATGGGTTCGCGTGACATTAGCCGGCAACCTTTCTGATCCACTGATCGACCGCGACGGCACCGATGATGAGAACTCCGATCAGAAAGAACGTCCATTGCGGATCGGTGCCAATAAGCCGAAGCCCGAGCTGAAAAACGCCGACGATGAGCGCGCCGAAGATCATGCCGAGGATCGAGCCGCGGCCGCCGAACAGGGAGGTGCCGCCGATCACCACGGCGGTAATGGATTCGATGTTGGCGAATGCGCCCGCGGTCGGCGACACCGAGCCGATGCGGCCGATCAGCACCCAACCGGCAAAGGCGCAGATCAAGCCCGAGATCGTATAGACCTGGACCAGCATGCGCGGCACGCGCACGCCGGACAGGTCGGCTGCGTCAGGATCGTCGCCCGTCGCGTAGACGTGGCGGCCCCAGGCCGTGTAATTGAGAATATACCAGAGCAGCAAGACGAGCAGCACCATGGTGACAACGCCGAGCGTGATGGTCGCGCCGACGAGGGACAGGCCGTCAAACAGCCATCTGACCGGCGGTACGTAGTCGCACACGAAGTTCTGCCAGATGTGCCCGTCGCATTTGAGCTTGTTGCCGAACAATTGCAGAAGCGGGGCTTGGGCCTCTACGTCCTGGCCGCGGATCGTCTCGTTGCGGGAATAGAGAAAGTTGGCAGCCGAAAATATCTGCCAGGTGCCAAGCGTCACGATGAAGGGCGGCAACTTCATGTAGGCGATAAGGACGCCATTGATGAAACCGCACAGCGCTCCGCAACCGAAGCCGCAGAGAAGCGACAACGGAACCGGCAAGCCATAGCGAAACGCGAACTGCCCCATCACCACCGACGACAGCACCATGATGGCGCCGACCGAAAGATCGATGCCGGCGGTGAGGATGACGAGGGTCTGTGCCGCCCCTATGATGCCGGTGATGGCCACTTGCTGAAGGATCAGCGTGAGCGCGAACCAGTTGAAGAATTTGGGGCCGGCGAGGATGCCGAAGACCAGGATCGACGCCACCAGCACGATCAGCGGAACAGCCGCCTGGTTCGCATGGAGTGCATGCTGGAATTTTTCAATCGGCGACTTGCTGTGGGTGTCGAAGCTCGCCACGGACGCGTCACTGTCAGCGAGACCCTTCTCGAACTCTTGCGGTCGCCCGGCGTTCGCCGATGCGTCGGTCATCTCTATCCCTCCGGGATGTTGTTTCCTCCTTCGCGCAAAAGGGCGGCCTGGAGACCGCCCTCCCGCACGAAGCCGATATTCGCGCTCTTAGTCAGGGCGTGTCAAATCAGCCCCAGCACTTGGCCAGGCCTTCCTTGGTGTCGATCGAAGGGACGCCTTCCACCGGATTGTCGGTGATCAGCGTGACGCCAGTGTCGAAGAAGGTCTTGCCTTCCGTCACCTTCGGCTTCTCGCCAGAGTCGGCGAACTTCTTGATGGCTTCCACGCCCATCGACGCCATCAGCAGCGGATACTGCTGCGAGGTCCCACCGATGACGCCTTCCGCGACATTCTTCACACCCGGGCAGCCGCCGTCGACCGACATGATGAGAACATCCTTTTCCTTGCCGACCGCCTTGAGAGCTTCGTAGGCACCCGCGGCCGCAGGCTCGTTGATGGTGTGGATGACGTTGATGGTGGGGTCCTTCTGCAGAAGGTTTTCCATGGCCTGACGGCCGCCTTCCGGATTGCCGTTGGTATAGTCATGGCCGACAATGCGCGGATCGTCTTCGTCGCCGATCACATTGACATCCTTCACGTCGATGCCGAAGCCCTTCATGAAGCCCTGGTCGCGCAGCACGTCTACGGTGACTTGCTTGGTATTGATGTCGAGGAAGCCGATACGGGCGTCCTTGGCCTTGTCGCCGAGTTTGGCGGCGGCATAGGCGCCGATCAGCCGGCCGGCTTCGAAGTTGTCGGTGGCCATGGTCTGGTCGGCGGCATCGATCGGATCAAGCGGTGTATCGAGCGCGATCACGAGGATGCCGGCGTCACGCGCCTTCTTGATCGTCGGAACAATGGCTTTGCTGTCCGAAGGGGTGATCAGAATGCCCTTGACGCCATCCGCGATGCAGGTTTCGACCGCCGCGACCTGGCCTTCATTGTCGCCGTCGTCCTTGCCGGCATAGGCCTTGAGGCTGACACCGAGTTCTGTGGCTTTGGCTGTGGCACCTTCCTTCATCTTGACGAAGAAGGGATTGGTATCGGTTTTGGTAATCAGGCAGGCGCCGATGTCGGCGGCGTATGCAGGAGCGGCCAACACAACGAGGGCAGTGGCGGTCGCGCCGAGCAACGCAGACTTCAGTACGGACGTTTTCATCAAGATACTCCTCCCAGATAAGCCATGCGGCACCGGGCCACCCGGAGCCATCATGCGGGCGTTCGCGCACTCTTCCCAGTCGAGCGCCCCTACGGCTGACGAAACACCAATAGCGATCACCTGTCAATAATTAAATCACTCTTATTTATTATTGACAGCATTGCACGGTTCACCCATTCTGCCGCAAAAGCAGTGAGAATAAATCAAGGGAAGGAACAAGGGTGGAGACCGGCATTGCGAGGCACGGTTCGCCCGAGGCGGCCGAAAGCCGTCTCCACCGTGGCACCAACCAGAGCGGCATGCGCGACCACAATGAGCGGCTGGTGCTGTCGCTAGTGCGCCAGCACGGCAGCCTGGCCAAATCAGACATTGCGCGCATGACCGGGCTGTCGGCGCAGACCGTCTCGGTCATCATGCGCGAACTGGAGGAAGACAGCCTGCTGCTGCGCCAGGCGCCGTTGCGCGGCAAGATCGGCCAGCCCTCCATCCCGATGGCGCTCAACCCCGAAGGCGCCTTCTTCATCGGCCTCAAGATTGGCCGCCGCAGTGCCGAACTGGTGCTGATCGATTTCCTCGGCACTGTGCGTTCCATGCTGCAGCACTCCTACCGTTATCCGGCGCCGCGCGAGACGGTGGAGTTCGTCACCGAAGGCATGAAGACGATGCGCGCCGAACTGACACAGGCGCAGGACAAGCGCATTGCCGGGCTCGGCATCGCCATGCCGTTCGAACTGTGGAACTGGGCCGACACCGCGGGTGCGCCGCGCGACATCATGGACGAATGGCGCCATCGCGACATCCGCGCCGACATCCAGGCGCAGTGCGAATTCCCGGTCTATCTGCAGAATGACGCCACGTCAGCCTGCGGCGCCGAACTGGTGTTCGGCCAGACCGGCGGGGCGCGCGACTTCGTCTATTTCTATATCGGCGCCTTTGCCGGCGGCGGCATCGTGCTCAATGGCCGACTGTTTGGTGGACCAACGGGCAATGCCGGGGCGCTGGGCTCGATGCCGGTGCCGGGGCCGGACGGCAAGCCGACGCAGCTCATCGACGTCGCCTCGATTGCCATGCTCGAAAAGGCGCTTAACGCACGCGGCGTCGAGGCTTCGCATTTGTGGACGTCGCCTGAGGATTGGGGCGAGATCGGCCACGAGCTCGACGACTGGATCACCAATGCCGCTCGGGCGCTCGCCTACGCCATTGTCGCGGCGTCCTCGGTGATCGATTTCGAGGCGGCGGTCATCGACGGCTGGATGCCGCTCGCGGTGCGGCGCCGGCTCGTGGATGCGATCAAAGAGGCCATCAGTTCGATCGATGGCGAAGGCCTGAAGCTGCCGCTGGTGCGTGAAGGCACGGTCGGCATCCATGCCCGCGCGCTGGGCGGCGCCAGCCTGCCGCTGTCCGAACGCTTCCTCATCGGTTCGACCACGATTTCCAGGAGCACCTGAATGCTGATCGGTATTCCGTCGCTGCTCGGTCCGGAGCTTCTGGCGACCTTGCGCGCCATGGGCCATGGGGACGAGATCGCGCTTGTCGACGGCAACTACCCGGCCGAGGAGCAGGCAAACCGACTGGTGCGGGCCGACGGTCATCATCTCATACCGGTGCTCGACGCCATATTGAGCGTGCTGCCGGTGGACGACTTTGTGCCGGAAGCGCTGTTTCGTGCCTCGGTCAGGGGCGATCCCTCGGTTGCCGATCCGGTCCACCGTGAAATCGAGGCGATCTGCACCAGGCGCGCGCCGGGCCGCAAGGTGGTTGCGCTGGCCGGCGCCGACTTTTATGCACGCGTCCGGTCGGCGTATGCGATCGTCGCGACCAGCGAACCTAGGCTCTACGCCAACATCATCATCCGCAAAGGCGTGATCTATCCGCCGGAAAGCCCTGACACATGATCCTCTGCTGCGGCGAAGCCCTGATCGACATGCTGCCGCGCACGACGACGCAGGGCGAGCCGGCCTTTGCGCCTTATGTCGGCGGCGCGGTGTTCAACACGGCAATCGCGCTTGGCCGCCTCGGCGCGCCGGCCGGCTTCTTTTCCGGCCTGTCATCGGATCTGTTCGGCGGCCAGTTCCGCGAGGCGCTCGGCGCAAGCAAGGTCAGTTCCACCTATGCGCACACCTCCCCTCGCCCGACCACGCTCGCCTTTGTCCGGCTCACCAACGGCCAGGCGACCTATACTTTCTACGACGAGAACACCGCCGGCCGCATGCTGACCACCGAAGACCTGCCGGAGCTCGGCGCCGAGATCGAGGCTATGCTGTTTGGCGCCATCAGCCTGATTTCCGACCCGGCGGGTGCTGCCTATGAGGAATTCATGAAGCGCGAGCACCAGCGCCGCGTCATGATGCTCGATCCCAACATCCGGCCGAACTTCATCCCCGACAAGGCAAAGCACCTCAGGCGCATCCGCTCGATGATGGCGATGGCCGACATCGTGAAGCTGTCGGACGAGGATCTGCACTGGTTTGGTGAGGCCGGCTCGCACGAGGACGTCATCCGAAACTGGCTGGACCGCGGGCCGAAGCTGATCGTCGTCACCCATGGCAGCGAGGGTGCTGTCGGCTATAGCCGCGAGCATAAGGTCACGGTGATGCCGCAGAAGGTGGAAGTGGTCGACACGGTCGGCGCCGGCGACACGTTCAACGCGGGCATTCTGGCCTCGCTGCACGAGCAAGGCCTGCTCACCAAGGCTGACATCGGCGGCCTTTCCGAGGACGCCATCCGCCAGGCGCTGGCGCTCAGCGCCAAGGCGGCGGCGGTGACCGTGTCACGAGCCGGCGCCAACCCGCCCTGGCGGCATGAAATCGCCTGATCCACATATTATCCGGCCGCTAGCCGCCACGAGAGCCGATCACTTTATGTTTCCGCGAGCCGGAAAGACGCGACAAATTAGCCGCGTCGCGTCTTGAAAAGCCCGGATTTCCGGCATCTTGCTGCAGCGCGGCAAAAACCTGTAGTAACAGGCTGCGACACCTCGGCCACCGGCCGCCTGGCCGGGCCGGCTTTCTCGACCGGCCCAACTCTGGTACCAGCGGGCCGGTTAAGTTGTTGTTTCTGTGCGTGTCGTCGTCCTCCGGACCGCGCGCATTACCATTTTGAGGCCGACATGCAGTTCATCGATCTTGGCGCGCAGCGCGAACGTATCCGCGACCGGCTGAAGGCCGCGATCGATAATGTCGTCGAGGAAGGCCGCTACATCCTCGGGCCGCAGGTCACCGAATTCGAAAACAAGCTCGCCGCCTATATCGGCACCAAGCATGTCGTGGCCTGCGCCAACGGCACCGACGCGCTGCTTTTGCCGCTGTTTGCCGCCGGCATCGGCCCGGGCGACGCGGTGTTCGTGCCGAGCTTCACCTTCGCCGCGACCGCGGAAGTGGTGGCGTTGGCCAAGGCTGAACCGGTTTTCGTCGATGTCGACGCCGAGACCTACAACATCGACATTGCCAGCCTCGAGGCGGCGATTGCCATGATCAAGAAGGAAGGCCGGCTGAAGCCGAAGGCGATCATTCCGGTCGACCTGTTCGGGCTTGCCGCCGACTACGAGGCGATCATGGCAATCGCCAAGCGCGAAGGCCTGCTGGTGATCGAGGACGCGGCGCAATCGATCGGCGGCTCGGCCGACGGCAAGATGTGCGGCGCGTTCGGCCATGTCGGCTCGACCAGCTTCTATCCGGCCAAGCCGCTCGGCTGCTACGGCGATGGCGGCGCGATGTTCACCAATGACGATGCGTTGGCCGACCAGCTTCGTTCGTTTGCCTTCCACGGCAAGGGCGAAACCCAGTACGACAATGTCCGCGTCGGCATCAATTCACGCCTCGACACGATCCAGGCGGCGATCCTGATCGAAAAGCTCGCCATCCTCGAAGACGAGATGGTCGCCCGCCAGGTCGTCGCCAAGCGCTATGCCGAAGGTCTCGGCGACATCGTCAAGGCATCGCGCAATCTGGGTGGCGGCCGCTCGGCCTGGGCGCAATATGCCATCGAGACGCCGAAGCGTGACGGCTTGCGGGCGCATCTCGGCGAAAAGAGCATCCCTTCGGTGATCTACTATGTGAAGCCGCTGCACGAGCAGGTCGCCTATCGCGACTATCCGCGCACGCCGACCGGCCTTACCGTGTCGGAGGAACTGCCGAAGCGGATCCTGTGCCTGCCGATGCATCCCTACCTCAGCGAAGCCGACCAGGACCGCATCATCGAGACGATCCGCAATTATATCGGCTCGAACTCGGCGCATGTAGCGGCGGCTTAGAGGCGCCTAATTGTTTGATCCCTAGCTTTAATGGTGCGATCTTTTCCGCGGAATGGAAGGAGGCACTATGGGTCAGGTTCTACACGGCCGCGCCACGACGACAGAGGCGATCCGTCGAGCAATACAAAATAGTCAAGAGAGCCTGAAGAAGCTCGCCAAGCGCTATGGCATCGATCCCAAGACGGTCGCGAAGTGGCGCAATCGGACCTCGACCGCCGACCTTCCGACCGGCCCCAGAGAGCCGCGCTCGACGGTGCTGTCGCTCGAAGAGGAAGCAGCCATCGTCGCCTTTCGCAAGCATACGCAACTGCCGCTCGATGATTGCCTCTATGCCCTACAGCCGACGATCCCGCATCTGACGCGCTCGTCATTGCATCGTTGCCTTCGGCGCCACGGCATTTCGCGGTTGCCGCAGACGGGCGCCGACAAGCCGGCCAAGCAGAAGTTCAAGGCCTATCCGATCGGCTATTTCCACATCGATATCGCCGAGGTGCAGACCGCCGAGGGCAAGCTGCGCCTGTTCGTTGCCATCGATCGGACGTCCAAGTTCGCTTATGCGCAGTTGCACGCAACCGCGGACAAGATGACGATGGTCCAGTTCCTTCGGGATCTGATCGCGGCCGTGCCCTATGTCATCCATACAATTCTGACCGACAACGGCATCCAGTTCACCAATCGCAGCTGCGACCGCCACGCCCCCAGGCATGTTTTTGACGACGTCTGCGCTGACCATGGCATCGAGCACCGGCTCACCAAGATCAACCATCCATGGACCAACGGCCAGGTCGAGCGGATGAACCGAACCATCAAGGACGCGACCGTCAAGTGCTTCCACTATGATGATCACGACCAGCTGCGCCGGCACCTTGCCGACTTCCTCTCAGCCTACAATTTTGCGCGCAGGCTCAAGACCCTCAAAGGCCTCACACCCTATGAGTTCATCTGCAAAATCTGGCAAAAAGAACCCAAACGCTTCCGACTCGATCCGGTCCACCAAATGCCAGGACTAAACACCTAATCTCCCCCCTTGAGGGGGAGATGTCGCCGAAGGCGACAGAGGGGGTCCGTTCGACCGGGCTCGGCCTCCTTACTACAAAAAGAGGTCAGCGCTTCATGCGCGGCGACCCCCCTCTGGCCTGCCGGCCATCTCCCCCTCAAGGGGGGAGATTACGGGCTTGCCTCCGCCGCCTTCCCGCTCGCAATGAAATGCGGGTTGGCGAAATCTTCGTCGTCGCTCTGCTTGCGCTTGCCATAGGCCAGCGGCTCGCCGTCCAGCGTACGCGTCATGCCGCCGGCGGCGCGCAGCACGGCGTCACCGGCAGCCGTGTCCCACTCCATGGTGCGGCCGAAGCGCGGATAGATGTCGGCTTCGGCTGCGGCGAGCAGGCAGAATTTCAGCGATGAGCCGACCGAGACGATCTCGGCGGCGCCGAGGTCCCTGATGAAGGCTTCGGTCTCCGGCGTGTTGTGCGAGCGGCTGGCAACGACGGCCAGCGGCGTCACCGCCGTCCTGACCGAAATCCGCCGGCGGCCGACAATCTGGTAATTGTCGTCGACTTCGATTGCTTCCGCCCTGCCCGGCCGTCCCGAAAAGAAGCGTCCGCGGCAGGGCGCAAAGACGACGCCGATTTCCGGCACGCCGCGGCGGATGAGCGCGATGTTGACGGTGAAATCGGTCCTGCGGTTGACGAATTCCTTGGTGCCATCGAGCGGATCGATCAGGAAGAAGGCGCCATCGAGATCGGGCGGCACGATGCCGGCTGCGACCTCTTCCTCGGCGACGCAGGGAGTGTCGGGAAAGGCCGCACGCAGGCCGGCAAGGATGATCGTCTCGCTCTCGCGGTCGGCTTCCGTCACCGGCGAGGAGTCGGATTTGCTGTCGACCGCGCAGCCAGCCCTGAAGACCCGCATCACCTCGCGGCCGGCTTCGAGCGCCAGGCGCTCGAACAGGCCAAGCATCACCTCGTCGTCAGATGCCGCCGCCGGCTTCGTATTGGTCTTCAGCAATGTCGCGCTCGTTCAGCCAGTGTTCCAGAGCCTCTACCATCTCCTCGGCCGTCTTGCCGAGTGTCTTAAGATGGATTTCCGGTTTTTCCGGGGCTTCATACGGTGAATCGACGCCGGTGAAGTTCTTGATCTCGCCATTCAGCGCCCGCGCGTAAAGGCCTTTTGGGTCGCGCCTTGCGCATTCCTCGAACGGCGTATCGACGAATACTTCGACGAATTCACCGTCGGCCATCAGCTCGCGCGCCATGCGTCGTTCGGCGCTGAAGGGCGAGATGAAGGAGACAATGACGATCAGCCCGGCATCGGCCATCAGCTTGGCCACTTCGGCGACGCGGCGGATGTTTTCGACGCGGTCGGCGTCGGTGAAACCAAGGTCGCGGTTGAGGCCGTGGCGGACATTGTCGCCATCGAGAATGTAGGTGTGGCGCCCGGAGGCGAACAGCTTCTTCTCGAGCAGGTTGGCGATGGTCGACTTGCCCGAACCGGAAAGCCCAGTGAACCAGAACACAGCCGGCCGCTGGCTCTTCAGGTCGGAGCGACCGCGCTTGCCGACATCGAGCGATTGCCAGTGGATGTTTTCGGCGCGGCGCAACGTATGCAGGATCATGCCGGCGCCGACCGTGGCGTTTGAGATGCGGTCGATCAGGATGAAGGCGCCGGTGGTGCGGTTGTCGGCGAAGGTGTCGAAGGCGATCGGCGCCCGGGTCGAGATGTTGCAGATGCCGACTTCGTTCATGTCGAGCGACTTTGCCGCCTCGCGGGCGAAATCGTTGACGTTGACGCGGTATTTCAGGTCGGTGACGGTGGCGCTGGTCTGGTCGGTCTCGGTGCGCAGAATGTAGGAGCGGCCGGGCAGCAGCGCTGCCTCGTCAAACCACACGATGTTGGCGGCGAACTGGTCGGCGACCTGCGGCCGCGCTGCGGGCGACACCAGCATGTTGCCTCTGGAGACCTCGACCTCGTCATCGAGCACAAGCGTGATGGCCTGGCCGGCGACGGCCTGGGCAAGATCGCCGCCTTGCGCGACGATGCGCTTGACCCGCGAGGCCTTGCCGGACTTGGCGACGACCACCTCGTCGCCCTGCGCGACCTGGCCGGACGCGATGGTGCCGGCAAAGCCGCGGAAGTCGAGATTGGGCCGGTTGACATACTGCACCGGAAACCGGAACGGCAGTTCGACCGCGGCCTCGTCGACCGACACGGTCTCGAGATGCTCGATCAGCGACGGGCCGGAATACCACGCCGTCTTGTCCGAGCGGCTGGTGACATTGTCGCCGTAGCGGGCCGACATCGGGATCGGCACGATCGTCTGGAAGCCGAGATCGCGCGAGAACTGCCCGTAGTCCTCGACGATGCGGTCGAACACCGCCTGGTCGAAATCGACGAGGTCGATCTTGTTGACGGCAAGCACGATGTGGCGAATGCCGAGCAGCGAGGCGATGATCGAGTGGCGCCGGGTCTGGCGCAGCACGCCCTGGCGCGCATCGATCAGCACGATGGCGAGATCGGCGGTCGAAGCGCCGGTCGCCATGTTGCGGGTGTATTGTTCGTGGCCAGGTGTGTCGGCGACGATGAACTTGCGCTTGGGCGTGGCAAAGAAGCGATAGGCGACGTCGATGGTGATGCCCTGCTCGCGCTCGGCCTCGAGACCGTCGACCAGCAGCGCGAAGTCGATGTCGTCGCCGGTGGTGCCGTGCTTGCGGGAATCACGCTCGAGCGCGGCGAGCTGATCCTCGAAGATCTGCTTGGTGTCGGACAGAAGGCGGCCGATCAACGTCGACTTGCCGTCGTCGACCGAGCCGCAGGTGAGGAAGCGCAGCAGCGACTTCTTCTCCTGTGCCGCCATGTATTCGCGGATACCGTCGGTGGGGGCGAGGCTCTTGGCCAGGATGTGGCGCATGCTCAGAAATACCCCTCGCGCTTCTTCTTTTCCATGGAGCCGGCTTCATCGCGGTCGATGAGGCGGCCCTGGCGCTCGGAGGTGCGCGCCGTCAGCATCTCGCCGACAATGGCTTCGAGCGTGTCGGCGTCGGATTCGATGGCGCCGGTCAGCGGATAGCAGCCGAGCGTGCGGAAGCGTACTAGGCGGCTCTCCACCGTCTCGCCGGGGCGCAATTGCATGCGGTCGTCATCCTTCATGATCAGCATGCCGTCGCGTTCGACCACCGGCCGCTCCTTGGCGAAATAGAGCGGAACGATCGGGATGTTTTCCTGCAGAATGTATTGCCAGATGTCGAGCTCGGTCCAGTTCGACAGCGGAAAGACGCGGATCGATTCACCCGGCGCGATGCGGGTGTTGAAGATCTTCCACATTTCCGGCCGCTGGTTCTTCGGGTCCCAGACATGCTGGGCGTTGCGGAAGGAAAAGATGCGCTCCTTGGCGCGCGACTTCTCCTCGTCACGCCGCGCGCCGCCGAAGGCAGCGTCGAAACCGTATTTGTCGAGGGCCTGGCGCAGCGCCACCGTCTTCATCACATGGGTGTGGGTGTTCGAGCCGTGGTCGAAAGGGTTGATGCCGTCGCGCACCCCGTCTTCATTGACGTGGACCAGCAGGTCGAAACCGAGCTTCTGCGCCATCTGGTCGCGAAAGGTGATCATCTCGCGGAACTTCCACGTGGTGTCGACATGCAGGAACGGGAAAGGCGGCTTGGCTGGATAGAAGGCCTTCATCGCCAGATGCATCAGCACGGAGGAATCCTTGCCGACGGAATAGAGCATCACCGGCTTGGAGAAGGAGGCCGCAACCTCACGGAAGATGTGGATGGATTCGGCCTCGAGCCGCTGCAAATGCGTAAGTGCGATGTTCATGGACTGTGAGCGTTCTCTCGTGCCATCCAGACCTTGCATCAGATGGATCGGGCGTCCTTCTCAGCCACCCGGTTCAAGCTTCTCTGCTGGACATTATTTGGTTCGTGCCGGCGTTTTAGCAGATCGCCATCTGATATAACAATGCTGGAAAGGCCGGTAGCAGCGTCGATCGGGAACGAATTTTCCACGCAAAATGCAAAATCTGGAAATTCCTGCTCAGTGGATCGACACCTCTAAAAGGCCGGGGAAAATATTGCCCGCATCGAGAGAAATGGCGGCCCGACCCCACCGCACTATCGAAAACCGGGCCCAATCGCTATACCGGCTGCTGAACCCGCGCCATGTGGCATGCCGCAAAATGCCGCCGCCAAACACCCCTCGTCGCGCAGCGACCCCAGCGCATTGTGAACCAGAGCATTGACCCCGATTTCCACCATCAAGCAGCACGTCTCGCCCGCACGGATCAACATCACCTTCTCCATCCTCTGCTTCTTTTGCCCGCCGGTGTTGGGATCGGCCGTCAGCTTTGTGTTCAATGGCGGTGGCCTGTGGTCGGTGTTTCTGCTTGCGCTGAAAAGACGGCGTTTCAATATCGACCGGCCGATGACCGCGATGACGGTGGCCATCTATGCCTATTGCGCAGCCTGCGTGCTCGCTTCTATCGTCAACAATTCGATCGCCAGGGATGCGCCGCATCTGGCAGGGCTGATCACCTTCCTGTTTTTCCCCGTGTCATACGCGACCTGGAGCATTACCGAGAAAACCACGCTGACGCGCATCGTCGTGCTGGCGAGCGCTGCCGCCTGTTTTGGCGCCCTGCTGCTGGCGATCGTGCAATATTACTGGCTGGGCATGCGGGCCGAAGGCGGCGCCGGCAATGCGATCGTGTTCGCGACCGTTGCCTGTCTCAGCGTGATGATGTGCCTGGCGGGTGCCCTCTCGGGCATCGAAAAGAACAGGGCGTTGCTGGCGTGCGCGACACTGGCCGGTGCGGTCGCCATCCTCTATTCGGGGTCGCGGATCATCTGGCTGGCGATGCTGGTGGCCGGCATCGCCGTCCTGCTGATCAACCGTCGCAAGCTCAACAACAGAAACGCCATTCGCCTTTTGCTGATTGCGGGCGCGACAGGTATCGTCATCGCTGTCGTCGGCCTCCCGATCATTTCCGAGCGCGCGGCCTTCCTGTTCAGCGACTGGGATGCGCTCACCTCGAAGGGTGACCACACAACCGCGCTCGGCTTGCGCGCAGCACTTTGGCAGATCGGCCTCGGCGCCTTCCACGACATGCCGATTTTCGGTCACGGCATTGCTGCAAGCCGTGAGCTGATAAAGGATGGATTCCACAATCAGTTCAACATGCCGTCGGTGGGCTTCAGCCATTTCCACAATGGCTTCCTGACCGCATTGGTGCAGGCCGGGCTGCTTGGCGCCATTACGCTCGCGGCTGTTTTCGTCGTTGCCACAAGAAATGCGGCCATCGTGCTGCGCACCAGCACCGATCCGATCGAGCGGTTCGGCGCCACGATGATTGTCGTTACCGTGATCACCTATCTCATCGGCGGCCTGACCGGCATCCTGGTCGGCCACGACATCCTCGATGCCACACTGATGGTGTTCCTGGTGTCAGGGACCTATCTTGCTTCGGGCCGGCAACAGGCGTTGCCGGAACCGACCTCGACGCCGCAGGCAAGCCAGCGATGAAAGTGCTGGTCACAGGCGCGACGGGTTTCATCGGCAGGCAGGTCGTCAAACAGCTTGGCGAAGCCGGGTTCGAAGTACGCTTGGCATCGCGTCGCCCACAACAGGTCGATCCCGCGAGCGATGCCATGCTGTTGCCGGATTTCGACGCGCCGGCCCAGGCGTTCCAGGCGCTGATGCGAGATGTCACCCATGTCGTCCACTGTGCGGCTCTCAACAACGACCGCAAGGCAAGCGAGGCCGACTTCCTGGCCGCCAACGCGACACTGACCGCGCAGCTGGCACGCGCGGCCGCCTGGCGGACAAGCGGGCGCTTCATCTATCTTTCATCGATCCGGGCGGTTGCCGGTTCCGGTTTCAGCGGAACGATCAGCGAGGTGACACCCCCTGCCCCGCAATGCGCCTATGGGCGCTCGAAACGCGAAGGCGAGATCAGGATGCTGGAAGCCTATGCGTCCAGGCCTACCGATGCCACGGCGCTGCGCCTGCCGCCGGTCTATGGCGAAGGCATGAAGGGAAATCTGCGTGGGATGATGCGGGCCGCGGCCATCACTTTGCCATTGCCCTCAGCCGCTCTGACCGCAGTTCGCTCGCTGATATCGCGCGACGCGGTGGCTGGCGCCGTGACGCATCTTTTGACTCGTCCCACGCCGTTGCGCCCTACCTATGTCCTGGGCGATGCTTCTCCCGTTGCGATGTCCGAAATCTTGACCGCATTCAGGAACGGATATGGCCTTCCGACCCGCCTCGTTCTTATGCCGGCCTGGCCGTTCAGCCTGCTAGCCACACTACTTGGTAGAAAATCAGCGTACGAGGCCTCCATGGCGACACAGATATGCGACCCGTCACTGCTGATTTCGGAAGGCTGGATGCCGGAAACCGACACGCTCGGCCGGCTTGAGGAACTTGCGCGGCAGGCCCGTCAAGCCCGGTAGATCGTGCCAAGCAGGATTTTGACGTCGAGACGCACAGAGGCCGCGCTGAGATATTCGGCATCGGTTTCGGCGCAGAGATTCGGATCCGACATGTCGATACCTTTCATCTGCGCAAGCCCGGTAATGCCCGGAAGTGCGGCAAGCACACCCAATCGCCTGCGGCGTTCGATCAAGTCGGTCTGCGTGGGCAGGCACGGCCGCGGGCCGACCAGGCTCATCTCGCCCACCAGCACATTCCACAGCTGCGGCAGTTCGTCGATCTTGAATTTTCGCAGCACCTTGCCGGCGGCAGTGACGGAGTTTGCCGGCGCCTGATGCGAGGGCAGAGACGGCGTTCCGACAACCATCGTCCGCAGCTTGTGGCAGGCAAACAGCACGCCATTCTGGCCGACCCGGGTTTGCGAAAACAATGCGGGTCCAGGCGACGACAGCCTGATTGCCAGCATGGCAAGCAGGATGACGGGCGAGGTCAGCGGCAAGAGAACCGCCGCCACGACGAGGTCGAAAGCTCGCTTGGGTCCCCTCATGGCCATCTCTGCGAGACCATTCGCTAGATCCGCCGCCAGATGAAGGCCAGATAGAGCCCAAGCGTACCAGCCAGCGTCTGCCGGTAAACGCCGCTTTTCCGGAGAAGACGCAGGCGTCGCAAGACACCGCCCTTGCGCGCCCTGATGAACAGGCCGAGGCAGGCGGCGGCATCCTTGGTGAGGATGTCGCGGTTGACAGCCAGGCCGCTCAGATTGTGATCGGTCCAGACGGCGAACTCGCCCTTGAACAGGCGACCCAGCCGCGACAGCCGCGCCTTCCACGACACGTTGGCGCCGACCAGGTTTGCCTCATGCTGGCGGTAGCGCACCAGCGGCCGCGGGTCATAGCGGACAATGCCGCCTGCGGCGGTGACGATCAGATAGGTCCACCAGTCATGGCTGACGAACTCGGTCCTTGCCGATGCCTTTGCCAGCAGTTTTCGCGCCGCGCGGTTGATCATCATGGTGTTACCGCCGGCAATGCTTTGCACAAGCGCATTGCGAAACGACGGCGGCTTTAGGAACAGCGGCGAATGCCCTTGCGCTGTGCCGGTTTCGGACATCGTCGCGGTCCTCGAGCAAAACAGCAGCGGTGTTTCGGCATCGTGCGCCTGCATCCAGGCAATAGCGCTCTCCAGCCTGTCCGGCTCCCAGATGTCGTCCTGGTCGCAGAAGGCGTAGTAGTCGGCATCGATGCGCGGATCGATGATCATCGAGCGGAAGTTGGCGGCAAAGCCCTGGCGAGGGCCGTCCGACAGGGTCAACCGACCCTTGGACCAGCGGCTCTGCCAGGCGCCGATGATGGCAGCGGTGCCATCCGTCGAGCCGTCGTCGGAGACCCAGAGGTCGACAAGGGGATGCGATTGCGCAAGCAGCGATGCGAGCTGCTCGTCAAGGAAAGCCGCGCCATCTTTCGTGCCCAGCAGCACGGCCACGCGCTGATCTTGTCTGCTCACTGGTTCAGAATCATCTGCAAACGCCTGGGACCGGCCATCGGATTGGTTTCAATAGCCAATAGCGGTCGATCAGGACAGGCTTTTTGTTTCCGCAATTCCTCAGGCAAAGCGCTGCGCGCTTTTCCCGGGAAAACCGCTTCACACTTTTCCTGGAATTGCTCTAACCCGCTTGTCCGACTGTTTTCGCAACGGTTTCCCGCCGTGCTTCACCTTGAGGCTTGTCCGCCTGATGAAGTCCGGCCATGACGGCGAGCGCGGCGGCCTTGTCCTGATCTCGCATGGCCGCCTGCAGCGATGTCAGCGCGGCCTGGACCTTGGGCCATCCCACGACATCGGTTCTGAGGCCAAAGATCTTGGGGATATCGAGCGCGACAATCTCCTCATTGCCGCCATGCAGCACCTCGTGAAGCTTCTCGCCCGGCCTGATCCCGGTGAAACGGATCGGAATGTCGGTGTAGGGGCTTTTGCCGGCCATGCGGATCATGGTTTCGGCGACTTCGAGGATCGGCACCGGCTTGCCCATGTCGAGCATGTAGATGGCGTAATCGTCCTTGCCCTGGCGCCGCTCGGCATCGGCCGCCGACATGATGACGAGGTCGACGGCTTCGGCCACCGTCATGAAGTAGCGGGTCATGCGGCGATCGGTGATGGTAACCGGACCGCCGGCCTCGATCTGCGCCTGGAAGATGGTGGCGACCGAGCCGTTGGAGCCGAAGACATTGCCGAACCGCACGGCGATGAACTTGGTGCCGGAGCGACGGCCATTGGGTTCGGTGGTGTGCGTTTCGTGCAGCGAAGAGACGATCTGTTCGGCGGCGCGTTTTGTCATGCCGAGCACCGAGGTCGGATCGACCGCCTTGTCGCTGGAAATCAGCAGGAACTGCGGCACGCCGCATTTGGCGGCAACCTCGGCGCAGACGAGGGTTCCCAAAATGTTGGTCTGGATCGCCGATTCCCAGTTTTCCTCAAGCAGCGGCACATGTTTGAGCGCGGCGGCGTGGAAGATGATGTCGGGCTTGAAATCGCTAACGACGCGGGTGATCTGGCGCCGGTCGGTGACATCGACGATGCGGCTCTTGAGCCGGGCATGATCCTTTTCGTCGACTTGCTGGTCGAGCTGGAAAATCCCGAACTCCGAGATATCGGCAACCAGAACCGCCTCGGCGCCAAGTTCCAGCGACCGCTTGACCAGGATGCGGCCGATTGAGCCGGCGCCGCCGGTCACCAGAACGCGCTTGCCGCCGACGAAGCCGCCGATCCGCTCAACATCAGAAGGAACCGTGGAGCGACGAAGGATGGTTTCCATTTCGACAGCGTCGAGAACCAGCTTTCCGCCCTGCCCGAGTTCCGAGACGCCGGAGAACTGGACGACGGCGATGTCGCTGTGGCGGGCGACACGGACCAACTCCGAATACTCCTCGATCTCGCGTTCGGTGCCATTGCCGAAAATCAGCATGTCGAGGCTTTTGGTGCCTCTTGCATATTCTTCGAGGACCTCGACCAGGCGGGGCCGCACGGCCACCACCGGGACGCCCTGGATCTGCGTGCCCAGCGGCGCGCCGTTCTCGATGGCCATGATGCCGGCGATGGAATACTCGGCCGGCTCTGCCGTGCGCGTGAACCGGATGATGACGTCTGCTTCGCCGAGCCTGCCGACGAACAGCGCCTGCTTGATCGCCACGTTGTTTGCGTTGCGGCTCAGGATGCGCCAGCTCGCTCCATCGCGCAGGAAGCGGTAGTAAAGCCGGGGCGCCGATATGATGGTGAAGGAGACGAGGAAAAAGACGATGAACTGGCGCTCGTTGAGGCCGGTCACCGGCTGAAACGATCGAACCGCCAGCGAGAC
The DNA here is from genome assembly GCF_056403715.1 of Mesorhizobium sp. P2_F5. NCBI lineage: Bacteria > Pseudomonadati > Pseudomonadota > Alphaproteobacteria > Hyphomicrobiales > Phyllobacteriaceae > Mesorhizobium > Mesorhizobium sp. P2_F5. The sequence goes on along the minus strand of NZ_JBFUEY010000007.1, from coordinate 162,458 downwards.
GACATAGAGCGTGACGGTCAGGATCGTGCAGCTCTTCAGGATGTTGAAGAAGTCCGGCGTGGAGGCGAAACGCCACACGGTGTTGTAGAGACCGCAAAACCTGAACAAAAGGTGGCTAAGCACAACGATGAGCGTCCAGCAGGCGAGACCCGGATAAGACAGCGGATCGAACGACAGTCTCGACTGCGACAAAACAAGGCTGAACGCCACCGCGACCAGAACCATGACAAGGTCCTGGATCATGATGATGGCGCGCCGCATCTTCGGCCGAAGTCCGGACACGACTTCTACATAGGATGTCATTGGGTAGTACTGAACTCCAGGCGCAAGGATACGGACACTAACGTGGTGCGAGAGCGACGGAAACCCGTCACCTATCACCTGTTTAGAGTGCCAATCCCCAGCCCCGCCGCTTAGTATCGCATAGCGTGGAGTTGCATTCATCGCCAGATATTTTTTCGTGGACCCTTTGGTTAAGGGATTGAACGATCAGTCGAACGTCCTTTTCACCAGGATTCGCGAAATGTCGAACGCTGGGACGACCGGCGCGCCTTGGGCCTAAGCCAGGCGCGGCATTGACAGGAAAGCATTTTGACCAAGTGCCAAGATGCGCCTCTGCTCATATCAGAGACATGGATTTAAGGTTCGCGCAGTGCCTCGATTGCGATATCGAGGCAAGAGGCGTCGACCTGTCGCAAGCGATTCGCGGTCCATCGAGGCTTCTTTACGACGCAATGCGTTGCCAAATGCGCGCGGCAATGGCTATGAAGGGCGCCTTTCGCCGGTCTAACGGCCATGGGACGTGATCCACAACGACAACAGACTGCGACACCAGGAAACGATGATTGCGGCACTAAACGGCGCTCTTGACGACATCAGCAAGGCCATGAGGCTGCACCGGGTCTGGATTGCGCTTGCTCACGAAGATATCGGCGACCAGCACAGACGCACAACACTTGGCCCGCTTTGGCTGCTGGTCAATTACGTTGCGTTCGTGGGCACATTCGTCTTCGTGTTCCAACCCGCGGGCAAGGATGCCGCGGGTTATGCTGCCTATGTCGCGATCGGCCTTCTGGTATGGTTCTACCTGATGGAGGTCATGTCCCTGAGCGTGTCGCTGTTCCAGCGCGAAGAGAGCTTCATCGAAGGCACGACGCTGCCTTTGTTTGTGTATGTGCTGCGGCTGACATTGCAGTCCGCCATCCGGGCGGGCTATGCGATCACGGGTTGCGTTGTCATTCTGCTCTTGAGTGGCACCCCTGTCGCTTCGCCGTGGCTGTGGTCGATTGCAGGATTGCTCCTTATACTGTTGGTCACGCCCGCAATGATTACTGTATTCGCGTTTCTCGGAGCTTTCTTTCCCGACAGCCAGTTCATTGTCGGTAATTTGCTGCGGGTAGGCATGTTCTTCACGCCCGTTTTCTGGGTGTACAAAGGACAAGAAGGCATACAGAAATACGCGTATCATTGGAATCCATTCACGTATTTCCTTGAGATCGTCCGTTTGCCGATATTGAACGGAGAATTGCCAGCTCATGCTTTTGGGGTGACGATCATCATGTCTTTGGCGACATGGGTGATTGCATTGCTGCTGCTTGGCCGGTACCGCAAGCAAGTCATCTTCATCATCTGAGTTTTCGATGGTTTCTATCAAACTGGACAACGTTAGCCTTGTTTACAAGCTGCACGAGAAGCTGACGCTTTCCGCGCCGGATCGGCGCGTGGGTGGGCCTGGTGGCAGAATTGAAGGCTCGGGCAGAAAGCAGTTTGTGCAGGCGCTCGACGGCATAAGCTTCGAGTTGAAGGCCGGCGACCGACTGGGCCTGGTCGGCCCGAACGGAGCCGGCAAGACCACCCTTCTCAAGGTGCTCTACGGGATCTACGAACCATCCGGCGGAAGCGTCGCGATAGAAGGCAAGGTCGATGCTCTTTTCAATATCAACATAGGCTTTCGCCGCGAGGCCACCGGACGCAGGAACATCGTGTTGCGTGGGTTGATCAGCGGATGGACGGAAGCCGAGATCGAAGAGAAGATGGAGGATATAATCGCCTTCAGTGAGCTCGGCGACTTCATCGACCTGCCGTTCAAGGCCTACAGCCAGGGCATGGCCGCGCGGCTGGCCTTTTCGGCAGCAACCGCGCTTGATCCCGAGATTCTGTTGATGGACGAGTGGATTGGCGCCGGCGACGCCTCTTTTCAGGCCAAGGCGAAAAGGCGCATGGATGAACTGGCGGAAAAGGCCGGCATCATCGTGCTGGCCAGCCACAGTGAGGCCCTTATCCAAAGCGTCTGCACGAAAAAAATGACGCTCAGGAGCGGTCGGATCGAATCGTTCACTACAGAACCGGTTAAGCGTGCTGGAAAGCCAGCCAAACTCTAATCCTTTTCGCGGGTATCGGGTAGCGAGACTGACGCATGACGAAACAAGACTCCGTTCCGATGAATGATCTGAAGCGCCTGTATCAGCGCTATCAGGTTGAAATCGAGCGTGAAGTAGTGAGCACGCTGCGGTCCGGATGGTGGCTCAACGGCGCGGCGGGCAAAAAATTTGCGGCAAATTTTTCCAAGTATATAGGTGTTTCGGAATGCGTCCTTGTCGCCAACGGCACCGATGCCCTTGAATTTGCCTTGGCCGCTGTCATCAGGTGCAACGGCTCGCGCGGGCGTGAAGTCATCATCGCGGCCAATGCTGGGGGCTATGCTAGCTGCGCCTGCTGGCACAACGACCTCATTCCGCACTATGTCGACATAGAACCGGCTAGCCAGCTCATGGACGTTCAGTCCGTGTTGAAAGCAGCCAACGCCGACACCGCTGCGATAGTCGTCACCCACCTTTATGGTGGCGTCGTCGATGTCCGAGCCATGAGGGCCGGACTTGCCGAGGCTGGCCTCTCGCACATTCCAATTGTGGAGGACTGCGCGCAGGCGCACGGGGCAAGGATCGCAAACGAGGTTGCGGGTTCGCTGGGAGATATCTCCACTTTCAGCTTCTATCCAACCAAGAATCTCGGGGCTATGGGTGACGGCGGTGCTGTTCTCACCCCTGACGCGTCAGCCGCCGCACACATACGGCAGTTGCAGCAATATGGCTGGAGTTCAAAATATCATGTCGGCGTGCCCAACGGCCGCAACTCTCGCATGGATGAGGTTCAAGCCGCGATACTGGACGTTTTGCTGGGCGATGTGGATATCCGCAACGGCCAGCGGCGCGCCGTCCTCAGCCGATATAAGGCGGTCGCTGGGCGCCGATTGAAATTCCTGGAAGGAGGAGATGGCGCTGTCGCGCATCTCGCCGTCGTGCTCTGCGACGACCGGGATGCATTCCGAGCGTTCCTGAAAGAGCGCGGCGTCGACACCGACATTCACTATCCCGTGCTGGATTGCGACCAGGTCGGCTGGGCGGATCTGCCGATGAAGGGCGCGGAAAATCTCGCCGTTTCAAGAGCCAGCGTCAGCCGTCTCTGCTCCGTCCCCTGCTATCCCGACATGATGAGTGACGAAATAGAGCAAGTGTGCCTAGCCCTCCGCGAATGGGAGGCAATGTGACAACACGTTCGATCGTTTTCCCGATCTATCGAAATCAGGCGAACATCCCTTCCCTTCTGCAGGCGGTCGCCAATTTCCATTCCAGATATCGAGGTGACATCGAGTTCGTCTTCGTCGTCGACGGATCGCCGGACGAATCCGGCCCTCTGCTGGTCAAGGAATTGAAGGGCTCGGGCTACGACTACAAGATCATCTTCCATAGCCGGAACTTTGGCTCGTTCACCGCCATTCGAACCGGGCTCGAACATGCCTCAGGTGACCAGGTCGCCGCCATGGCCGCCGACCTGCAGGAACCGCCGGAACTGATTGTCGAATTCTTTTCGAAGCTGGAAAGGGATGAGGCTGACGTCGTGTTTGGTCAGCGAACCGGGCGTAGCGATCCGCCCCTGACCAAATATCTGTCCAGGGTTTTCTGGGGTGCGTACCGTAGGCTCGTGCTGCCCAGCATGCCGAGTGGCGGCGTCGATATCTTTGCCTGCAATCGCCAGGTGCTGGAAGCGATCCTCTCGATCGAGGAGCCGAACAGCTCCCTTGTCGTGCAATTGTTCTGGGTCGGCTTCAGGCGGGATTTCGTGCCATACCGCCGCCGCGAACGAGAGCACGGAACAAGCGCATGGGGCATGGCACGGCGCTTCCGGTACATGATGGACAGCGTTTTCTCGTTCTCAGATTTTCCGATCATGCTCACGCTCTGGTTGGGTTTTGCGGGCTGTGTGCTAAGCTTTCTGTTCGCAATTGTTACCGTGGTCGCCCGGCTGCTTGGCAATATCGACCCCGCTGGCTACACGACGTTGGTGCTACTGATCACCGGCTTCGGCTCAGCCAGTCTGTTGGTTCAGGGCATTCTTGGCTGCTATCTGTGGCGCGCCGTTGAAAACACCAAGTCGCGCCCTCTCAGGATCATCAGCCGCGTCGTTGACGGAACCGCCAAATGACCGACAAGCCATTTTTCGTGCATGAACGCGGCATCTGCGAAAGTACCCATGTTGGCAGCGGGTCGCGTATCTGGGCATTCGCCCATGTGCTTCCGGGCGCTGTGATCGGTTCGAACTGCAATATTTGCGATCACGTCTTCATCGAGAACGATGTGGTCGTCGGCGATGACGTGACCGTCAAGAGCGGCGTCCAGCTATGGGATGGGGTACGCCTGGGCAATCGCGTTTTTGTCGGTCCGAATGCGACCTTCACCAACGATCGTTTCCCGCGCTCCAAGCAATACCCAGAGACGTTTCTGCTGACGAGGGTCGAGGACGGCGCGTCGATCGGTGCCAACGCGACAATCCTGCCGGGCATTGTTATCGGCCGACAGGCGATGATCGGCGCCGGCGCGGTGGTGACCAAGAACGTCCCTGCCAATGCGGTCGTGGTCGGAAATCCAGCCATCATCATTGGCTACCAGACCGGCCCGCAGATCGTGCCGGCAGTGACGCAGACCTTCCCCGACGCCGTCGGCGAGAAGATGCCGCTTGGGGTCGGCGGCAGCGAACTCTGGCGACTGCCGCATTTTGGCGACCTGCGCGGCGAACTGGCACCGCTGGAATTCGGTTCGAACTTGCCCTTCAAGCCCCTCCGGTCCTTTCTGGTCTATGGCGTGCCGTCCGACAAGGTCAGGGGTGAACATGCGCACCACGAGTGCCATCAGTTCCTTATCGCAGCCCATGGCCGCCTTTCGGTCGTCGTGGACGATGGCCATGACAGGAAAGAGGTTTCATTGGCCGAACCGTCGATCGGGCTCTACATACCGCCCGGCATCTGGGGGATTCAGTACAAGTTTCAGCCGGACACGGTGCTCCTGGTTATGGCCTCGCATCCCTACGATGCGGACGACTACATCAGGGACTACACGGATTTCCTCGCCACGGTCAAACCGGATGACCACTGACCGCATAGGCTCAGACGCACTACGCTTTCTTGTGGCGGGCGCATTGAACACCGCGCTGACGAGCGTCGTCTACTTCACCGGCCTTCTTTTACTCCCGTCAGCAGCTTCCTATGCGATTGCCTGGCTGCTAGGCCTCGCGTTCGTGATGGTGTTCTATCCGGGTCGGGTGTTTCCTGGGGGGCGTACTCACCTAGCGGATCGACTGACGGTCGGCGGTTCGGTCGCCGCCGTGTTTATTGCCGGGTTGGCGACCCTTCACTTTCTCGAGCGAGCGTTGCAAAGCCGAGCAGTGGCGTTCTTTGCAACACTGGCCATCACGACGATGCTCAACTTTCTGGTTTCTCGATGGATACTGCGCAGACAATAATGAAAGACTCTATTGGGCCTCAAACGGCGAACGTCACGCCGGGACCCGCCCCCCAAACGACGCGCCGACCCCGCTATACAGCGACATCGGCAGAGCGCGTTATCATTGCCCTTTTCGTCGCCATCCCAATTTGCTGCCTTTTATGGATGGCGATCCAGTGGATTAACTATGGAATAGACCTTCCATATTTCGACGATTGGCGCGATTATTTTGATGGAACCACTGGTTCTCTTAATACCAGATACCTTTTTATGCCAGCAAACGACACTCTATACGCTGTCGGTAAATTTCTTGAATCCCTCATTTTTATCAATTTCAAGGGAAACTCGGTTGTCGATCAATTCCTTTCAATGACGACTGTTCTTGGTTTAATTCTTTTTTTGCAGTGGATTCTAATAAATATAGCGATTAAAGACCGACTTCTTGCGGCATGCGCCTTCTCTCTCACTTTGTTCATGCTTCAACCGGATAGCTATTGGGGTCGACAAAATATAGCTTACCACCAAGCTTTACCACTCATATTCATTCTTGCCGTGGTTTACATCCTGATTGCAAGTCGATGGCCATGGCCCATTCGCTCTTTCGTTTTGTTCGTGTTGGGCATTCTCTCTGGATTGGCTTATACCTCGGGCGCCTTTTCCTTACTCGCACTGACCGCCACCCTCATTGTCTGCATAGCGGGTAACCGGCGCGCTTATGGCGAGTTGATCCCAGACGCGGTCGCACTGCTTTGCGCAGCCGTCATTACCGTTATCGTGCAAGGGTACGTCCTCGTATACGTCCAACATGGCCAGGTGCACTCAGGAACGCCCTGGTCCCTGCCGAACAGCCCCGAATTCTGGTTTTACATGTTCGGCAAGGTAGGCCGTAGCCTCATGCTGACGGGCTCGCATCCGTTGCGATCTCTTTTGGTCGTCTTGTTTTGCTTGGCCCTTGCCGTGACGGTCGCGATAGCCAGCCTGCGTAATGTCATGACGGCGGAGACGCGGCATTCGGTTCCCGCCCGTTTGGGATTGATCAGCCTTCTTTTGTTTGCCTCGGTACTTTTCTACCTTCTAATGGTCGCCGCCGGTCGAACCGATTTGCGGCCCGCCGACATATCAACCCCCTTGCAACTCTTCGCCTTTGGCTTCGCGCGCTTTCACTTCTTTTGGGCCACGCTGATTTGGCCGTGGGTGTTTGCGGGCACCATTGTAATGGCAATGATGCTGCGGCCTAAGAAGGAGGCTGCAATTCGTATCGTAGCGGTGGTGGCGACGGGTTGCGTCGTCGTCTTCACCATGGCGGCAGGAGTTTTTGCCCACGCTTCCTACTTTCGGCAGACATCTGATCTAACCCTTCGAAACGGCGCGTGTTTACAGGCGAAGCTGGTCGCGGGGGGGCCTATCGATTGTCCAACGCTTTACCCTCGCGACATGACACTCGCATATGCCAACGCGGTAAAGATGGGCGCGTCATTCATACGCTACTTTCCGCCCGACCTGCTCGAAAGTGCTCCTCGCAATCCGACCTGGAATGTACTGGGCAAGCCAATTGACAGCATTACGGTGAACAACGCGAAAGCCGAGATTCGCCCTGGCAATCTGAGTCTGGCTGCTGGCAAGGATGTTCAAATGGCCTTCTCAGTCGGCCAGGCGGATGACCTCCACCACTGCTTGGCGGTCCGCGTAGAAACCACCGTGGCTGTTGAAAGCCCCACGATTGTTCAGCTCTTCTATCGTCCGTGGAGCGGTCCGGCTTTCTCCGAGGCCAACAGCCGCATCCGGCAAATAGCTGCAGGTAACGGAATTACGGTACGGTTCCTCGTGATCGAACCGCACGGCTTCAGGAACGAGTTTCGGCTTGACCCGGTTTCCGACAGCCAGCCCGCGGTTGTGAAAGAGCTGAATGTTTCATGCGTTCTCAGAGAGGCTGGTACCGCAGGGTAGATCGCACCACTCGCCTTGGTAACTAACTTAATATGGACGAATCCGGCCGTAAAAAACGCTAACGCAGACTGCAGTATGGATTGAAAGAGATTCGGCAAAACGTTGCGCCGCTCGGAAAGCCTGCGGACGGACGGTTTTGCAGCCCCCCGGCATTCGATACAGAGGAACCCGATGGATATCTTAGACGCATACGTGACGACGGCGCCGAGCGCCCAGAATGTCATCGATATTTTCAGGGACGAATGGTCGTCCAAGTTTCCAGCGGGCGCTGGGGTAATGGCGACTCCCGGAAGCGCGGCCCTGTTTGAGGATGCCAGAATTGAATGGCTCTCGAACACCATTGGGGGCTTTGCAGGAAAGAGCATCCTCGAGCTCGGTCCACTCGAAGCGGGGCACACCTACATGATGCATCGGGCGGGTGCAAAATCGATCGTCGCCATCGAAGCCAATTCGCGGTCCTACCTGAAATGCCTCTGCGTGAAGGAAATCTTTGACCTTAATCGTGCCCAGTTTCGTTACGGGGACGCGATGCGGTATTTATCGGAAACCAGCGAACGCTTCGACGTTTGTGTGGCCTCAGGCATACTTTATCATATGATCGACCCAGTTGAATTTCTTCGAAATATTGCTGGCGTGTCCAATACAATGTTCCTTTGGACGCACTACTATGACGAATCGCTGCGCGCTCGAGAAAATCTGGGCAGACAGTTCGAAAAACCGTACGAGATCGAAGTCAACGGCCACTCGTATGTCGTGTGCAAACGCAACTACGAGGAAGCGCTCAATTGGGCCGGCTTCTGCGGCGGCGGAAAGCCATGGGCGTTTTGGCTTACCCGAGATTCCCTGATGCGGGCGATCACCGATTCCGGCTTCACAGTGGAGGCAATCGAATTCGACCATCCGGCACACCAGAACGGCCCGGCGCTGGCTCTAGTGGCGCGGAGGACTATCAAACCGGACTCTTAGCGTTAGACCGCAGTCACTAGTTGCACAACTGGCTATTCTAGTCATTTTTTGCCTTCAGCTGAGGATACCAGACAACCTTGTGCACCACAAAATAAAGGGGGCCTAATTGAAAATTCGTAGATATTTTGTAATTGGCTTAGCCAAAACCGGTACTACGGTAATCTCGAAAACTATTCAAAATACTGAAGGAATAAAAGACTATTACATGGAGCCGAAGGACGCATCCTTCTTTGAGACGATCGCCACGTGGACAAACGATTGCGTTGTGAAAGTATTATATGATCACTGGGTGACACGACCAAGCTTGTTTAATTCAATAATTTTCAACGAATTCAAAACGAATTTTTTGGCAAACATTTTTATTGTTCGCGACCCCCGCGCAGAGATCATAAGCCGTCTGCATTATGTTGCTTATCCATATTTTGAAAGTCGGAATGCCTCTGAGTCTGATGTGCAAAAGTGGCTCGAAATCTTCCGCCGTAAGGAAAATGATCCTGATGCCGTATCCCTTAGCGACATTACCCATCACTTAGCCACCAACTTCGACGTGTTTGGGGCTGAAGAAATCAAGCAGTCATCCATGGCGGCGATCCGGTATGCGGAATACCTTTCAAATGTGCCGAAAGAGCTGAAAACGATATTGAGATATGAGGATTTCGTCTCCCGTGACTTCTCGGATCACCCTCTACGTGATTTGCTCGTCGGGAGCCGCGACGTGGGCGACGACCTGCAGCGAACGCGCCGGTCGGGCGGCGAAGACGACTGGCATGCATTCTTCCATCCAAGCGACTACGAATGGCTCCGCGACATACTTGGCAATACCGCTCAAGCGCTCGGCTATGATTTTGCACCGGCTAGCTCAAAAAGCGCGATTAATCCTGAAAACAGTAGCAAATATGTTGAACAGATCATTCGCGAAGCGCAGCGCGAAAGACAGCGCAACCTTGCGTAAGTTTCGGGGCGGACCAGTACATGGGCGCTGGCCGCTATCAGTCAATTCGTCATATTGTTGAGGGGCGTCGCAGTCGATCATAAATGCGTTGAATACGAATAGGAAGATGAAAAAGCAAGATCTTCCGGAGATCAGCCTAGCGAGAAATCTTCTCGCGCCTTGGTTAAGTTTGGAGAATAAAATGGATCGTGTTTGATGACCTCTTTCCATTGCCGTTGCATAAACATAACCTCATTCTTAAACCGCTCTATTTTTTCCGGAGCATCCTCCAAACCGCGAGAGACACTTTCCAGGTGATAAAGCTCGGCATAGGGCGTCCAGACATTTGAGTACCCGGCCTCCTGCACCTTCAAACAAAGGTCGACATCGTTGAAGGCGACAGTCAGGTCGACCTCATTGAGACCTGCCACTTCTTCGAACAGATTCTTGCGGATCAGGAGGCACGCCGCCGTAACGGCGGAGAGGTTCTGCAGCACCTTTAACCTGGCAAAGTACCCCGCATGATGGCGGGGAAAATTCTTGTGCGAATGCCCTGCGACGCCACCCACTCCAACAATTACTCCACCATGCTGAATCGTGTCATCGGCATAATAGAGCTTCGCGCCGACACAGCCGATATCCGGCTGTACGGCCCAGGAGGCCATCTCCGTCAGCCAGTCGGGCGAGATCACTTCGATGTCGTTGTTGATCAATCCAATGATCGATCCCTTTGCTTTCAGGACAGCAAAATTGTTGATAGCCGAATAATTGAACGGTTTGTCATAACGGAGTACGCGAACGTTCTTGGTTTTTTTCAGTTCGCTAAAGTAGGCAAGTGTTTCCTGCTCCACGGAGCCATTGTCGACCACAAGAATCTCGTAGTTCCTGTAGGTGGTCTTTTCGCGAATGGACTCCACGCATCGACGCAAAAGTTCCACCTTGTCGCGGGTTGGAATGACGAGGCTAGCAAACGGTTGCGGGTCAGGCACTGAGAACCGAAGACGGTAATGGGGGGTGCCTGGCGCTTCCTCGGCCTTTGCCGGTAGCCCCATGCGTTCGACATGCTCTTCCAGCGCACGCAATCCGGCCATGAAGGCGTAGCTCTTCTGCGAACCATCTAGCGCGGTCGAGCCTTCCACCGCGCGCCAATGGTACAGCACCTTCGGAATGTGCCGGATTCTCTGAGGGCCTATACGCTCAAAGACGCGCAAGTTGAGATCATAATCCTGGCTGCCCTCAAATCCGGGGCGCCAGCCGCCGACTGCGCGAATATTCTCCGCGCGATGCGCGGTAAGATGGTTCAGATAATTCTGCGACCGGAAAAGCTCCCGCGAGAAATCCGGCTTGAAGTAGGGATCATAGCGCCTGCCCTCGGAATCGATCTTGTCCTCATCGCTATAAATCACTTCGGCGTCGGGATGGCGATCAAGTTCCAGCGCTACCTCGGCCAGCGCGTGCGGGCGCAGAACATCGTCATGGTCGAGCATGGCAACCCACTCGCCGGTGACGAGTTCCAGCGCGGAATTGGATGCTCGCGAGATATGGCCATTCTCGTCGCGAAACACGACTTTGATACGAGGATCGCGTTTTGCATAATCGTTCAGAATGAGCCGCACATGAGGCGTCGTTGAGCAGTCGTCCGCAATACAAAGCTCCCAGTTCTCGTAGATCTGGGCACACACGCTCTCGATTGCCTCTCGAAGGAGCGTTTCTGGAGTATTGTAGACCGGCATGAGCACTGAAATGAGGGGCTGCGCCTTGAGTTCCGCCAAGCTCCGGCGCAGGTCGGCAATGTCGTCTTCCGTCGGCATATCGTGAAGAGCAATCCACCCTTCATACGTAATGCTGCCCAGAGCACCTCGTGCCTCAGCAGACCGAAGAGTGGCCGTAAAACCCGAGAGGCCGCCCTCCCTCAATATCTTCGCAACGCGTTTGGCAGACCGCCCCAGAGCACTGGGGCTCTTCACGTGGCGAACGGCAAGCCTCGCTATCAGCCGCGCATAGTATTCAAGCCGCCCGAGCTTGCGCAGCCGCGCGTGACCGATCGTGATCTGGCGGGAACGGTCGCTCGGATCGAAGCGAAGTTTTGCAGCGTGCGCGTAGAGCGGAAATATCGTCTCGGCCGAGCCCCCGCCGTTCGAGTGAAATCGCAGATCGATCCGCTCGACTTCGTTGTATCCTCTGCCACTGTCTACATAGAGACGAGTGTCGGCAAACGCTTCCGCATCGGCCGGTCCATGCATGCTGAGCCGGTAGTGTCCAGGAGCAAGCGGCAAGGAACCTGGCCAAAGGAGTTCGAATTGCGGATCATCACCTGTTACCGTCCATTCCGTGGCTCGCTTTCCCGAGGGGACACCCTCCAAATGATAGAGTGCGCGCGGCACGATGGGCCGTCCGAGATAGAAAGCCACCGTATTCGGAAATGACGCGAGTCTTCGCAAGAACGATCCATAACGCCAGGTTCGGCTAGCCCGAACTAATTCCATCTCACGCTTCAACGCGATCATTTGGTGATCGCGATCCTGCACCTGATGCTCCAGCATCGCGATGCTTTTGTCCCTCGCGGCGAGGTTTGTATCGGCCAATTCCAGCGCTCGAGTGATGGTGCGTTCCAATACCGCGATGTCATTGTTCTTCGTCGCGAGGTTTGTATCGGCCAATTCCAGCGCTCGAGTGATGGTGCGTTCCAATACCGCGATGTCATTGTTCTTCGTCGCGAGATTTGCATTGGCCAATTCCAACCCTTGAGCGATTGCGCGGGCTTGATCACGCTCGGCCATAAGTGCAACGATCTCACTGCCGCGCCGTTCGACCTGTTGCTGCCACTCTTCGCGATTCGCTTCCGCCTGCTCTGCCGAACGGGCCGCATTCTCGCGCTGGGCGACTGCCTGGCCAAGATGGGCGAAGGCAGCTCGTATGGCTTCTGTGCTGCTCTCCTGTTTGCCGGCGGTAAAAAGCGCTTTGACCGCTTTCGGGTAGCTGTCGCCAATCCCCAGAACCCCCAGGCCATGCCCATGCAGGAATTCGAAATGTGGCCGGCCTTCCGATACCTCGTTCCAAAGGCGAAAGACGCCGAAATCGCGCTCACGCACATTCGTGTCGTGAAAGAGCACAATGGCGTTTTGTGTCAGCTTCGGCCGCCAGGTCTCGAAGTCATGGCGGACAGCGTCGTAGCTATGCAGGCCGTCAATGTGCAGCAGATCGATGCTGTCATCCTCGAAATGTCTAACTGCATTGTCGAAAGTCGACCGTAGGAGAGACGAAAAGGCTGCATATTTTTGCGCATGGTAGTCGGCTAGGACGGAATAGATCTCCTCGCCATAGAAGCCTGCATGCTCATCACCCTTCCAGGTATCGATTGCGTAGCTGCTGCAAGAAAGATGCAGCGTTTCGATAGCCTGGCAGGCAGCGCAATAAGAGACTCCGGTGTGCGTGCCAAGCTCGACGAAGCGACGCGGACGAAGCGCGTCGACAAGCCAGAACATGAACGGAACATGCTCAATCCATGCAGATGGAGCTACGAGGTCAGGGAACCGGAACGTCGTCGAAGTGAAGGGGATCATCGCTGTCTTTCAGACCCGGGCAAGCTCACTGCTCCCGCAAAGAGTGTAGGATCAATCGGGGCGAAGAAGGCATCGCACCCCCGTTTCAGTCGATTGCCGCCAGTCCGGCGCATTCCAGCCGAAGACGGAGGCGAACTTTGCGCTCGACAGCCGCGAATTGCGCGGGCGCTGTGCCTTGGTCGGATAGTCGCTGGTCGCAATGTCGCGCACCCGCGCTGTAGGCCCGCCGTACCGCGCGCTCGTGTCGAGTATGTGACGGGCAAAGCCGCTCCAGCTGGTCTCGCCGGTGCCGGCCAGATGATAGATGCCGTAGCCGTCAAACGCCTCGTCGTCTCGCAACATCGCCGCCGCATGCAGGATCGCGTCGGCAATATCAAGTGCGGAAGTCGGATTTCCCCACTGGTCGGCCACCACCGAAATCTCGTCGCGGTCGGCGGCCAGCCGCAACATGGTCTTGACGAAATTCCTGCCGAACGGGCTGTAGACCCAGGCCGTGCGCAGGATCAGGTGGCGCGGATTGGCGGCCGCCACCGCTTGTTCGCCGGCAAGCTTGGAGGCGCCGTAGACGCCGAGCGGTGCGGTGGCGTCGGTCTCGACATAGGCGCCGTCCTTCGAACCGTCGAAGACATAGTCGGTCGAGAGATGGATGACGGGCACGCCAAGCCGCGCCGCCGCCTCGGCGACCTTGCCGGCGCCGACAGCGTTCACCGCAAAGGCCAGATCGGGCTCGTCCTCAGCCTGGTCGACCGCGGTGTAGGCAGCAGCCGACACCACGATATCCGGCCGTGCGGCCGCGAGCGCTTGGAACACCGTGTCGGGCTGGGTGAGGTCGAGCGCCGGCCGGCCGACGGCGACGACCTCGATGCCATCGCGCGCCTTTCCGGCCTCCAGCAGGCTGGTGGCGATCTGACCGTCGCGTCCGGTGACAACCAGCCTCACGCCGCGCCCTTTCTCACTTCGGCCTGACCTTGGCCTAGCCGCTCGCCGGCATAGCGCTGCTCGCGGATCGGCCCCCACCACCATTTGTTGTCGAGGAACCAGTCGACCGTCCTTGCCAGGCCGCTGTCGAAACTCTCCGCCGGCGCCCAGCCGAGATCCCGGCTGATCTTGGAGGCATCGATGGCATAGCGGCGGTCGTGGCCGGGGCGATCGGTGACGAAGCTGATCAAATCGCGGTAGCGCCTGCCGCGGCTGCGCGGACGCCTGATGTCGAGCAGGTCGCAGATCGTCTCGACGACGCCAAGATTGGTGCGTTCGGAATTGCCGCCGACATTGTAGCTCTCACCCGGCTGACCCTTGGTGGCGACCAGCTCCAGGGCGCGGGCATGATCCTCGACGAACAGCCAGTCACGCACATTGGCGCCGGCGCCGTAGACCGGCAGCGGCTTTTCATCGAGCGCGTTGAGGATAACCAGCGGGATCAGCTTTTCGGGAAAGTGATACGGCCCATAATTGTTCGAGCAGTTGGAGAGCACGACCGGCAGGCCGTAGGTCTCGTGCCAGGCGCGTACCAGATGGTCGGACGCCGCCTTCGAGGCGGAATAGGGCGAGGATGGCGCATAGGGCGTTTCCTCGACGAACATGCCGCCGTCGAAGGGCAGATCGCCGAACACCTCATCGGTCGAGACATGGTGGAAGCGGAAGCGGGCTTTCCTGTCCTCGCCAAGGCCGCGCCAATATTCGAGCGCCGAATTCAGCACCCGGTAGGTGCCGACGATGTTGGTCTCGATGAAGGCACCGGGGCCGTCGATCGAGCGGTCGACATGGCTTTCGGCGGCGAGATTCATGACGATGTCGATCTCGTCGCGGTGGAGGATGTCGAGAACCGCCCGCTCATCACAGATGTCGGCCTGCGCAAATTTGTAGTTGTGCGCATTCTCGATCGTGCGCAGCGAGGCGAGATTGCCGGCATAGGTGAGCTTGTCGAGATTGGTCACATGGTAGGCCGGATTGGCGCACAAATGCCGGCACACCGCCGAGCCAATGAAGCCGGCACCGCCTGTCACCAGAAAATTCATGGCGCTCTCCTCACATCGTCGCGCGTCATGCGAACACCTCGGCAGTGGCAAGCGTCGGCGCCTTGAGGTCCTTGGCCGAGAGCTCGAAGGCGCCGGCTGGCGACGGCCAATCGATGCCGATGTCGGGATCGTCGAAACGGATCGAGCGGTCATGCGCCGGCGAATAGGTGTCGGTGACCTTATACAGAACCTCGGTGTCCGGCACGAGCGTGACGAAGCCGTGCGCGAAACCCTTCGGCACAAGGATCTGATTGCCTTTCTCGGCCGATATTTCGAGCGCGACCCATTTGCCAAAGGTTTTCGAGCTGCGGCGAATGTCAACCGCGACGTCGAGGATCCTGCCTCTGATCACACGCAGCAACTTGTCCTGCGCGCGTGGGGGCAGCTGATAGTGAAGCCCCCGCACGACACCCGCGGCCGCCGAATAGGAGTGATTGTCCTGGACGAAACGCAGATCGATGCCGGCTTCCGAAAAGCGCTCGGCATTCCAGGTCTCGATGAAATAGCCGCGCGCATCGCCGTGCCGCTTCGGCACGATCTCCAGCACGCCGTCGAGACCGAGCTGCCTGACGTTCACTCTAATTCTCCGTCAGCTCGGCGACACGCCGGCGCAGATAGGCGGCGTATTCATTCTTGCCCAGGCGCGTGGCGCGCTCAAGCACCTTGTCGGCGGTCAGCCAGCCCTGCTCGAAAGCGATTTCTTCAGGACAGGCAACCTTGATGCCCTGGCGGTGCTCGATGGTGCGCACGAAGGAAGAGGCTTCATGCAGACTGTCATGCGTGCCGGTGTCGAGCCAGGCATAGCCACGGCCGAGCTGATGCACATGCAGCTGCCCACGCTCGAGATAGACGTTGTTGACCGACGTGATCTCGAGTTCTCCGCGCGCCGAGGGCTTGATCGTCGAAGCGATGTCGACGACCTCGTTGTCGTAGAAATAGAGGCCGGTGACCGCCCAGTTGGACTTCGGCTTTTCCGGCTTTTCCTCGATCGTCAAAGCGGTGCCGGTGAGCTTGTCGAACGACACCACGCCATAGCGCTGCGGATCCTCGACATGGTAGGCGAACACCGAAGCGCCGCTTTCACGCTGCGCAGCCGCTCGGCAGAGCTGTGACAGACCCTCGCCGAAATAGATGTTGTCACCGAGGATCATCGACACATTGTCCTTGCCGATGAAGTCGCGGCCGATGATGAAGGCTTCGGCAAGCCCGTTGGGCTGCGGCTGTTCGGCATAGGACAATTCGAGCCCGAATTCCGAACCGTCACCCAGCAACTCGCGAAAAACCGGCAAGTCGCGTGGTGTTGAAATGATCAGAATCTCTCGGATCCCCGCGAGCATCAAGACGCTCAGCGGGTAAAAAATCATCGGCTTGTCGTATATCGGCAGGATTTGCTTAGAGATCGCTAATGTCAGGGGATAAAGACGCGTCCCGCTGCCTCCTGCAAGGATGATACCTTTCAACAAGCTCTCCTTGAATTGCCAGGCCCCCGCCCTGAAATCAAGTTGCCCGTGCTTAGGTATCGCGCAATGGCTTGTCAATTCAATCTCGGCCCTGGATCAGCACCAGAATTGCGCTGCATCTGCCGCCTCGCGGCAATTTGACCGACCGGCCACAAGCTGTTGACCGACCAACCACAAGCTGGCCCTGCGATGGGCGTGGCGATTTGGCAAACCGGCTGCCGCCATCCTGGCGGGCGCGTGACAGCAAAAAGCCGGCGGGCTTTGGACCCGCCGGCTCATTCTGTTGTCCGATTTCAGGGCTGCTTAGGCAGCAGCGACCAGACAGCCGGCACCAGGCTGGCGGCGAGCGCCACCTTGATCAGGTCGCCGAGGATGAACGGCAGGACACCGAACTGCCAGGACTTTTCCACGCCGATGAGGGTAGCCAGCCAGGCAAAGCCCATGGCCATCATGATTATTTCGGCAACCAGCATGGCGTTGAACAGCTTGATCGGGTGGCGATCCCAGCCGCGATCGGCGGCCCAGCCGACAATTGCCGCCATGACGACAAAGCCGGCGAGATAACCACCGGTGCCGCCGATCATGTAGGCGATGCCGATGCCCTTTTCAGGCGTGCTCTGGAAGACCGGGAGGCCCATGGCGCCTTCGGCCATGTAGAGAAGCAAGGTAGCGACGCCAAGCCGCAGGCCAAATGCGGTGGCGATCAGCAGGACGGCCAGCGTCTGCATCGAAATGTCGACCGGCCCGAGCACGACTTTCGTCTTGGCCGACAGGGTCAAAAGCAGCGTTCCGGCGATCGCCAGCAGAAGCTGCGTCGCCAGGCGCAGCGCGCCCTCCTGAGGCAAAGCGAGAGAAACAAGCGGACGCATCGTCGTTGCAAGTGCCATGGTCTTCCCCAATCCGGATTGCCGCAGATCGCGGCCTCGCTTTTTCCTATATTGGCTTCCGTGCTATGCGGCAATCGCTTTTGCCATCCCCTTGACCGGAGCTCAACGACACCGCCATGGCGCTCAAATTCGACACCAGCTTCGATCCGGCCTACGGCCAAGGGGTCACCGTTGCGCCGGACGTCCAGCGCGTCACCGCCCAAAACCCCAGCCCGTTCACCTTTCACGGCACCAACAGCTACGTCATTGGCCGCGAGACGCTCGCAGTGATCGACCCAGGCCCCGACGACGATGGGCATTTGCAGACATTGCTGAAAGTGATCGCAAACCGGCCGGTCAGCCACATTTTCGTCAGCCACACGCATCGCGACCATTCTCCGCTGGCCGCCCGGCTGAAGGAGCACACCGGTGCCGCCGTGCTGGCCGAAGGCCCGCACCGCCCGGCGCGGCCGTTGCGGATCGGCGAGATCAATCCGCTCGACGCCAGCGCCGACACGGCTTTCCTCCCGGATGTCGCATTGCCCGACGATGCGCTGGTCGAGGGCGACGGCTGGGCGATCCGGGCGGCGCTGACGCCGGGCCACACCGCCAATCACGCGGCATTTGCGCTAGAAGGCACCGGCATCCTGTTTTCGGCCGACCATGTGATGGCGTGGGCGACCTCGATCGTGGCGCCGCCGGACGGCGCGATGGCCGACTACATGGCCTCGCTCGACAAGCTGATCGCGCGCGACGACCGCCTGCTGCTGCCCGGCCATGGCGGGCCGGTGAGTGCACCGCGCAGTTTCATGCGCGGCTTGAGAACCCACCGCAAAATGCGCGAACGGGCGATCCTGGAGCGGATCCGCGGCGGCGACCGGACGATCCCGGACATGGTCAAGGCGATCTACCGGGACACCGACCCGCGCCTGCATGGTGCCGCCGGCCTGTCGGTGCTTGCCCATCTAGAAGATCTGGTGGCACGCGGCCTGGTCAGCACTGAGGGTGATGCGGCCATCGATGGTGTTTTTGCGCCGATTGGCTAAAGGCTATTCAGCCGGCGCAGCACCCACCTGGCCCGCGACCTCCTGATCAAGCTCGGCGAGGAACCCAACAATGCGTGCGGCGTTGTCGCCGAGGTCGTAGCGGCCGTAGCGGGAGGCCGAGCGCATGTCGACGACGATCGTGTCGCCATCATTGCTCACCCGGATCGCGACGTCGGCGGGCAGGCCGACCACGAAGCTCCGGGCCACGGCTGATATCGTCACCTCGTCCTGGCCGTCCGTCACCGGGTACGGCGCGGTAAGCGGCCAGTCGCGCCGGTCGAGCACGGTTTCGACAGCGTCGACGACGGTTTCGAACGGCAGATTGTAGCTGCGCCCGGTGACCAGCGGATAGGCGTCGGCCTGCAGGCGCGCCTCGCCCGGCGTTGGCGGCGCGAGCACGTTCATATCCTTGGTGCGGTCGCTGGTATCGAGCACAGGCGGATTGTCGAGATCCGTCGAGATGTCCCTGAGCGGCGGCGTGGTCGCCGCCCAATAGGCGGCGATGCCATAGGGCGTCAGCACCAGCAGCGCCAGCAAGGCGCCGACCGAGAGGTCGCGGCCGCCGCGGTCGCCGAAATGCCACAACCGGGACAAAGCGAGGCCGGCAAACAGCAAAGCGAACGCAGCCAGCAGAGCGACAATCGCCAGCACCCACAGGAAGGCCGGCGTTTCGACCAGTTCGAAATGATGGCCGGCCAGCACGGTCAGCAGCAGCACGAGAGCAAAAGCGCCCGCGCGCCGCGACCAGCCGGCCGCCTTTGATGTCTGCCGCTCGTCAACATCCATTGTCTTCAGCACCGCCCCAACCCGCACAGAGGCTTAGAACGGTTCAACGGTTGATGGAACCGTTGAACCGTTCCAGCTCTTCTTTTTGCGCGCAATTCCGGACGGAAAACCGCTGCGCACTTTTCCTGGAATTGCTCTAGAGCAAAGGATGCTCAAATTGAACATCCCCAGCTCCAACGTTTTTGAAGGTCAATGAATCGCACGGCCCCGATCAATCCGTCGGCAGGCGGTAGTCGCTGAACTGCTTGCGCAAGGTGATCTTCTGAATCTTGCCGGTGGCGGTGTGCGGGATTTCGCCGACAAAAGCGACGTCGTCGGGCATCCACCACTTCGCCACCTTGCCGTCCATGAAGGCCAGGATGTCGGCCTTGCTCGGCTCCTTGCCCGGCTTGGCGACCACGACCAGCAAGGGGCGCTCGCCCCATTTCGAATGATGGACGCCGATAGCGGCTGCCTCCGCGACGTCGGGATGGCCGACGGCGAGGTTCTCCAGGTCGATGGTCGAGATCCACTCGCCGCCCGACTTGATCACATCCTTGGCGCGATCGGTGATCTGCATGTAGCCACCCGGATCGATATGGGCGACGTCGCCGGTGTCGAACCAGCCGTCCTTGTCGAACTGCTCGGAGCCGACGCCGCCATAATAGGCTCTGGCGATGGCCGGACCGCGCACCTTCAGCCTGCCGAAGGTCTTGCCGTCCCAGGGCAGTTCCTTGTCGTCGTCATCCGTCACCTTCATCTCGACGCCGAAGGGCGGGTAGCCCTGCTTGCCCTGAATATCGAGCCGGGACTCGCCCTCGAGCTCCCGATATTGCGGCTTCATCGTGCACAGCGTGCCGAGCGGTGACATCTCGGTCATGCCCCAGGCATGGATGACCTCGACACCGTAATTGTCCTGGAATTTCCTGGTGATGGCGCGCGGGCAGGACGAGCCGCCGATGACGACTTTGCTCAGATGGGGAAGCTTCTTGCCGGTCTCCTCCAGATGCTGCAGCAGCATCATCCACACGGTCGGCACGGCGGCGCTGAAGGTCACCTTCTCGGTGTCGAGCAGCTCGTAGATCGAGGCGCCGTCCATCTTGCAGCCGGGCATGACCAGCTTGGCGCCGATCATCGGCGCGCTCTGGCCAAGGCCCCAGGCATTGGCATGGAACATCGGCACGACGGGGAGAATCGTGTCTCGCGCGGAGATGCCCATGGCGTCGGGCATGGCGGCGATCATGGCGTGCAGCACGTTCGAACGGTGGCTGTAGAGCACGCCTTTGGGATCGCCCGTCGTGCCGGAGGTGTAGCACATGCCGGCGGCGGTGTTTTCACCGAAAACCTTCCAGGCGAAGTCGCCATCGGCCTCGTTCAGCCAGTCCTCATAGGCGACCACATTCGGCAGCGTCGTCTCAGGCAGATGCGCCCTGTCGGTCAGAACGATCACCTTTTTCAGCGATTTGACGGCGCCAGCGATCTTTTCCAGCAGCGGCATGAAGGTCAGGTCGACGAAGATCGCCCTGTCCTCGGCATTGTTCATGATCCAGACGATCTGCTCGGGAAACAGCCGCGGGTTGAGGGTGTGATAGATGGCGCCGATGCCCATGATGCCATACCAGGCCTCGATGTGGCGCGCGGTGTTCCAGGCCAGGGTCGCGATGCGGTCGCCGAGCACAAAGCCGTCGCGCTCCAGCCGTTGGGCAACCTTCAGCGCACGGCGATGGATCTCGGCATAGGTGGTGCGAACGATCGGACCTTCGATCGAGCGCGACACGATCTCGCGTGTCCCGTGCTGCCGCTCGGCATTGTCGATCAGCTTGTGGCAGAGCAGCGGCCATTCCTGCATCAGTCCGAGCATCTGGTTCCTCCCATTGGTTCCTCGTTTTCCCGTCTTTTGTTCCATTGTGAGACGAACGGACAGATTGTCCAGTCATCAAGTCTCCAACCGTTAACGGCTGAAGCAAGCAGTGATCGAAACCCCTGGAAAACCGCCACAATCCGGCCATCGTCGGCGTTAACGTTCGTTAACGGGGCAAGGGGTGCGATAGGCGACTGAAAGAGGTTCGCATGGACGCGCAGCTCGACGACAAGCAGCCAGAGAACGGGCAGTTGGACGACAGCCAGGCCGAAGACGTGCAGTTGGACGATATTCAACTCGACGACAAAGAGCTTGAAGATACGCTGGCCGCAAGCCTGGCCGATCTGGTGCCGGAGGCCAAAAAGGTTTCCGAAGACGAATTTGTCGAGGTGGTCGGCGGCGCCCTCGAGGCGGTTGGCGGCACGCTGCTGTTTAAAATGTGCGTCCAGAACGAAGGCGAAGGCCAGCATGTCGCGGCCGCGTCCATCGGTGACGGCGGCAATCGCCAGTTCCTGCTGCTCACCTTGCCAACCGGCGGCGGCGCGCTGAAGGTCGAGACCACGTCAAGAAGCACCAATCCGGTGGCCGGCATTGCCGCTGCCTATGCCGGCCTCATGGACGTGTTCAAAACCGCAGCCTGACGTTCTCGCATATGTGATCGTTTCAACGACCGACCAGGCACGCCTCGCCCGTTACGACGGCCTTGCGCAACGGGTTCTCCGAACACACTTTAAAGACATGGGAAGCAATCCCCCGCGCTCCCAATCGGACAAGGAGAACCCCCGCATGGACCAGATCGCCAACCCCGCCCCCGGCTTTCAGAGCAATCCCGGCAAGGTCATCACCGTCGAGCCCTATCGCGGTACCGTGGTCGTGCGTGCCGGCGATGCGGTAATCGCAACGTCGACACGGGTGAAGCTTCTGTCCGAACCGCCCTACCCCCAAGCTTTCTACATCCCCTTCGAAGACATCGATTTCACCCAGCTCGGCAAAACCGCTCTGTCGACCCACTGCCCCTACAAGGGCGACGCCAGCTACTGGAGCGTGCTGCCGGCCGGCGAGACCGGCAAGGACGCGATGTGGGCCTACCAGCAGCCCTTCGACGAAATGGCCGAGATTCGCGATCACGGCGCGTTTTATCCGAACAGGGTGACGATCGAAGGCACGCCTGGCTAAGGGCTGCATTGATATTCAGGTGAGGCCGGCCTGCGAACGGCACGTTCCTGCGCTTCCGGTGCTCGCGTACCTCAAGTACGCTCCGCTCCGGTTCTCGGAGCGCACTATTCTCGGCTCAGCCTGACCTGAATCTCAACGCACCCCTACGTCGGTGCTCGACCATTAATCCGTGGTGCCGTCGTTGCCGACGCCATCGGCGTCGTCGAGGCGCACGAAGGTGAGGCCCTTGGCCTTGAGCGCCAGCAGACCTTGCACGACGCCCTCACCGGCCGCGTGGGTCGGCTGGTTGATGTGGGCGATGATGACATCGCCATCCTTGGCGGCGGCGATGCGCCGGGCTGTTTCCTTGGCGCCGAGCAACGAGCCGCCATCGCCGTTGATCGAAAAGCCGGCGATCTTGAAGCCGAGCTTGCGGATCATGGCTATGGCCGACGGGCTGTATTCGGCGGTGGCGCCGCGGAACCATTTCGGCGCCGGCTCGCCGGTCCGGGCAAGAGCGGCCGCGCCCGACTCGACTTCGGCCTGCACCGCTTCAGGGCTGCCGGCGCTGCGGATGCCGTAGATTTTCTGCGGCGTGTCGACGGCCGGGATGTGACGGCCGCCATGGTTTTCCAATTCGAACAGATCGGGATGCGCTCGCATGATCTCGACGGCGGCGGCGTTGCGCTTCAGCCAAATGCCGGTGACGAAGATCGTCGCCGGAATCCGGTTTTCCACCAGGGCCGAAAGTATCCTCGTATCGGTCTGCCCGCCGCAGGCGTCGAGCGTGAGCGCGACGCGGCCGGCACTGCCACCGTCCTCAGCCTTCAGATGCAGCGTCGGCTCGACAAGCGGCGCAGCATGGACCGAGGACACGGCCAAGATAGATAGCGCCAAGGCGCAAAGCAGCTTTTGCAAGGGATGCCTGTCTTGTCTGAGAATCGGCGCTGTCATAGCCGCATCCCAGGACCCGCAACAAGGCGGAAATCGGGATATCAGCCATGAGAAAAGCTGATATCCCGACAATGTGACCGCCGCGCACCATCAGACAGCGTGTTCCAGCTCCACTTGCGTCCGCGACAGGACTTCGCCCACCGCTGCGACGACCGGTTCGACCTCGAGGCGCCAGACGCAGCACGCCTTGCTGGGATCGAGCGGATTGCAGAGGCTGCCCGCCACGCAATTGCACGGCATGGACGGCTGCAAGGCGAGGCTGGGCACGCCGACCGGCCCCCAGACAACCGGGCTGGTCAGGCCATACAGGCCGACAACCGGCGTTCCCGCGGCTGCCGCCATATGCATGGGGCCGCTCTCATTGCCGACAAACATGCGCGCCCGCTGCAGCACCGCCAGCAGCGTTTCCAGCGACAGCGCGCCGACGAGGTTGACGATCGGCGACGCAACGCTGGCGAGGATCTGCTCGGCTGGCTTGCGTTCGTCCGGTCCGCCGACCAGCGCAAAATCCAGTCCGGTCTCGCGCGCAATCGTGTCGATCACGGCGGCAAAGCGTTCCGGCTGCCAGCGCCGGCCGTGGAAGCTGGCGCCGGCATGCACGGCGATGAAGCCGTTTGGCCGCAAACGGTGTTTGTCCAGCAATGCCTGGGCCCTCGCCGTCTCCAGCGGCTGGGGCCGGATCGACGGCACGCGCACGCGCAGAGGGACGCCAAGCGGCTCGAGCGGCGACAGATAGCGGTAGAGATAGTGCTGCTCGCCAAAGCCGAACGGCCTGGCAAACAGATTGGCCGGCTGACGCTCATGCCAGCGCAGCGGCCTTTCCGAGGGATTGTAGCCGATACGGGTCCTGGCGTTGAGGAACCTGACGATGATGCGCGATGTCTTTGAATCGGTGAGGTCGATGGTCAGGTCGAAGCGAAACTGGCGCAGCTTGCTGATCATCGAATAGAGTTCGCGCCCACGCTCGAGCGGGGTGCCGCGCATGGCCGCGCGGCGGAAGCTCACGACCTCTGGGGCGATGCCATGGGCGGTGACGAAACTGGCGAGGCGGGCCTCGCAGAGAAAAACGATCCTGACGCCGGGATATTCGAGCTGCAGGTTCCTGGCGAGCGTGGAGGAGAGAACAATATCGCCGATGAACTTGGTCTGGAGAATCAGGATCGAGCGGAAGGGTCTGGGCGAAATCTGCAACATGTGTTTCTCGGCACCGGGCGGGTTGGGGGACCGCAAAGGTGGGTAGAAACGATGTCGGGATTGCGTGTTAAAGCGGGCAAATCAGCGTGAATTTCCATACAAATTCGTAAACTTAGCGCCAAACGGCCACCCTCGAGGTGGCCGTCTGTGCGACGCGGAAAGAACTATGTCGAAATCAGGATGCCGCGGCGCTCTTTTTGGGGCGCGGCGCCACCATCTTGGCAATCTGCACCGCAGCCTGCGCGGCGGCCAATCTTGCGATAGGCACGCGATAGGGCGAGCACGAGACATAGTCGAGGCCGACCTCTTCGCAGAAGCGGATCGAGGCCGGGTCGCCACCATGCTCGCCGCAAATGCCGAGCTTGATGTCGGGCCGCGTCGCCCTGCCCTTTTCGGCAGCCATGCGCACCAGTTCGCCGACACCTTCGATGTCGAGCGAGACGAACGGATCCTGCTCGATGATGCCCTTCTGGCGGTAGGTCTCGAGGAAGGAGCCCGCATCGTCGCGCGAGATGCCGAAAGTGGTCTGGGTGAGGTCGTTGGTGCCGAAGGAGAAGAACTCGGCCGTAGCGGCAATGACATGGGCGCGGATCGCCGCGCGCGGCAGTTCGATCATCGTGCCGGTCAAATAGTCGATCTTGACGCCGGTCTCTTCCATCACGCTTTTGGCGACGGAATCGATGCGCGCCTTGACGTAGTCGAGTTCCTTCACCAGGCCGACCAGCGGCACCATGATTTCGGGAACCACCAGCGCGCCGGCCTTCTTGCCGGCCTCGACGGCGGCTTCGAAAATGGCGCGCGCCTGCATCTCGGCGATCTCGGGATAGGAGACGGCGAGACGGCAGCCGCGATGGCCGAGCATCGGGTTGAACTCGTGCAAAGCCTCGGTGCGCTGCCTGAGCTTGTCCGGCGACACATTCATGGCAGCGGCGACTTCCGCCACTTCCGCTTCCGTCTTGGGCAGGAATTCGTGCAACGGTGGGTCGAGCAGGCGGATCGTCACCGGCAGGCCGGCCATGATCTCGAACAGTTCGAGGAAGTCCGAGCGCTGCATCGGCAAAAGCTTGGCCAAAGCGGTGCGACGGTCCTTCTCGGTGTCGGCCAGGATCATCTCGCGCATGGCGACGATGCGCTCGCCGTCGAAGAACATGTGCTCGGTGCGGCAGAGCCCAATGCCTTCGGCGCCGAAGGAGCGCGCCATGCGCGCATCGAGCGGCGTCTCGGCATTGGTGCGCACCTTCATGCGGCGCGCGCCGTCGGCCCATTCCATGATGGCTGCGAAGTCGCCGGACAGTTCCGGCTGCAGCATCGACACGGCGCCCTTCAGCACCTGGCCGTTGCTGCCGTCGATGGTAATGATGTCGCCTTTGCGGAAGGTCTGGCCCATCGACATCAGGGTGCCGGCCTTGTAGTCGACGCGCAGCGAGCCGGCGCCCGAGACGCAAGGCTTGCCCATACCGCGCGCCACCACGGCGGCGTGGCTGGTCATGCCGCCGCGCGTGGTCAGGATACCTTCCGAAGCATGCATGCCGTGAATGTCTTCGGGGCTGGTTTCGATGCGCACCAGGATCGCCTTGCGCCCTTGCGTCTTCAGTTCTTCCGCATCGGCGGACGAGAAGACGATCTCGCCGGTCGCCGCGCCCGGAGAAGCCGGCAGGCCGACGCCGATGACGTCGCGCGGCGCCTTCGGATCGATGGTCGGGTGCAACAGCTGGTCGAGCGAGGCCGGATCGATGCGGGCGACCGCCTCCTCCGTGGTGATCAGCTTGTCGCGAGCCATTTCGACGGCGATCTTGAGCGCCGCCTTGGCGGTGCGCTTGCCGGAGCGCGTCTGCAGCATCCACAATTTGCCGCGCTCGATGGTGAATTCGAGATCCTGCATGTCGCGGTAGTGCTGCTCCAGTCGGTCGGAGATATCGACGAAGGAGCGGAACGCGTCCGGCATCAGCTTCTGCAGCGACGGCTTGTCGGAGCCGGCGGCGATGCGCGCCGCCTCGGTGATGTTCTGCGGCGTGCGGATACCGGCAACCACATCCTCGCCCTGCGCGTTCACCAGGAACTCGCCATAGAGCATCTTTTCGCCGGTCGAGGGATTGCGGGTGAAGGCAACGCCGGTGGCTGACGTCTCGCCCATATTGCCGAACACCATGGCCTGGACGTTGACCGCCGTGCCCCAGCTTTCCGGGATGTCGTGCAGGCGCCGGTAGGTGATGGCGCGGTTGTTCATCCAACTGGAGAACACGGCGCCGATCGCGCCCCAGAGCTGCTCGTGCGGGTCCTGCGGAAACGGCTTGTCGAGTTCCTCCTCGACCTTGGCCTTGTAGAGCGCAATGACCCCCTGCCATTCCTCAGATGTCAGCTCGGTATCGAGTTCATAGCCGAGGCTCGCCTTCTGGTCCTCGAGGATCTCCTCGAACACTTCGTGGTCGAGCCCCATGACGACATCGGAATACATCTGGATGAAGCGGCGGTAGCTGTCATAGGCAAAGCGGGCATCGCCGGAATCGGTGGCCAGCGCTTCGACCGTCTCGTCGTTGAGGCCGAGATTGAGCACGGTGTCCATCATGCCGGGCATCGAGGCCCGCGCTCCGGAGCGCACCGAGACCAGCAGCAGTTTCGACGGATCGCCGAAACGGCGTTCGGTCAGCGTGCCGATATGGTCCAGCGCTTTGACGACATCGGCTTTCAGCTGGGACGGATAGGCGCTGCCGTTGGCGTAATAGGCGTTGCAGACTTCGGTGGTCAGCGTGAAGCCCGGCGGCACCGGCAGGCCAAGACTGCACATCTCGGCCAGATTGGCGCCTTTGCCGCCGAGAAGATTGCGGTCGCCCGCACGTCCCTCCGCGGCGCCATCGCCGAAGGTGTAGACCCATTTGGTCATGCTCGCCCTCCAAGTCCTTGGAAGATAGACAACACTTCCTTGGAAGATAGACAACACCGGGGCCAAGGCCCGGTTCCCCCGCATTCCGACCCGAGCGTTATTATGCTGCAGTGCGAAAGGCAAGGCGTGGTCAGCCAAGCCCGGCCACTACAATCGATTAAGCAAAAGCTGCGTCAAAAAGACTTGCCGACTGGCCGTCATCGATATAGAACATATAGAGAACAAGTTGGGAGTAGCGTGATGAAACTCAACGGAAAACTCGACTATCTGGAATTGCCTGCGACCGGCGGGACGCTGGACAGCGTCAAGGCCTTCTACAGTTCTGCCTTCTCCTGGTCGTTCACCGACTACGGGCCGACCTATTCGGCTTTTGGCGAAGGGCTCGACGGCGGCTTCCAGGCCGATGGCGCGAAGGCGCCGGCCAAACCATTGCCGGTGCTTTATTCGCAGGATCTGGAAGCAACCTTCGACGCCGTCGAAAATGCCGGCGGCACGATCGTCAAGCCGATCTTCTCGTTCCCGGGCGGCAGGCGGTTTCATTTCACCGATCCGGCCGGCAATGAGCTGGCGGTCTGGGGCGAATAGCGAGCGCGTACCAAGCGGTGGATCAGTTTTGCACAGTGGCCAACTCGGCATTGAGCTTTCGTGCCGCTCGTCCTATAAGGCCGCGCGCGGCGGGCAAAGCTCGCCTGCTGGGGCGTCGCCAAGTGGTAAGGCATCGGTTTTTGGTACCGACATTCCCAGGTTCGAATCCTGGCGCCCCAGCCAACAAAACTTCTCACAGTAAAATCAATGGCTTAATGAGATACTCAATTTATTGATGTGGGAGAAACTAGGTCACCTCTATAGGTTCAGTTTTGACTGCCTGCTAGCCTCAGCGCGGTGGTAAATCTGGCCGAGACACCAGAAATTCGGGTGCCTGCTCGCTGCTGACCGATCGGTGGCGGGCGCACCCCTTTCCGGTTCCGCTCTAGCCGTCAGCTTCGAACACTCTGCGCAGATGTCCATGAGTGTCGCCTTAATTAGGCGTCGAGAATTCTAGCAACTCCGCGATAACACCTTCTTGCCATGCGACCCGGCGTGCGGATGGGTTCGGCGGGTTAACTACCTTCCGACTTACCGCGCAGCGAAATCGATGTTCGCGAGTTTCTCATTATGGAAAAACACCAACACCATAGATTTTACTGCCACGTTGAGGCAGGCGGGACTTGGGGCGTGTGGGACCGTCTCACAGACAAGCCGGCAAGGTTGGGCGGTGGGGATCTTCGCGGCTGCACGTCGCAGCGCGCAGAGACTGCCCGCGGCGTCCTGTCGAGGATCTACAAAGGCGGCCTTGAGGCCATCGTTGCTCGCGTGTCTGGGTTAGTAGCGGCGCCTCGCCCGCGGCGTGAGTCTCTTCATTCTGCGTCTTAACGCCGATCTCGATAGCGACGCCAGGTCCGAGGCAGGCTCGTCGAGAAGGGCCCCCGCCTTTACTCTCGACGAGCCGTCCGCCGCCTATCCCGGACAGCAAAACGCTGTCGCAGTCTGCTTCGATCGTCAAGGAACTGTTCCGTTCGTCTGTTCGTTCGCGCAATCAGGTTGCGCCAATGTCACATTAGGCGGACGTGTACGAGCGTGCGCAACGGCCGGCGCCTCACTCATCTTTCCAGATGACACGTCTCTCCCATCGGATCTCAACAAGTCGCCTAAAACGGATCGTCACAAGCTCCTGCCCGACCGGATGGAAAAGCTCCGCGCTCATGGATTCGTTGCGCCCGCATTTTTCGCAGCGGACCTTCGCCCGCACCTGGTCGATAGAGACGTTGCCGATTACCTCGCACAACTCCTTCGGTTTGTAGAACCGTCTGATGTTGCAATGCCCGCATCGGATGCGGGCTACCTGCCCGGCATCGTGGGCATGCAATAACGTCCATGGGACGCCCTTCGGCCACTTTTCTGGTTGCTCCGGCATCCCCTGAAATGAGGAACATATTCCTGCCGGGTCAAGGGTCTCTTGACTCTTTTGTTCTCATTTTGTTCACTGTTGCCAAGAAGGAGCTACAGTCATGAAAACGATAAGAGCAACTGAAGCCGAGCAGCCCGAAATGTTTGCCGAGCTACGGCGCGAGATGCCCGCCATCCACCGCGCCACCTTGAAGATGGGGAAGCAGTTGCGAGGGCTGAGCGGTATCGGCAAGAAGCAGGCTATCGCGAAGTTGGTGACGGGCTGGATCATGACAATCTATCCGGACGATCTGGAATTGGCGATCTCGCTGTCCGATGCGATGCGCGATCAGGTCGACATACACCTGCAGGAAGCCTGGAGGATGCACGATCGGCAAAAGCAGCATTAATGGTCACGCGCAGTCGAAGCATACCGCCGCCGTCGACGATCGACCAGAAATGGCCACACCAGGTCGCATTGCTCGATGACCTTTGCACCCAAGGGAACCTGACCACGATTATGAAATTTTGTCAGGATCACGGAATTGAGTATCAGCATAGGCGGGTCCAGGCGGTGTGGCCAAATGGGAAGTATGAAGACTACCGCCTCCACTGCTTCGCCGATGTCGAGGCAGCTAAGGTGTTCTGCAGCCATTTCTCCGGACAGATGTTCGATCCGAAACGTGACCGAGAGAATGGCAAAATACGCGGTGTCTGGCGTCGCACCGATGAATACAGGCGCATCTTCGACCTTGGCCCGCTCAGCGTGCCTGAAATCTTACGCAACTGAGGCAAGGCTATGTGCGGGCGCTTCACCAGATATCTCTCATGGTCGGAAATCCACCGGCTCTACCGGCTGACTGCACCGGCCGAAACGGGCCGCAACGACGCGCCGCGATACAACATAGCGCCTACCGACGAGGTGCCGTTCATCACCGCTGGCGACGACGACAATCACAAGCTTCGGACTGGCCGCTGGTGGCTGGTGCCGTTTTGGGCGAAAGAAATGCCTAAGGCAGCGATGTTCAATGCTCGGATCGAAGGGGTCGACACGACGCCAGCGTTTCGCGATGCCTACAAGTCGAAGCGCTGCCTCATCCCGGCAGATGGTTACTATGAATGGACGATATCGCCGGCAGACGGCAAGAAGGACCCGTGGCATATCTTCCAGCCCGGCCATGCGCCGTTCTCGTTCGCCGGACTGTGGGCCAACAATTCGAACCTTGAAGTCACCAGCTGCACGATTATCACCGAGCCCTCAGCGGGGCCTGTCAGCCAGATACATGACCGCCAGCCGCTCATCCTCGATCCAGCCTACTACGACGCTTGGCTCGATCCCAAAACGCCCGCTGGCGATCTGAAGGACATCCTCAGCCACGACATTGATGGGCAGTTGCAGTTCTTCAGGGTCGGCCGGGAGGTCAATGCAGCGGCCATCAACAAACAGCCCAACGACTACGCCGGGCTGATCGAGCCGATCAAGCTGCTATGAGCGACGAGATCAGACTGCCGAGGCAGGAACATGTAACCGCACCGGGAATTCAGCATCATTTCTGTGAACATTCCGAATGCGGCAGGGACGCCGGCTGGGGTTTCGCAAAGCCAAAGCAGCCGCCCCATTGGTTCTGTTTCAAGCATCGTGGCGACGGCGAGCGGTACCTTTAGGAGCAATCATGTCCGACAACGTTTTACCAATCACAACCAAGCCTAAGCTCATCGTTGTTGTCGCCTTCGACCGGGCCGATGATGGCGAGCTTTTTACTGCCTTCGGTCCTGTCGACCAGCAGAGCGAGGAACGCGCAACACGAGCTGCCAAGGCATTGGCTGGCAAGCACGTAGGCGTCATAGCATGGAGCCGCGACGCTGATCCGGCATTAGGCGACTACGGCCCGCCCACTACGCTGTTCGTCAGCGGCGACGTGCCGGACATGGAATGATTCATGCTCGTATCGGCAAGTAATCAAGGATCAGGGGTCGGGTTGGAATCGTCATCCAGGTTTCGGATAAAACCCTCAAGGGACAGTATCGCATAGCTGATATGCTTGCCGACAGCCAACTTCGCGTCGTCCGGTATGCCTGTCGCAAGAAGTGCCCGCAGCGTGGCGTAAAGCTGATCCATGATTTGCTGAGCAGCGTCTGCAATCGCATGCGTGCTGTCCATCTCACACCCCGTCACTGACCGAGTAGCGGTAGCATGATCGCCACAAGCTGTATGCTTAGCCGTTTGAGGGAGTCGCTGGCGGCCTGCCGATCTCTTTGCCATCGCCAGCGCCTTGGCCTTGGTGGTCGTCGATGAACAATCAAAACGCGTGCTGACGAAGTGCTTGCCGAGGCAAGGCGCCACCCAAAATAAATCAGTCTAGCAGACGCAACAACTTTGTTGCCGGCTCGCCGGTTATTCACCCTGTTCCAAGTTACGCTGTCCCTAGCCGTAAATTTTGCTGCAAACACCAGCGTCGCATGTCAAGATGGGTTTGGGTAAGGGTGGGGATTTGTATATGTACACGGCAATGAGCCAGAAGCTGGCGAGCTATGGCCAGTGGACCTATCGCGGTGCGTGGGCACTTGAAATCGTTGCGGCTATCATCGGTCTGGCGACCGGCGTCGCTCTGAGTTACCGCGGTTTTGTTGCCAATGAGGCGGCGGACTCGATGGACCTTGTCCTTGCGAGTGCACCCTTCTTTATGATCGCGATTGCTGAGCTGACGAAAATCCCAATCGCCACGCTTCTGTTCGGCGCCTCGTGGATTTGGAAACCTGTTATCCTGGCGTTTTTACTCGTATTGGCCGGCATCACTTTTGAGACAGTTCTACTCGGATTGGAGCGTGCCAGCACAATGCGCGAGGTGCAGTACGCCAACTTCGCCAACCAAACTAAAGCACTCCAGCAAGAGCTCGGGAATCTCAAGGCGGCAGCCGACAGTTTGCGAAACAGTGACGACGAGGCAAAGGCCCGGAGCGATCTGGAGCAGATCAGTGGATTGGCTGACACCGAGCGCGACAAATTGCGTGCACGGATAACTGAGGTTGACGAAGAGTTGCAGGCCGCAACCACCCTTTCACCTGCGGCGGCGAGAGCCAAAGAATTTCTCGAGGAGAAACAAACAGCGCTAAGCGCGCTGGTGGAACGGCGCGATCGAGAGATCAAGGACGCCGTGGCGCAGTTCGAGCGACAGCGGGATAGCTACGTTGATCGCATAAAGAGCGCGCGCGAAACGGGCGACCTTGCATCAGTGCAGCGCAACGAAGAAGGGCTGAACAAGTTAACCAATCCGCGGCTCAAAAAAGAGTCCGAATTCGCGCCGAAATTGGCTGAATTGGAGCCCGCAGTGGCCGCAGCCCGCGCGGAATATGAGAGGCTGCGACAAGATAGTCCTCCGATGACCCTCCAAGACAAACAACGCCTTGAGGCTAGGCGAAACGATCTGGAGAAACTGTACGACGGCACCGCTGCCGATTGGGATCGTAAGCTTGACGAGGCACGTACTGCACTAGCCGCCGCTCAGGAAGCGGCAACTCGCAAGTCGGAGACGCTCGCCAAGAACCAGCAGCGGCAAGAGGCCATCGCGACGGAACTCAGCCGCTTGGAAACAGAGCGCCTCCCAGTCGCTCGCAACGATCAGATCCGTCGGCTGGCAGCTCGCTGGTACGGGCTGAAGCCAGAAGACGTTACAGACGCTCAGGCTGGCACGGTATCGACGATCTGGTTCGCCTCGCTTGCATTCATCGCTGCGTTAGCGGGGCCGATCACGGCGATGGTCGCGCTGGCCCTACAACGCATCGGCGCACAGCCCGAAGTTCAGCGTGACAGCAAACTCTCGCGTTTGTTACGCCGAATGCTGCTACGCTGGCGGTGGCGCCGTGTCCGGAAGGTACCTGTGCAGGTGCCAGTCGACAGAGAAGTCGAGAGGCGCGTCGAAGTTCCTGTCGAAGTCGAGAAGGTCGTCAAAGAGATCCTCTATGTTCCCATCCTTACTGATGACCCGGAAGCGCTGCGCCGGGCATTGGGTCGGGAACTACCCCCAGAGGTAGTCGATCTGGTGAAGGTTTCTGCAAAAGGGCAATACGACCAAAAAGAGATGGAGAAAGCCCTGGAAGGTGAACTGCAATTAGATTTTAGCGAGCCGGCAACTGGGGCGAAGCGGGGTAGCAGACGTGCTCGTACGACATAACACCAAGCTGCTCGAACAGGCGATCGATCTGCAGATCAAACGGTCGGCCATTCCAACTCTGCAGGCAGAAGCAGCTGCGCACGACAAGATCGCTCGCGCCAATGCATTTCGGCGAATGGCTAGCGGCGCTGCCATCGCGATGGCCGCTATTGGGATCGGTGTGGGTGTATGGCTGGTCTTTGATCGCGACCCAACGGTGAACCAACCGGAGCCGCCGGTCGTCCAAAACGATCAGCCAGACCCGAAAGAGAACGAGCCAAAAGAGACGAAGAAATCAGAAGACAGAATTCCGGGTGAGACAATCGCAGAAGCGGGAAAGACAGATAAGCTGAAGTCGCCGCCGGTCGAGCAGCCGACGCCGCCGCCCGCAGACCCAGCCAATCCAGATACGTTCGATTTCGTAAAGTTCGCCAATCGCCAAGTGACCTACGCTGGCAGCACTTGGCAACTCGAGTCCGGTCATCATTTTGACAGTGAGAAAGCTCCAACTTGGGACACCGCTTGGTGCTATACGCGCAAACTGGCAAACACCGGGGTCGAGGTTCAGGTAAGTCTTGTCAACAGACCCTCACCTACATCGATGCCGCTGGCACCGGTGTCGTCGAGCGAGACACTCGCATCGGTGGGCCTTGACGACAATTCGGCGCGAGAACTCGCCAGCCGTTGCCTCTGGCTCGACGAGGCGAGTTTCGCGCCAAGCGATTTCGACATGGACCATGAGCGGAAAGAAGCAGCCACCGCGGCCGAAGAACTGTCTGTGCAGGAGGACGGATGGGACGCAATCGGAAACGACTTGCCGGGAATGCCGGCTTGGAATGTCTCGCTCGAACAGTGTCAGGCTCAATGCAAAGCAGATCGCCGCTGCTTGGCACTCACCTACGATAAGAAGCACTCCGCTTGTTTCATGAAAAATAACGGGTCAATTCTGGTTAGGAGTCCTGACGCAGTGATGGCGGCGAAGGGAGCAATCAAGGCGAATCTCCAGTACTCCAGCCTCGTTTTCGCCAAGGACACGGTAGTCGTTGGCGGCGCTTACGCGAATGTGCGGAGCGGCTATGCCGACTGCGTATTGGCCTGCGCCGCTGATCAGAAATGTCTAGGCTTCAATTTTGACGGTCCGAACAAGATGTGCGCTATGCTCGACAACGTGACCTCATCGTCTCCGTTCAAGGGCGTGACGTCGGGCGTTAAGGCCACCCGCAGTTGAATTGGCACCGGCCCGATCATGAAAGCCCGCACCAAGGTTGCGCGTCTATCGATGCGGTCTGTATGAAACGGCCGAGTGTACTCGCGCGCTCGACTATTTTCGCGCGATGAGTACGACGATGACTTTCTTCTGTGGCCCAAGAGCTAATTGTGTTTAAGGCGTGCCCTGGCTATATCGGGGATTGAAACGGCACCTGTTTTCAAGTTCATTGCGCGTGGGGGAGTTTTAATCCATGCGCAAACGTTTCATCATGGCCGCCGTCGCGGTCGTCGCCGGCTGCCAGACGTCGGCACCTATTATCTTCAAGCCAGGAGTAGATCTGAATTCGACCGTTGCGGCCGTCGACCAATGCAAGATCGATTCCTTCAAGGAAATTCCTCAGTCGCTCGCCACGGATGTTAACCCTGGTTACGAAAACCCGGGCACTCTGCAGTGCAACACCTATGGAACCGTGGTCACCTGCAATCGCATCGGTGCGGTAAACATCCCGGCTTCGTCTACGACTTATGACGTCAACGGCGAGCTGCGTGATCGATATGTAGTCCGCTGCCTCCAGTCCAAAGGCTTCACCGTCAAGATGGACGGCCACTCCTGCGCGACCGATGCCGAAACCAAGAAAGCACTTGCCGATCGGGCGGCAGGACAAATGCCGCAATGCGCGGTCAGATACGGGTCGTGAGGCAGTCTCATTGCACTAGCGCCTCTTCGGCTTTCGCGTGATCTCTTCGATCCGCGCATTCGCGCCATCCTGGTTGCCATCCGGCCCGACATGTAGGATTATTATCCTCGTTGCGGCGAACCCCTTCAACGGAGATCGCCAATGGCCAGAACCAAACCTTCCAAGCATCTTTCACAGGCTGAAATCGAGCGCTTCCTGGCGGCAGCAGAGGCGATGCACAAGAGCATCGTCGGCCCGCTCCTAGACTTCCACTGCGAGCATTACCGCGCGCTTCGTGAGGTCCATGGATCGCTGTTGAAGTCGATCGAGACAATCACCGGCAAGAGCGCCGAATTCATCCAGTGGAACGGGACAGGGCCGGCGCAGCCCCCTACCGCTGGGTAGCCTATAGGGTTAATTGCGCGATTGCTAATATATTCATAATTTCAATGGCGCGGGAGGAATGATCGAAATGATCCCGTAGTGGCCGGTGCGGCCTGTACCCCCAACGAGAGCCCCGGGCCGCATCGGCTATTCCCTCAGGCTGGGTAGCGCCTAGCGCCTGCTTGAAATCGTAATCCGGGTGAGCGATTGTCGCCGCTTGGGGAGATGGATCATCAATGCGCCGTACCGCAAAGGCTCTGCCTTTCGTGCCGACAGAGATTCACGTCAGCACGGTATCGGACGAGGCGGGTGTGATTGGCGTTCTCTCAATTCACACAACTCAGGGTCTTGTCGATATCGCGCTGGACCTTCAATCCGCCGATGCCATCGTGGCCGCCATCCACGAAATCCGCTCAAAGCTGGAGCCGACAGACCTTTAGCTGGCGCCTATCGCAGCTTAGCCATAGCGCTCACAGCGCAAGACCTTCTCCAGCCCTAGCCGTATCCGCTGGCCTTCCGCAAAGGCCAGTGCGAACGATTCAAGCTCGAATGATCGGGATTGCTCTTTGCCGTCTTCGACTACTCGAACGAACCATTCGCCACAGGCTTCGACCACTTCAATGCAAGGATGAGTCTTGCCATTCGGCATCACGTTATCCATCACAGCCTCCCTACGAAAAGCAATGGTAACGCGAGTTTTATAAATCCGACGAAATCGGGATTTCAATAAAAAAATCGGTACGGGATCGAACAGAATTTAGGTTCCAGCCGGATGCTCGACCGCGGCTTCGTCAACCTCGGCTTCCATCTGGTCGCTCACAGCTTTGGTGTTGCCCGTACCGGCCATCGGCACGCCATCGTAACCCTGTAGCCACGCTTCGGCGTGTTCGTCCCAGTAAGGCGGTACGACACGCTCCTTGCCATCCTTCAGCGCCTGGGCACCGTACATCCACGCATAGGTGATGCGCTCCTGATCCTTCTTAGCCACGGCCATCTGTGTCATCCTCTCGGAAGTCTTGCAGGGAAGCATGGCGCAAGTCCTCTTCGCCGCGCAAGTGCTTCACGCGGCCGATGATGCCAGGCTTTACCCATTGCGTCGCCGGTCGCTTCATGCCCTTTGGCGCCGGCCCAGCGTGCTCCTGAACCCGCTTCCACATGCGGTCTCGGATTGCGCCGCGCGAGTTGATAAAGGCCGAGCCAACATATTGCCCGGTTGCCCGATCGGCCATCAGGGCGAACGCCGGCTTACCTGGCCCTCGCTCGACGCCGAGCAGATCATATTCGTTGATCTCGTAGCTCTTGATCTTCAGCCAGGCTGTCGAGCGACCGCTTCGATACTTGCTGTCGCGGCGCTTCGAGACAATGCCCTCAAGGCCTGCATGGTCGACAAGGTGAAGGATGGCCTTCGCTTCGCCCGGCAGAGGCTCGCTGAATTGTATGCGGCTGCCCGGCTCGATCATGCTGGCCAGGATCTCGCGACGCTCCTCAAGCGCCATATCGCGCAGATCGTGCCCGTTGAGGTGGAGCAGGTCGAAGGCGACGAAATAGAGGTCGTGCTGCCGGCGGGTGATGGCTTTGCGCAGTTCGCCGAAGTCCGACAGGCCGGCGTCGTTCAGCACGATGATCTCGCCGTCGATGATTGCGCTCTCGGCGCCGAGCTTCACCGCCTCTTTCACCAAGTCGCGATATTTGGCTGTCCAGTCCAGACCGCGGCGGGTGTAGATGCGGGTCCCGTCCTCGTCGATGATCAGCTGCGAGCGGTATCCGTCGAACTTCACCTCATGCGACCAGCCATCGCCCTCGGGAGGCCTCTCCACGAGAGTTGGCATCAACGGCTCGACAAACTTCAAACGCATTAACTGACCCACGCCCGGCGGATTCAATTAGCATGCGCTTAATTAGTTCCGGAACATTTTAATCGACTGGAAATTGTTCGATAGCGATGACGAAGCTATCCGACCCCGGCCCGCCCATTCCGGTCAAGCGACACGGCGCCGAGCCGATGGAGCGGTTTGCCAAAAAACTCACTCTCCGCGCGAAGGAACAAGCGGTCGCACAAACGAACAACCGCGAAGCCCTGCGAAACCAAATCGCCGAAGCCTACAAAAGCCTGGCTGACATGTCCGAACGACTCAAGGCCTCAGATCTCGCGGACGGGCGCCTGAAAATGTACCGGCCGCGATACGGAGGCAATTTCTCTTGCCCAATCTGTTGGGTGGAACGCGGCACTGTCTGGATGCTCCGTCCCGAAGAGGAGCCGAACCATGCGTACCGCTGCAAAGAATGCGGTTTCAACGAACCGAATGATCAATGACAGAAAAAGCACGTCGTCAGGCGCAAAAAACCTGAGCACTGGCTCCCTGACGCCCGGCTGTTGGCTGACTTTATTCGGATGGATCGTGCTGCGTAAGTCCGGACCCGGAAGAGTCTCATTTCCAACACCTGCGCTGCGCGATCTTCGCTACAGGCCTTTGGCGCGAGCATGATGCAACTCCGCCTCGTGTCGGCAATGTCTGCTTTCAGGAATTGGCGAAGCTGGTCTGTACGGTTGATCTAGGCGCTTTCCGGACTGACGATTTTGGGCCGAGAGCGGAACGGCGGCTTTTGGCGTCCGAAGAAATGATAGCGGACCTTCAACCTCCAAGGCAGATGTCGTGACTTGACCCCATTCCGGACGTCGCCGGGTCAGCCCGCCGGCGATGTGGAACTCGCTAGCTTGTGCAAATGTCAGTTGCAGGTCACTGTGTTGCCCGTTCCCATAATGCGAACTCGGAGCGCCCAGGGATATCGGAAAAGAGTTGCCGCGTAAGCGTAGATCAACGATGAAGTAGCAAGGTAGTATGCCAAACGTTGGATAGGCTTTGAAATCGGTGGATTCCAAACTTCAAGGTCTTAATAGCCGTTCCATTGCGAAGTGCTACTTTGCCGGCACGCATCGCACGGCGGCGCCGGAAGAAACCTGGCGGCACATCGAGCCTTTGCTGCACCGCTTCGGCGTGACGCGTGTTGCCGATATCACCGGACTGGATCGGATCGGATTCCCTGTCGCCATAGCCGTACGGCCCTTGTCCCGATCGGTCGTCGTCGCAGCTGGCAAGGGCATGAGCCTTTCCGCAGCAAAGGTATCGGCCGCGATGGAATCTTTGGAGTGCGCGCATGCAGAGATGACTACGCGGCCATTGCTGTATGCAAGCCGGGCCGAACTCAATGGCGCGCGACGCGTCGCGCCGTTGTCGTCGTTGCCGCGCCTTCGCTGCGGATCGATTGACGACGAAACCCGCATCGTCTGGACCGAAGGCGTGGACATCCGCGACGGCGTGCCTGTGCTCGTGCCTTACGAATTGGTCCATGCGCACTACGGCTCGCATGGGCTTGCCGGCACCGGAATCTTCCAAGCAACGACCAATGGGCTTAGTTCAGGCAACACGTTTGCCGAAGCCGTCAGTCATGGCCTCTTTGAAGTGATCGAGCGCGACGCCCTCAATCTGTGGGAACGCGGTCGACTGATCGAACGCAACGCGCGGCGTCTGAATCTTTCCTTCCGTGACCCTGATGGTGTGTCGAAGATGGTCGAGCACCTCCACGGCAAGGGTTTCCGCGTCGCGCTTTGGGACATTACCTCCGATGTTCGCATTCCAGCCTTCCACTGCATAATCGTCGATGCGACGGACCCGAACGGGCATCCTGGAACAGGTACGGGTTGCCACCCTGACGCTGGCGTGGCGTTGAGTCGGGCTATCTGTGAAGCGGTTCAGGTGCGCGCGACGTACATTTCCGGCGGGCGCGATGACCTTATGCGGCGCGAATACGATACGCGCAACATCGCCTTGTTTCACCGTCTGGTGGCGTATGGCGCCGATGAAACGCCTGCGACCCTCGACATAACAAAGTCTTATAAGTCGGCCTACTTCGAGGACGACATCGAATGGGCGGTGGGGCGCGTGGCCGAGGCCGGCTGTGGGCCGGTTATAGTCGTGGATCTTTCGCTGCCCGACACCGGCATCTGCGTTGTCCGCGTCATCGTCCCCGGTCTTGAGGGCCCCCCCGGAGATGAGCTAGACGATGGCGCGCGCGCGCGTCAGACCCGGCCATGAAGGATTTCGTGATCTTCCTTGGCCCTACGCTTGCAATGTCTGATCCGGCTCGGCTGGCGCCATTCGACTGGCGGCCGCCAGCGACCCAAGGCGATGTGCTGCGCGCGGTCAATGGCGGCGCGCGCGTGATCGGCCTTGTTGACGGCGGGTTCGAGGGCCTCCCCGCGGTCTGGCATAAGGAGATACTGTTTGCGCTGAGCCGCGGCGCGCATGTTTTCGGCGCGTCGAGCATGGGTGCCCTGCGAGCAGCCGAATTGCATGTCTACGGCATGCGCGGCATCGGCGCGATCTTCGACTGGTACGCCTCGGGCCGATTGGACGCCGACGACGAGGTTGCCGTGGTTCACGCTCCAGCCGAGATGGGATACGCGCCGCTCAGTGTCCCCCTGGTCAACGTCCGCGCTACGCTTGATGCCCTCCGTGGCTGTGTTCTGAATAGCTTGGTCTGCGAAGCGCTGCTCGGCGCGGCATGCACGCTCCATTTCAAGCAGCGCACCTGGAAGCAGATCGCGGAGACAGCATCCGTCCTCGCCAGCGGCATTCCGGACGCGAATTGGCTCGTCACCAACGCCGTCGATCAGAAGGCGATCGACGCGCGCGCCCTGATCACGGCGATGACCTCACTTGCCGTAGGTTGGCCTGGCCCGTTCCGGCCGGATTTCGTATTCGAGCGCACTGATGCGTGGGATGCGTGCGTCGCCTCAATTGACGATTTGGACAGCCTCTCGGAAGCCGACCAACAGGTCCTCGATGAGGCGAGGCTGTTGGGTGAGGAGTTCGACGCAATACTCACTGCCGCAGCCGCCGCCCTACTGACAACGACCGGACAAGTTGCTTGCGCTCGGACGTCCGATGCGATCGACGCTTTCCGGCGCGGTCACGGGCTTGTCGACCGCAAGCGATATGAGGCCTGGCTGGCTGAGAATAGCCTCGACGCACGCGACTTGGGCCTGGCGCTTGGGCGCCGCGCGGCGGTAGCTGCGCTGGTCGACACGTCTCTTCGTGCGCTGCTCGCCGCTCTGCTTTCCGAGATCAAGCTGCGCGGCCTCTACCCGCGGATGGCCGACAGGGCCGAACGCAAGGCGGCGGTACTAGCCCCAGTTGCCGGCCCGCCCGTCGCGTTCGGGGTCGGCGAGCGGCAGATGCTGCTGGAATGGTTCTGCGAGCGTTGTGGTGCGCGTTTTAGCGCCGAGGATCCCGAAAGACTTCGGCGCGCGTTGGCATTTCCCGATAACGTTGCCCTGCAACAATTTATCCGCCGCGAATACCTGTTCGCTGGACAGATGCGACAAAAGTAAATTATTGTTAACCATGGGTGAGGATGGCGCGTGGGAGCGGCAGACGGACGGGACGCGGTTCCGCGTGTTCCCGCAATCGCCCTTCGGCAAGCCAGACGCCGAACCTGAAACAATCCATGTATCCACGCCTGCCGGCGCGGTGCGGCCCGGTCCTTCCGACGACCGCATGTATTTCGTATGGCCCAAGGGCAAGTTCTATCCCTACGGCGTTAACACTGGCCCACTCGGCACCAAGTTCATGACACTGCCGCCGTGGACCGGTCCGGCCTGGCCCGACGTGCAGCCAGGTCCGAATGGCCATTTCGATCATCTCGAGGTCGGGACACCGGAATTCGAGGCCGCGCACCTGTTCGGCGTGACCCGGTTCGTCATGGATGTGT
This sequence comes from Mesorhizobium sp. P2_F5, assembly GCF_056403715.1. Lineage (NCBI taxonomy): Bacteria > Pseudomonadati > Pseudomonadota > Alphaproteobacteria > Hyphomicrobiales > Phyllobacteriaceae > Mesorhizobium > Mesorhizobium sp. P2_F5. Next base: position 120,955 of record NZ_JBFUEY010000007.1, on the reverse strand, counting down.
GGGAGACCTATCTCGGCCATCCGATCCGCTGGCACTTCGGCGAGGACTACGAGCGGCTGGAGCTCACCATCCTGCCCGACTGGGACAATGGCCAGATCGGCTACGGCTATCTTGAAGTCGGCAGCGCTCGCCGCAAGGATGGCAAGGTAGTGCCTTTCTCACTCGACTTCGACATCATCGCCCACGAGGTCGGCCATGGCATCATATACTCGGAAGTCGGTCTGCCGGACCCGAACGCGGAAAGCGGCGAGTATTTCGGCTTCCACGAGGCCGCTGCCGACTGGGTCGCGATGATCGCGTCGCTGCACTTCCCGTCGGTCGTGCGCGACGTCCTGGAGCTGACCAGCGGCAATCTTTACACCTACAACGAGTTCAACCGCTTCTCCGAGCTGTCGGAGAACGAGCAGATCCGCAGCGCCGACAACACCCTCAAGCTTTCCGACTTCGCCGACGGCTGGCACGATGAGCATAAGCTGTCGGAGCCGTTGTCTGGCGCGCTCTTCGACATCTTCGTCGACATCTTCCACGAGGTGCTGGTCGAGACCGGCACGATCCGGCGCAACCTCGAGGACCTGGCCGACGCCGCGATCAACCGTCCCGACCTCGCTGACACGCTTCAGGCCGAGTTCGACGCGGCCTTTGCAGCGAACCCGGACGGCTTCGTTGTCGCGATCGTTGAAGCACGCGATTTGATGGGCAAGTTGTTAGTCGAATCCTGGCGAATGCTCTCGCCGGACGACCTTAACTACGCCGATTTCGCCGACTGCCTGATCGCCGCCGATGCCAAGATCACTGGCGGGGTGCTGGAGGATATCCTGATCACAAACTTCTGGTGGCGGGATATTGGGATGGTTAGGGCGGGTGTGCACGTCGGGCTTTCAAAAACCAAAGCCCATTCACATTCGTCGCGAGTCATCCAGCCTGCACTGGCCAGCTCGCTTCCTGCAATGACCTATCGAGAACGTCGTTTCCTACGATCGATCTCATACTTACGGTAAAGAGTTCCAATATATCGGAGAGTCTAAATGTCCCAAGAAACTTTCTTAAATCTGTCTAAGATATGGATATTTGGTCGGGTAATGCGTGATATGGCAATATTGCATGACGTTTATAAGAACTTCCCACAAAACGACTCTGATGCCAATGACGCAAACAGTCCAGTTACATATGGTAACAATTTCCTGCTAACGCAGATAAACAAAGCTGAGGCGAAATTTGCTAGGATTTACTCTTTCTCATATGAAGCATCTTTTTATGACCTTGCGCGACCTATTATTTTTTTAGTTCATGGCGAAGGTATAGACCCGGAAGGAACGCCTGCCTTACTGACACCTGATCAACAGAAATTGAGCCGCATGCCTGGAGACAGTGGCAGGACGGGGTTGTCGAGCCAGCTGGGGTCGTTCGCGGCAGGAATGCGAGCTTGGGCCTACGATCGTTCTGACTTTACGTTGCGTCTCGATGTTGAAAGCGGCACCTTTGACATGCTGCTTCTGGCCTCAGAAATGGACGATTGGGGCGTCGCGAGCCGCTCCGCCGGGTCTGTTGCTCGATCTTCAGGATCTGTCGCCCGGGCCGCCGGTTCTGTCGCTCGTGCGGCTGGGTCAGTCGCTCGGTCGCGACGAGGCGGCGGCAATACAGAATGAAAATAAGCACCTCCAAGCAAGCAAGGTGATTCCATGGCAAAAATACCACCGATAATTATCAAAGGTGAAGTCGTTCAAATCACTAAAACCATTCCTCAACACATACCAACCTCGCCGAAATACATCGAAAACATACTTCTAAAGACCGGGGAACATCAAACGATCTTTACTGGAGCGAGCGTCTATTTCATAAAACATGATGGTCGTTACGAGCCAACCGCTACAGGAGACGTTGTTGACAATCAAGATGGAACTATAACACTAAACGGATTATTTGACGGCACGCCAGAGAACATATTGAAGGTATATTTATTTAAGACGATTGGTAACGTACTAAATTGCGCGTCAACGGATGACCATGCTGATTTAATAGTAGGCGGGTCATAGAAGACGACTCACAATCCCGCCAACTTGAGCCCCGTCAGCAGCGTGTCGCGATCCTGCTGGCGGCGGTCGGGAACGATCTCGACCCATCGTTCGGCCTTGAAGTCAGGCTGGGCCGCGCGCACCAGCTCGGCAGCCTGACGCGCTTCCTCCAGCCGGCCGAGATGTCCATAGCAGCATGCAAGGATGCGGCGGCCCTGCGTCGCGTTGTGCATACGGGCCACCGTCGCGATCGCCTCTTCAAAACGGTGCAGCTTCATCAGCGCGCCCGCCATGTCCCAGAGATACTGGTCGGGGTAGAACGGATTGAGACGCATGGCCCGCTCAATCTGCGCCAGCGCCTCTTCACAGACGCCTGCATGGGCCAGCGCGTCGCCCATCTCCGCGATTACAGCCGCGTCGTTGGGATTGATCGCCAGCGCACGCCGATAGGAGGCGAGCGAGCGGTCGTGCTCGCGGCGGTAGAGCAGCACGAAGCCAAGCTCGGCGTGGCCGCGCGCGTCATTCGGGTCGGCGCTTACCGCCTGCACGGCTATGTCGAGGGCACGATCGAGAGGCGTCGCAGAGTCGGAACTCCAAGAATAGCGCCAGTCGAGGCTGTTGGTCCGCGAGAGACCGGCGAAAGCGCGCGCATAGCGCGGACTGGCGAGTATGCTCTTCTCGTAATAGGAACTCGCCAGCCTGTTGTCGGTCGGCGTCAGCCGCTCCAGATACTCCTGTCCGCGCAGCGCCAACCCGTAGGCGTGCATGGATTCCGGCGGCTTGCTCGTTAGTCGCTTTCGCTCGGCTTGTTCGATGCGCACTGCCATCACCGAGACGACTAGCTCGGCGATTTCGTCCTGAATCGCGAAGATGTCCTCCAGAGGGCGGTCATACTTTTCCGCCCACAGCGTGTGCCCATTGTCGGCATTGCACAGCTCTATCGAGATGCGCACCCGGTTGGCGGAGAGCCTGATGCTGCCCTGTGCCACGTAGCGGGCGCCGAGCCGGCTGCCGATCTCGGTGGCCGAAAGGTCCTTGCCGCGCAATGCGAAGGACGAGGTGCGGGCGATAAGGTCAAGCCCTCTGAATCGACTGAGGCTGGTGATAATGTCATCAGTCACCCCGTCCGAGAAATAGTCCTGATCGACCTGCCCCGAGAGATTTCGGAACGGTAGGACTGCGATGGACGGGTTCTCCTCGTCCACCGCTGCCTGCCTCAAATGGAGATCGGCGCTGGTTGACTGGGGCCGCGGTGTCGCCTTGAGCAGGGCCACGGCGCCACGATGGACCCGGTAGAGTTCGATCGGCTCAGGCAGGTTCTTGACGCGTTGCGGTCCGAGATACTCAAAACTGAAGTCAAGCCGGCCCTGGATGGCTCGGTACACGAGATCGGACACGCAGACCCCTCCTGCCGGGGAGGCGTCCTGGATGCGCTCAGTGAGGTTCAGGCTGTCGCCAAAAGCGCGCCCGTCTGTCTCGAATATCTCGCCCAGATGCACACCTACGCGAAAACCAATCGGGACCGCCTCAGGCGGGCCGGCGGCGCGTAACGCCTCTTGGAAACTCAGGCTGACACCAACCGCGCTTGCAACGCTGTCGAAGGCCGCCAGCGCGCCGTCTCCGGTGTAGTTCAAAACCCGGCCCTGCGCGGCACTTACTTGGCTTGTGAACATGTCCAGCGCTCGTTCGATGTCGCGGATCGCGCCAAGCTCATTGCGTTTCATAGCAGTGCTTGAGCCGACGGCATCGATAAGAACGATCGCAAAGAGGCGCGAATCCTCGCGAGCCGAGTGGGCCTCCACCGGCCTTCCAGTCTCTGACGAGAAGATGTGCATGCCGTCAGTATCACCCGAGATGAAGGAATTGGCTCCCAATCCTACGGGATTTGCGGGTTTTCGTCATCAGAAATGACATCTGGGTAAGATGATCGCAAAATATCATGCGAGTCATAGGGCAAGTAAGCTGATGCGCTGCGGCAACAGGGTTGCTTGTGCAAGCTGCTGGCGAGCAAAGCTGTTGTGGCCTGTCCAGCAGCGATGTCCGCTATTGGCAAATGGACGAGACGGCGGGAACGACCGCCATGAGGCGCTTAGCCGCCAGGCGGCAATGGGCCGATAGCGGAATGGCAGGTTTCAAGACCTGCACTGCGAAAGCAGAAGTTTCGGCATGCCGGTAGTGCCGGGTCTGACTCAGTTATCGACTTTTTTGCCTTGCCATTGCAGCAAGCCTGACAATCGATGTGACGCTTGGTGTGAGCAGTACGTTCGCGCGTCAGCTTAAGTCGGACGCTTCAAAGGGAATCAGTTCCGCTTCCCCAGTTGGCGGCGCGGCGAATGGTGCCGATCTGCGGTGCTTGCAGCGGCGATTGTGCCAGCTTTTAAGCGACGAGCAAAAGGCCGACGGGCGACTGTGCCGTGAACTAAACCGGTTCCTTGGCGCGGTAAGTTGCAGCCACTTTGTTTTGTCGTAGGAAGCGGGAGCGGAGGCCGGACCTGCGGCTTGCTGGCGGCAAGCGTTCACTACGAATGCTGACACGTTTGAACGCGTGAAGGGCAGAGTCCCCTTCGCCCAGCGGCGACGACTAGGGACGTGAAGAGGGTTAGAAGTCGAACAGATCGGCAAGCTTCACCCAAACTCGTAAACAAACAAAAGTGCTAGGGCGTTCGCGCCGGTCCTAGGGGGCGTAGACTGGCCACGGCCGGACGACCGACAAGCCGGCCCAGTCTTTCACTCAAGAGACCATAGACCAACGTATCGGACGCGCGCGTCTTCGGCACAATGGCTCACACCTCGTTAAGGTTGGCATGGTGGTTCATCTGAACCAGCCCGCCGAGGAATCGGAAAAATGACGATGCGTTCCGTACTTTCGATGTTGATGCCGATCATCTTGAGACTCTGGTGCGTCGATACGACGACGCCGCGGGAACGACACCGCAGAAGGCATGACCAGCTTGCTCGCGCGGCGGCACCGCGCATCCATGCACGCAACGGGGTCAAAGGCTCCTTCTCACACAGCCGTCGCGTCGGCTCAGGGAAAGATTGGCGTTGTCGGGATCGATGACCGGATCCGGTGTCGTCATGAACTGGTGGAGTTCCCCCCTTGCCTACATCGTGCTGGTCGGCCTTGCCGGAATTGTCGTGTGGAACTTTATCCCGAGACGGTTCGCCAACGCGCGGCTGGTCGTCCAGATCGCCTTCTTCATCGCGATGTCGGTTCTGCTTCTATACGGCAGTGTCGTTCCATACGAACCGGCCTCAGGCGACATGCGAACCCCCGAAGCGATCCTCATCGGATCGGCCAAAGTACTGTGGTGGCTTCATTTCGCCTGGGCGTTGATCGGCTTTGTGCGCATTTACCTCGTCTTCGAGGGAAAGCCTCGCGAGGCGCGCCTTCTGCAAGAGCTCGTCGTCGGTATCGTCTACGTCGGAATGCTGCTTTCGATCCTCGCTTTCGTCTTCGCCGTGCCCGTAGGGACGCTCATCGCCACGTCGGGCGTCTTCGCGATCATGTTGGGCCTGGCGCTTCAGAATACGCTGAGTGACCTGTTCTCAGGCGTCGCGCTAACTCTTGGCCGCCCTTATGTGCTCGGCGATTGGATCGTCCTCAGCGACGGCACTGAAGGTCGTGTTGTCGAGACCAACTGGCGATCGACCCACCTGCTCACCTGGGCGCACAACGTCGTGGTGCTGCCGAACAGCTTCCTGGCCAAACTCGGTTTGACCAACGTCAGCAGCCCGAACGAGAACCATGGCGTTTCCCTCTCCGTAAGACTGGCGCCGACGAAGATGCCGTCCGTTGTCGTCGATGTGATGCGCAGGGCGCTGCTGAGCTGCAACTCGATCCTGAAGGAACCCGCGCCCATGGTTGCGATCAAGAGTCTCGATGCCACGGCGATCGAGGTCGACCTGCTTTTCTATGTTGCAAATGTCGGTCGACGAATCCCGGCGAGGAATGAAATTCTTGATCTCGTCTATCGCCACGCAAAATCCACTGGATTGCTGCTAGCCGTGCCTTCCACTTCGATTTCGATGACCGCGTTGCCGACCGAAGAGACCGCGCATCCCCTGCCCGTTACCCCCATCGACCTTATCAGGGCCATACCGATATTCTCGGCGCTGACGGGGGACGAGCAAGAGGCTCTTGCCGCGACGGCCTCGGAGCGCAGCTATCGCAAGGGCGAAATCATCGCGCGACGGGGAGAGATGCTGCCGTCTCTCATGATCGTCCGGACCGGCGTCATCGTCCGGCAACGCGAAGATGACGCCGGCCTGGAAGAAATCAGCCGCTTAGCGCCCGGTGATTTTTTCGGGGAGAGCGGCTTGCTCGCCGGCATCGTCGAGATGTCGACATTGCGCGCACTGAGCCATGTCGTGGTGTACGAAATAGATCAGGCAAGCTTCGCCCCCTTGCTGCTCGACCGGCCCGAAATGGCCGAGGATCTGGCTTCTATTCTCGCAAACGGAATGTCGGCCTCGGGCGAGAACGGCAAAGCTGGACAGCAGCGCGCAAGCTCTAGTTTTGCACTGCTCAAAGCCATTCAGACGGTGTTTCGCAGCGTTCCGTTCAAGCGGGCTCGAGCAGACGGCCGATAAGACGCGCAAGAGGAAGGATCGAGTCCCATGACCCTTCCAAAAACCGACGTCGCAGGCACCGAGACCGTTATTCTGCCGCCGTTCGCCGACTTCGCATTATGGCGCGCCGGGAATACCCATCACCTGTGCCAGAGGCGTTAAGTTCAGCCTGATCGCCGGTGTGTCGACGGCTTGGTCTCGCCGGTCAGAACCTTCTCCTACATGGGCTATGCGGAGATCGTGCTTACCGGCTGTGCGCGATACCAGGTCAAACCCCTACACCGCGATCGCCGGCGAAGTTCTAATCGTCGGCCGGTCCGGTTCGTTCGGCGATATCGAATTGATTCTATTGGAGGCCCGGCGTCGAAGTCGTGCTTCAATCCGCCGGCAGAGCCGCCGGCAAGCGCAAGGTCACAGTCGTGCCCGATCCGAGGACACTGTCGATTTCGACACTGCCGCCGTGCTGCTGGGCGAAATGCTTCACCAGCGGCAAGCCGATACCGCCCAGGCCCTGGCACTTTGTGGTGAAGAAAGGATCGAAGGCGCGAACCATGGTTTCCTGGGTCATGCCGATGCCGGTGTCTGCAACGCGGAGCTCGACAAGGGCGCAATGGCCTTTATCCGCCACCGCGGCGTCTATCGAGATTGAGCCGCCGTTGGGCATCGCGTCGCGCGCGTTGAACACGAGATTCAGGACCGCGTTCTGCAAGCCCAGACGATCGCATCTCGCGGGAGGCAAATCGGATTCGATGCGGACCTCGAGCCGGATCTGCAGTTCCCATGCACTTCGAATAAGAGTCTCGACCTCGGCCAGACAGCTGCTCAGATCCGTGTGCTCGATTTCTCTGGGAGCCTCGAGGGCTCTGCGCATTGTATCTCGGACGAGCGCGCCAGCGTGTTGCAGCGCCGTCCTGGCACTGGCGATCACCGGCTCAAGGGCCGGAGCTGTTGAGACGCTTTGGTCCCGCGCGACGCGGTTCAGTGCTGATGACGCGACCTGGATGAGATTGCCCAGGTCGTGAACGACGCCGGCGGTCGGCTGTTCCGTGAGGCGCCCGTTGGATGCGCTGTCGGCGTTTCGACGAAAGTCCTCATTGCCTACCGTGCCTGGTCTAGCTTCTGTGCGTGACAATCGACGGTCCCCCTGCGGCCCTGAGTGCGTAGCTGATCTGGTCCTGCCAGAACGCTATGTGGGTGGGGCACGCGCGGTCGATTGGATCGAGGATCAGGACGGCGTATCCGGCGGACCAGGATGACCTCGTTGCAAGCTTACCGGGATGCGGTTTGTTGTATGCGGGAGGGTCGATGACTTACCCGAGAGCCCGGTCGACCAATCCACACGCATCTAGCCCTCACCCCATCGCCACATAGGGTTCCCGGTCTTTGGGCTCATCGGTCCTAGACCTTCGCATCGAACGACAGATGCTTCCGTTCGATAGTTTGGCCGGCAGCTCCGTCGCATTGTCTACAGCGAAGGCAGATGGATGCGCCGGCTGCATGGCCGGCCTAATCGCCACCTCCCATGGAACGCGAACGAGGAGTTTCGACATGAAAATCGTGGTTATCGGCGGCACCGGACTGATCGGCTCGAAGACAGTCGAGAGGCTGCGCAAGAAGGGCCATGACGTGCTCGCAGCGTCGCCGAATTCGGGCGTCAATACGATTACCGGCGAGGGCCTGACGGAGGCGCTGGCGGGAGCACAAATTGTCCTCGACCTGGCCAATTCGCCCTCGTTTGAGGACAAGGCCGTTCTGGAATTCTTCGAGACCTCCGGCCGAAACCTGCTCACAGCAGAAAAGGCTGCTGGCGTGAAACACCACGTTGCGCTTTCGGTCGTTGGCACCGAACGGCTGCCAAAAAGTGGCTATCTGCGCGCCAAGGTGGCCCAGGAAAACCTGATCAAGAGCTCCGGCATTCCCTACACCATCGTCCATTCGACGCAGTTCTTCGAGTTCTTGGGCGGTATCGCCCAGTCTTCGATGGTCGGCGATGCCGTCCATCTGCCGGCAGTCTCCTTTCAGCCTATCGCTTCCGACGACGTCGCCGATGTCATGGCCGATGTGGCGCTTGCGGCTCCGGTCAACGGCACGATCGACATCGCCGGGCCTGAGCGGGTGCGTTTCAATGAGTTTGTCGCGCGGTTCCTGAAAGCGACGAATGATCCGCGCCAGGTGATTGCCGATCCTCGCGCACTCTACTTCGGCACGGAGCTGGAAGACGGGTCGCTGGTTCCTGCTGGCAACGCGCGCATCGGCGCCATCCGCTTCGAGCAGTGGCTCCCCCACGCTTCGCTCCAGCGCCACTGATCCGCACCCGCCACGATCCGACCTCGCCCTGGATTGGCGAGGCCCGGTGCCCAAACGCGAAGGAGCACGTGATGAGCAAGAACTTTCCCACCCCTGCCGAAACGACGCGGCGCGATGTCCTGCTGGGCGCAATGGCCGCCACGGTTGCCGTTGGCCTGCCCAGCGCGGCGCTCGCCAAAGCTGAGCGAGGGCAGAAACTTCCCACTTCCAAATCAAGCAGAGGATCAACCAACATGAGCACGGTCACCACCAAGGACGGCACCGAAATCTACTACAAGGATTGGGGGCCCAAGGATGCCCAACCGATCGTTTTCCATCACGGGTGGCCTCTGAGCAGCGATGATTGGGATGCGCAGATGCTCTATTTTGTCGCCAAGGGTTATCGCGTCGTCGCCCATGACCGGCGCGGCCACGGCCGCTCGGCGCAGGTGAGCGAGGGTCACGACATGGATCACTACGCCGCCGACGCCGCCGCGGTGGTCGAGCATCTCAACCTGAGGAATACGATCCACGTCGGCCACTCCACCGGGGGCGGCGAAGCCACTCACTATGTCGCGCAGCATGGCCAGCCTCAGGGCCGCGTAGCGAAGCTCGTTATCATTGGCGCCGTGCCGCCAATCATGGTGAAGACGCCAGCCAACCCGGGCGGCCAGCCAATCGAGGCCTTCGACGTTGCGCGCCAGGCGCTCGCCGCCAACAGGGCCCAATTCTATCTCGATTTCGCGGGTGGTCCCTTCTACAGCTTCAACCGGCCGGGCGCGAAGCCCATCCCGGGCGTCATCCAGAACTGGTGGCGGCAGGCCATGATGGGCAGCGCCAAGGCGCAGTACGACGGGATCAAGGCCTTCTCGGAGACCGACTTCACCGAAGATCTGAAGAGCATCACCGTACCGACCCTCGTGATGCACGGCGACGACGACCAAATCGTGCCGATCGCCGACTCGGCCCTGCTCTCATCGAAGCTTCTGAAAAAAGGGACGCTCAAAGTCTACGAGAAATTTCCACACGGCATGTGCACCACCAACGCCGATGTGGTGAACCCCGACCTGCTCGCCTTCATTCAGTCGATAGGCTAGCGCCGCGCCCTGGCGCGAGCCCGATCGCCGGCCGCCCCTCCCCGGCCGGCGATCCCCCATTCATCCGCAAACAGGAGCCAAGACAATGATCAAGATCATCCTCAGCACCGTTGCCCTCACAGCCGTCTTCGCAGCTGCCGCGCTGGCCCACGAGTCGGACGGGCCCAACGTAACGCTGGTCTACGACCAGCCGCTTCTCAACGTGCCAGGCAAGAGCATCAAGGGCGTGCTCGTCGAATACGGGCCCGGCGGCAGTTCGCAGGCGCATTTGCACGCAAAATCGGCCTTCATCTATGCCACGGTCCTTGAAGGAGCAATTAGCACCCAGGTCAATTACGGGCCGGTCAAGACATATCGGGCCGGCGAAAGCTTTTCCGAGCTGCCGGGCGATCATCACACCTTCGAGGAGAATGCCAGCAAGACGGAACGCGCGCGCATGCTTGCCGTGTTCGTCGTCGATACCGGCGAAACGGAGCTGACGACCTTCGACAAGTAAGTCGAGGATTTTCGGATTGGTTCCAATAGGAGGACGGCCGCAATGCTTATCGACAAACTGCACACCTTGACGTCGCCGCGCCTTGCCGTGGTCGACCTCGATGCCACCGTGCAAGCGGCCGCCCTTTCGCTTTCCAGACCCGGCATCGGCCTTGTCGTGGTTTGCAATGGCAGCGGCGCTGCGGAAGGCGTGCTGAGCAAATCAGACCTCGTCCGCCATCTCGTCAGTTCGGCGTCGTCAGTGCCGCCGGTTTCAGCCCTGATGAGCAGCCCTATCGTGTCGTGCACACTGGAGGATGATCTGCATGAGGTCTGGCAGACAATGGCTGCCACTGGCTTGCAGAACATACCCGTGGTCGACGCCTGCGGCAGACCTATCGGTATTCTCGACATACGCGACGCGATGAAAACTCTGTTCCAACAGGAAGAGATCCAAGAGCAGATGCTCTCCAGCTACGTCGCCGGCATTGGCTATCGCTAACTCGGTTCTCGGCAGTCAGGCGACGGAAAGAGGCTGAGCTGCAACTGACGCGCTAACCGGGATCGTCAGCGAGAGTGCCGACGAAACGGCCACCGGCGCGCGCCCAGCGAGAAGAATTGAACCGTCAACCGACATCATGGAGTCTCACATGATCAAGCGTCTGAATTTCCTGGCCCGCAAGAACGGCGGCATCGAGGGTCTCGTGGCCATCGAGGGCTGGCTTGCCACCAGCTTCGACCCCAAGCTGCTCGAGCTCGTCAAGTTGCGGGTGTCGCAAATGAACGGCTGCGCGCATTGCCTGCACATGCATCGGCACGACGCCCTCAAGCTGGGCGAGACCGACGACCGGCTACTGCTGCTCGACGCCTGGAGCGAATCGGCCCTCTACACCGAACGCGAGCGGGCCGCGCTGGCCTGGGCGGAAGCCCTCACCTGCATTGCCGAGACCCATGCGCCCGACGCGGTCTACGAGGAAGCCCGCAGCGCCTTCTCGGAAGATGAACTCGTCGCACTCTCGATCGGCGTGGCTACGATCAACGCCTGGAACAGGCTGGCGATCGGCTTTCGCCTGCAGCATCCGGCGGACCGCATGCGCGCTGCCGCCTGAACCGACCATTACGAGGCCGGCGAAACCGGCCGAAACACAGTGAGGAGACATTTCGACATGAACGGAACCACCAGCCGGACGCTTGCAGGGGTCTCGGTCCCCGATACCTCACTGGTACGGCAGGCTCTCGAATATGCGCGCAGGGAATGCGAAGACTATCTCTTCAATCACGTCGTCCGCTCCTGGTTGTTCGCGGCACGTCTCGGGCAGCTGCGCAACATTGACCACGACGCGGAAGTCGTCGCGGTTGGGACCTTGTTGCATGACACTACGCTCAACGAGCGTTTTGACGGTCCGCGCCGCTTCGAAGTCGAAGGGGCGGATCTGGCCAGGATATTCTCACGACAGGGCGGTGTCGACGAGCGCCGGGCACAACTCATTTGGGACAGCGTGGCCCTCAACTCGACCCCGTCGATCGGCCTCTACAAAGAAGCGGAGGTAGCCCTTTGCACTGCCGGCATCTGCCTGGATGTTGTCGGACTGAAGTACGAAACCATCCCTCCGGCAGAGATCGCCAGGATTGTAGGTGAATTCCCGCGGCTCGAGATGAAGCGGCGCATGACGCGGTGTTTCTGTCATATCGCCCAGACGCACCCGGAAACGACCTACGACAACTTCGCTCGGGATTTTGGCGAGCGCTTCGTGCCCGGATACCGGGCGCCATCTTCCGTCGACTTCGTGTCGAACGCGCCCTTTGAGGAATAAGCCCCTTCGAGCTCGACGTGGCCGCTTTAGTGTCGTCGTGCCTGACGAATTCGACCTTCAAACCTCACCCGGCGCCAGCACCGATTTGCTTTGCCGCGCGCTTGCGACATCCTATCGGGCCGCCTTGGGATCAAGCTACAGTCCTAGGCGCGCCAGCATCGCGCATCGCAGCCGGCAATGTTTCCCATGCCCGGATCAATTCGCCGATCGACGCGACTTCCATCTTGCGCATCACATTGCCGCGGTGGAGCTTGACAGTGATCTCGCTGATGCCGAGATCGAATGCGATTTGTTTGTTGACTCGCCCGTGCGCGACTTCGCGCAAGACCTGACGTTCGCGTGGCGTCAACGTCTCAAGGCGCTCGACATTACGTTTGACGACCACCGCATCCGCCCGTCGCGCGGAGTCCATCGCAATCCCCGCAACCACCGCGTCGAGTAGGGTTTGGTCCCGTGCTGGCTTTGTGAGAAAGTCGACGGCTCCGGCCTTCATCGCCTGCACCGTCATCGGAATATCGCCATGCCCGGTCAGGAAGATGATTGGCTTGGGGTTGCCGCTTTGGGCCAGACGGTGCTGCAGGTCAAGTCCGCTCGCGCCTGGCATGCGCACGTCGAGGATCAAGCAGCCGGGGCTGTCCAATACGTCGGCGTCAAGGAGTTCACGGGTAGAGGCAAAGCAGATCGACTGGAAACCCGCAGACAGGATCAACTCGGACAACGCCTCCCGAACAGACGCATCGTCATCGACAATGATGACGCGCGGCTGCTCCGGCTCATTCCTTTGCTGCTGCGATAGCGGTGCCGATCTCCGCGGGAGCGGCTGCTCACCTGTCATGATCATCCTCCACTTTTGGATTGGGTAAGGCCTCACCGATCGCCGCAAGCAGGGCGTGGGCATCGAAGGGCTTGCGGAAGAAACCGCTGATGCCCTGCGCGCGATCCTGATCGGCTATCTCGTGTCGACCTGTGATGAGGAATACCGGCAACTCCGGTCGCGCCCTCTTCACCAGGTCACGAAGTTCAAATCCGTTCATCCCTGGTATCCCGATGTCGGTAATGAGCACGTCCAGTCCCGACAGCCCGCTGATGAGCAATTGTCGCGCGGAAGGGAAGCCACGGGCCGTATATCCGGCGGACTCAAGAAGCTCCTCCAGCGATTCAAGCAGCCTTGGATCATCGTCGACAACCGCCACTACAGGTTTATGCTTGTTCACGCTCAGGTCCCTCCCGCTCGGCGCGAGTGTGTGATCGGTATTTCCAGTCGCTCCGCGATACGCACGAGATCGGCGAGGGACGCCGCTGCCATTTTCTGCATCACATTCCTTCTATGGATCTGTAGTGTCACTTCGCTGATCCCCAGTTCGGCGGCGGCCTGCTTGTTGAGAAGACCGCTCACCACGAGCGGAAGCACCTCGCGCTCGCGCGGCGTCAGGTCGAGATAGCGTTGCCTCAGCCCACCAATCTCGCCGCGCTCTGACCTAGCTGCCCGATCCTGGGCAATCGCCGCATGGATTGCGGCCATGAGGTCGGCATCACTGAAAGGCTTGGTCAGGAAGTCCACGGCGCCGCGCTTGATCGCGCGCACCGACGACGGGATGTCGCCATGGCCTGTTATGAAGACGATCGGCGGATGATCCCCCTCGGCTATCTGCCTTTGCAGGTCAAGGCCGTTGATATCCGGCAACTCGACATCGAGGATGAGGCATGCTGGGACATCCGGCTTTTCGGCGCTGACGTAGTCGCCGGCCGATCCAAACACGACCGCGCGCATACCATGCGACGCGAGGAGTTCTCCGAGCGCCTCCCGGATACGTGGATCATCATCCACGATGAGTACGATATGGTCGTCAGTGATCATGCCGCGATTTCCGCTTCAACCGGGAGGGTGAAAATGAACGTCGCTCCGTGCGGTTCGTTCGCCTCTACCCACAGCCGGCCGCCGTGCGACTCGACAATCGAACGGCAGATCGCCAACCCCATCCCCATCCCGTGCTCTTTCGTTGTAAAGAACGGCTCGAATATTCGATCCGGAAACGCAACACCTCTCCCGTGATCGCTGATCTCCGTCTGGACAGCATCGCCCGTTCGGCGAACGCGAAGTTCGAGAACTCGGGCCTCCATAGTGGTGTCCATCGCCTCGATGCCGTTGCGCATCAGATTGATCAGTACCTGCTGTAGCTGGACACGATCGAGCACCAGAAGTGGAAGATCGCTTTCGATGTCCGTATTGATGCGGACACGCCGTCGTCCCGCCTCCTCCGCTATGAGATCCAACGCTTCGGCAATGACGCTGGAGAGCGTCGTGCTGATCCTTGCCCCCACGGATTGCTTGAACAAGGCGCGGATGTGGCTGACGACTTCGGCCGCCGAGTTGGCGTCGCGGATGACGCGTTCCACGGTTTTCTGCGCGCGCTCAAGATTTGGCGGTTCAGCCGTGAGCCAGCGCTGGCAGGCGTGCGAATTCGCTACGACGGCCGCCAGAGGCTGATTGACCTCGTGCGCGATCGACGCGGCGAGCTCGGCCAGGCTGGCCGCCTGGCTCTGACGCGCGAGATTCTCCTGGGCGAGGCGCAGTTGTTCCTGCACCCGAACCTCACCCTCGATGTCCAGGCAGATCACGTTCCACTGCACGATGGCCCCTTCGGCGTTGCGCATCGGCGCGGCACGCGTCTCGACCCAGCGATACTCGCCATCGAAGCGCCGTAGACGATGCCTGCGCGCATAAGGATCGCCGGTGGCGAGCGAATGGGCATACCTCTCCTTGACGCCCGCCAAATCGTCGGGATGAACGCCGGCGTCCAGTGTGCCGGCCAAACGGGACTTTCCCGTCTCGTCCAATGTTTCAAGCTCATATCCGAGGAATTCGCGAAGCTGCTGGCTGCGATAGACCGGCTCGCCATCCGGCGCAGCGCAATCGATCATCGCCGGCAGCGTTTCTACCAGCTCCCATAGGAAGCGTTCTCTCTCGCGCAGCGTCTCCTGAGAAGTCACGTGATCGTGGATATCGACGTTAGCGCCGTACCACCGGATGATGCGACCACTCTCGTCGCGGAGCGGATCGGCATGACCTTCTGTCCAGCGGTATGCACCATCCCACCGGCGGTTGCGAAACTTCAGTTCGAACCGTTCGCCGGTTTTGAAGGATTGGCTCAAGCCCTGCAGCAAGGCGGCCCGGTCATCCGGATGGACGGATGTCTGAATTGCAATGGGCAATCCCCCCTCAGCGTCGACATCTTCCGGCTTCAGGCCAATGTAGTCCATCATGGTCTTGTTGATGTATGCCTGGTCGCCGCCAGGAGCGACGCTCCAGAGCTGCACTGGCACGGTGTCCACGAGCTGCGCAAGCTCACGCTCCCGGTCGCGCAACGCCGCTTCCGCCCGCTTGCTTTCTGTCAAATCAAGAATGTAGGCGACCCCTTGCCTAGCGTTCCCTTCGAAGCAGGCCGCCCCGATCAGTATCGGAACCCGGCTTCCATCTTTTCTGAAGTATTCCTTCTCGCGGGCTTGCATCTTACCCGTCCTCGCGAGCTCTTCAGCCTCCTCGCGAGCATGCACCTCCTGCCATTCCGGGGGCGTCATCGCGAACCAATCAAGCCCGGCCTTCAACTCCTCGCGGTCGTATTGGAGCAAGCGGAGAAACGCGTCGTTGGCGTCGATAAGCGTTCCATCCAGGTCCCAGAAGACGATGCCGATCACATCTGAGTCGAACAGCTGCCGGATCCTGGCTTCCCGTTCTTCAAGTTCGTGGTAGAGGCGCACTTGGTCGTGTATGTCGATGGTAACGCCATACCATTGCAGAATCACCCCGTCTTGACCGCGTAGCGGCTCGCAGCGGCCCTCTACCCAACGATACTCACCGTCAGCGCGGTGCACGCGATACTTTCTGAAAAACGGCTCGCCGGTGACGAGGGAGTGGTTCAGCGCTTCCGCAAAGCCCGCTGCGTCATCCGGATGGACTGCGGTCGCTATGGTCACTGCTAGTCGGCTCATACCTGGCTTGTCAAAGTGCGCCATGTCCAATCCGAGGAGATCGACCATGCGTTTGTTGATGAACGTCGGCTCGCCATCCGGCGCCAGACACGCGATGGCGACCGGCACCACGTCGACGAGCAGCGAGAGCTCTCGCTCCCGTTCCCGCAATGCCTCCTGCGCGCGCATTTCATCGTCGATATCGAGAGAAACACCGTACCACTGTGCTATCGCGCCATCTTGATCGCGCCTCGGCCCTACCCTGCATTCTGCCCACCGGTAGGTGTCGTCTTTCTCGAGCCAACGAAACCGCATGGCGGACGAGACACCATTTTCGAAACAGTTCCGCAACGTGCGCTCGACCCCCGGAGCATCTTCTGGATGAACCAGTTCTTGCAGCAGATTCTCGATACGCGGGTTTTCGATCGTTTCGAAATTCGCGATGACCGAGCGGAAATGATCTTGGTATCGCTTGTTGAAGTAGACCATCCCGCCTTCAGGCGTTGCACTCCAGATGCGGACCGGCACGGCATCGATCATGTCCTGAAGCTGCCGCTCGCTGCGCCGCAGCGCCTCTTCGCCCTTAACCTGTTCCTCAATGTCGTGGCAGAGCCCGTACCACTGGACGATGTGCCCATCCTGACCGCGCAACGGCTCGGCGCGACTCGATACCCAGTGATAGACGCCATCGGCACGGCGCAGGCGATAGCGCATGGAAAAGGACACGCCGGTCGCGAGGCTGCGGCCGAGGGCTTCTCCAAACTCCTTGGTGTCGTCTGGATGGACGCAAGCCTCTATCATTGCCGCCAGTCGGGTCCGCCCCGGCTTGTCCATATCCGACACGTCCAGGCCGATGAAATCGACCATGCGCCTGTTGAAGAAGGTCGGCTCGCCGTCGGGTGTCAGACGCCAGACGTGGCTCGGAACCATATCCACGAGTTGTGAGAGTTCCTGCTCCCGGCCCTGCAATGCCTCCACGCTTTGGCGCAAAGTGAGGACCGCCAGTTGATGCTGCCGGGATATGGCGGCGACGATGAGCGCCGAAAACGCTGAGATGGCCAGAAACAGCTGCAGCATAATTTGATTGTGCTTCTGGGAGGCGGGTTCGCCGGCAAACTGGCTCGCGCCCGATATCGTGAATACGGCCGTGATCAGAGCAAGCAGCATCAAGGCAACGGCGGCACCCTTGAATTCAAAGCGTACCGCAGCCCATAGAAGAGGCGGCATGATGATATAGGCGAAAGGCAGGTAGCCGCTTAGGGAAAGGGCGGCGACACAAAGAAAGATCAACCCCAGCACACCGGCTTCCATCCATCGCGCCGCCGAGAGCTGGGTCTTGGCGCGCCAGTTCTGGAGCAGGACCAGGGTCAATGGCCCTACGATCAGCACCCCGGTGGCGTCTCCGATCCAGAATAGGGGCCAGGCCGCCATGAAGGTCTGCGACAGCATGCCAAACGACGAGACTGTCGCAGCTCCGACCGTCGCGCCAACAACTGGCGCTACTCCAGCCGCCAAGACGACGAACGTGAGAACGCCCTGCAAGGTTTCCAGTTGAACGGGCCGCTTGTCGGTCCGGTTCACGAGCCACGCGCCGACCATCGCTTCCAGAGCGTTGCCGAAAAAGATCAGGAGGGCCGCCGGCAGCGGGCTGTGGAACCACAGGAAATTGCTGAACAGTTCAGCCAGACAGCCAGCCACAATCCACCACAGCCAACTTGGCCTGGAGGCGAGGACGAGCGTAGCGATGAAGAGCCCGCTCGGAGGCCAAATCGAAATGCCTGTTCCAGGTATGATTGCGAGCAACTGGGCAAACCCGCAGCCCAGGACATAGGCGACAAAGAAAAGCCCGAGGTGCAAGAGTTGCGGGCGGTGCGACCAGACGGACATCATTGGCTTCTCCTGCTGCGCAAAGAAAGCCTGAGAACTATCAGCGCTTCGCATAGCACTTGTCCTCAAAAATCTGGGCTGGCGAACTCAAGGCCCACCCTAGCCCCGCCATGCCTTGACCGCATCTCATGGAAATCCATGAGGCGCGACGAGCTAAGCGGTATCTCCAACTCCGGAATGGCACGACCAGGCCGCCCGAGCGGATGCACTCACTTCCTGTTGGGAAGGGCCCGAATCGTAATGCTGATCTCACGGTAGGGTGAAACTCCCTAGCTTTCCGTGTCCGCTCAGTTGTGTCCAATGATCGCGGTGGCCACGTCGCTCAGTGACCGCCGCCGCCTTCGATATTGCCGGGCTTCTTCAGGAGCAGAGTGGCTGCAAGCGCGATCACCAAGGCAATCCCAAGCAGGAAGAAGGTGTCGCTGAAGGCCATGATGAAGGCCTGTTGTCGCACTCTCAGCGCGATCGCGACCATCGCCTTGTGGGCGGCGAGCGCGTGGTCGCTGACGCCGTGTGAGAGGAAATAGCCGGTTAGCCGTTCGATGCGGGAACGCGTTGCCTCTTCGAACAGCGACACCGACTGCACCAGCACGTTCGAATGGTATTGCTCGCGTTTGGTGAGGAAGGTCTGCAACAGCGCGATGCCGACGGCGCCGCCGAGGTTGCGGGTCATGTTGAACAACGCCGATGCCGAGCCGGCGTTATCTTGCTCGATGCCCGATGTGGCGATCGCCGAGAGCGGGGCGAAAACCAGCGCTTGGCCGATGGCGCGCACAATGTTTGGCCAGAACAATTGGTCGGTGGCATAGGCGCCAGTCATGTGCACGTTCATGAAGTTCGAAGCGGCGAAGAGTGCAAAGCCAGCAGCGATCACGAAGCGCACGTCGAAGCGCTGCATCAGGCGCGGCACCAGCGGGATCAGCAGGAGCTGCGGCAGGCCGGTCCAGGCGAGCACCAGGCCGATCTGCTCGGCATTGTAGCCCTGAATGCGCGACAAGTAGACCGGCAAGATGAAGACCGAACCGTAAAGCGCTGTCCCCAAAAGAAAATTGGCTAGGATGCCGAAGCCGAAATTGCGGCGCACGAGCAGCTTCAGGTTGAGCAACGGATGGTTCGAGGTGAGTTCGATCCAGACGAATAGCGAGAGCGACACGGCCGCGACGATTGCCAGCCGAAGGATGAAAGGCGAGCCGAACCAGTCTTCCTTGTTGCCTTCCTCGAGCACGGTCTGCAGTGCGCCGAGCCCGACGGCCATGGTCGCGATACCCCCCCAATCGCCCTTGCCAAGCAGGCCCAGCTGCATCGGGGCGCGGTCGAGCGAGAACCACAGCATGCCGATCATCAACGCGCCGGGCACCAGATTGACGTAGAAAATGTATTGCCAGCCCCAGTTCTCAGTGAAGTAGCCACCGATGGTCGGCCCGATCGCCGGCGCGAAGGTGGCCGACAGCGCGAACAGCGCCAACCCAATGGGCTGCTTGGCTTTGGGCAACAGCGTGATGATTATGGTGAAGGCCATGGGGATCAGTACGCCGCCAGTGAAGCCCTGGATCGCCCGCAACACGATCATTTGCCCGAGATTGGCGGCGAAGGCACAGGCGATCGAAAAGGCAAGGAACAGCACCGCGTTCGTTATCAGGTAACTGCGTAGCGAGAAGACCCGAGACAGCCAGCCCGTCAACGGGATCACGACAATCTCGGCGATGAGATAGGAGGTCGAGATCCAGCCACCGTCGTCGGCACCGGCGCCGATGGCGCCCTGGATGTCGGCAAGCGAGGCATTGACGATCTGGATGTTCAGGACTGCCATGAAAGCGCCGAGTGTAGAGCCAACCACCGCCACCCAGACTCGCGGCGAGGTGGCTGCACCTGCGGCCCCGGTCGCGTCCCGGGCGGCCGGAGCGGGGATGGTCGACACGATAGCGGTCATGGCTGCAACTCCGTAAGCACAGGGAGGATGGCCGAAGAACTGATGTCGATAGTCGAGAGCGTCGGGAGATTATCCGCCCGCCGTCGCTTTGGTATCGATGGTGGGCTCGACCGACATGCCCGGCTTCAACAGCCCGGCGAGATCGTGATCATCGACCACAATCCTCACCGGGATGCGCTGCACGATCTTGGTGAAGTTGCCGGTGGCGTTGTCGGGCGGCAGCAGTGCGAATTCGAGGCCGCTTGCCGGCGACAGGCTGTCGACGTGGCCCGTCAGCTCGACATCGGGCAAACCGTCAATGGCGACGCGCACCGGCTGGCCAGCGCGTACATGGGTAAGCTGCGTCTCCTTGAAGTTGGCGACGATGTAGACCGCATCCAGCGGCACGACCGCCATCAGTTGCGTACCGGCGCCAACATACTGGCCGACTCTGAGCGTGCGCGCGCCGACTGTGCCGTCGACCGGCGCGGTGATCGTCGCGTAGGATAGGTTGAGCTTCGCTTGCTCCACAACGGCCTGGGCACGATCCTGCTGCGCGACAGTCTTGTCGCGCTCGGTGGCCAGCACCTCGATCTTGGCCCGTGCAGCGACGACTGCGGCTTGATCGCGCTGCAGCCCGGCGGCGAGCTGGTCTGCCCCGGCGCGGCTGGCTTCGGCTTTCTGTGTCGTGCTGGTGCCGCTCCTAGCCAACGTAGCGTAACGATCGGCGTCGGCGCTCGCGAACTTCAGCGACGCCTGCGTCGCCGCGACCGTCGCCTTTGCCTGCTCGATCAACGATTGCTGCAGCGCGATCTGCGCATCGAGATTGCGCACGGTCGCCTCGGCCGCTTTCACCTCGGCTTCGGCCTGAGAAAGTGCGGCGCGGAAATCGCGGTCGTCTATGCGGGCGAGAACCTGTCGCGCCGTCACGTCTTGGTTGTCGCGGACCAGCACCTCGGCGATGTAGCCTGAGATTTTCGGCGCGACTGTCGTGGAGTCCGCCTTCACATAGGCGTCGTCGGTCGATTCCAGATATTGGCCGTTCGTCCAGTAATCGTAGCCCCACCAGCCGCCTGCCGCCGTGGCGGCCACGAGCGCGAGCCCAAACGCAATGCGCTTGAAGCGGCGCTTGGGTTGCGGCGGAATGACCTCCTCAGCGGTGACCGCGGCAGGAACCGGCAGCGAGCCCGGCTGCTCGGGCGAAGACTGCGCGGGCCACTCGACGGGAGGACCAGGTTGCTCGGCCCTGGCTGCCATCTCGCTAGCGTGGGCGAAGTTCTTGGTGGCGGGCATCTCGGACATTTCGTTCTCCCGGCGATCTTGCACAGTGGGCCTGCAAACGCGCATGGCCTCGATCAAACTTACTTTCGAAACGCGTTGAGGGTCGATCACGTGTCGGGCTAGCTTGCTTCGTCCGATCGTCTAGGGTTTCCGACACTTCGGTAGCACGGCTTGTTTTCTGCAATTGCTGAACGCACAGACTCCGCCAACCAACAGGGGGAAGACGCTACGGTCACGATGCCCATGGCATTTCGTCTGCTTCCCGGGGACGGCCGCCTTAGCTCGCGAGTCCGTCCCCGACCGTTACCCTGGATCACATTATCTGCGGACTTCGGACTTCGTGCTCGACGGCGCCTGTGACTTGCTGCTAGCCACAAGCTGGATGGCAGCGATCGTCGCAACGCAAACCCCGATCGCAACGTGCGTCCACATCGGTCCCTGCGCCGACCCGAATCCGAGCAAAAATGGCGCGATCACCGTCCAGCACCCCAGGGTGAGATTGGACCATTCGGCCCAGGCGCCGTAGCGAAACAGCGCAACGACAGAACAGCACACGATCAGCGTGCCGACGATCCCCGCGTTCCAGGCGGCGCCCGGCAGCGTGGCGAACAGAAAGGCCGCGCAGGCCAGGCATGCGCCCAGAATAAGATTGGTCCATTCCAGTCCTTTGTTGGGTACTTCACTTGTCATAATCTTCTCCTTTGAGTTTATCGATGGCCTAACCTCTCGCACTACTGAAATGGAGGCAGGTTTTTATAAGATGACGCAGTCCGATGCATTATCCTATTCTACCGAAGCATCTGTTGGGCGATGCAAAGGGCTAGGGCAGCTGGTCGCGGGGATGGCACACAGGCGCCGGGGCATAGGGGAAGGTGCACGCCCTCGTGACAACAGTGCGCTGTCTTGGACCGAAACGAATCGGATGCTGTCCACCTGTACTGCTGATTGTTCGGTGCAGCCGACGGCCGCCGCAGTGCTGCGATCTGAAACAGCGCCTTTCGCCGGTCACTATCCCAGGGTCAAAAGCGCGGCATTGGATGCATGCCTTCAGGCGTACAGCAGCGTTTGGCAAAGCCATTCATCAAAACGCCAGCAGCGCTGGCCGGGCATTACCCGGAGACGCTTCTCGCCGCCATAAGGGCGGCCGGCACACCTTCGGGTTTTTCCACTACGACCGGCGGCTGGACTTCGTTGCAGGCCATGTTCCTGCAACAAGCCCATGGGGACTTCCACCGGTCGGGGCGTCATGCGCGATGGCTCGACCTGGAAGGTCGAGGATACCGAGTAGAGGTGGTGAACTTAACAGGCGACGTGAACGCGCCGAAACCATCTGACAGGATCCGCCACGGCGTGTCTCTCCTGGCGACCTCCCAACACATTTGCGAACAGAAGTAATAATGGCACGGTCGCCTGTGAAAGGCGGAGTTGCAGTGAATACAGTTCATTGGTCGCCTCCAGCGTATCGGCACACGCAGGCGGCTCTTGGGGTCCGGGCAGCGAAAGCTGGCACGGCAGCGGATGTGCCGCGCGACGGCATTCCCGTGAGATCGTACATTGGCTCCTCCATGAGGATTGAGGCTGTGGGAACAGAATGCGCCGCCTCCACCCGCGAACCTATTCTGCGCGGGTATCTGTGATGCGATGGGAAAGGTTTGGGTTGGATGTGCTGGTGGATGGCGGCCCTAACCAAAGTAAGACACATTCCGATGCCGCAGCAGGTGGACGCTACTGTGGGCTGCAGGATAGATGTATTCTCGGAGCCATCCCCGGTCGGATGGGGTCTGAAAGACGGCCGCGATGCCTTCGCCAATCTTCGATCGGCCTTTGCTGAACCGGCGATCCGTGTTTCAGCAATCTATGCCTAGGGATAGGGTATCCCCTGCCCGGGAGTCATAGACTGCTATCGATAGGCTGGAGTATTGTGGAGTAAGGCAGTGTATTGTCTGGCTGCCAGTGCCGATTTGGAGCGACTATGGAACCTCTCGACGGCATCGGCGGACGCTGAGTTGAACAAGGGCCCGAGACGCGCTCGTTGGCTAAGGATTTGGGTGCGTATGGCCTGCCGCAGTCCCCTCGCCGAAAGACTAGGCCAACAGGGACAATCGATGCAGACTTCCTACCATCATCCGGCCAAACAATCCTCCAGACGCAGCCTTGGCCTGCGAATACTGGGGCTCGCGCTCGGCCTGCTGCTTTTGGTGGTGCCAGCGTACGCTCAGCAGGACGTCTTGCGCGTACCGTATGTGGCCGATATCGGCACATTCGATCCCGACAACGGGTTTGAGACCGGCGCGATGAGCGCAATCAACAACGTCTACGAAGGCCTCGTCGAATATAAACCGGGCTCGACCAGGATTGTTGGTCTGCTCGCCAGAAATTGGGAAATTTCCGATGACGGGCTGACCTACACCTTCCACCTTGTCGAAGGTGTCAAATTCCACGACGGCACGCCATTCACGGCGGCAGCCGTAGTCAGTTCGTTCGAACGCCGCCGCGATCGCGGACTGAGCCTGAGCTACTTTCTGGCCAACGTGAAGGACGTGAGGGCGCCCGACGATTCAACGGTCGTGCTCACGCTGGGCCATCCTCAGCCTTCGCTCCTTGATACCCTTTCCAGTCCGTGGGGCCCCAAGATCATCAGTCCGGTAGCGCTCGCCGAACACGACAAGGGCGACTTCGCGACGACCTGGCTCAATGAGCATGCGGTAGGCACCGGCCCGTTCAAACTGGCTGAATTCAAACGCGGTCAGCGCTATGTGCTCGAGCGCAACGACGACTACTGGGGCGACAAACCATTCTTCCGGCAGATCCAGATTTCGGTCGTGCCCGATATCAGCCAGCAGATACTTCAGTTGCAGGCGGGTGCAATCGATGCCGTGCCGATCAACTATCCGTTCGCGCAACTCACCAGCCTACCGAAAGATCTGGAGATCACAGACGCCCCGAGCATGATACCGTACACTCTCTTCGCTAGGCCGAACTCGGCGCTCGACGACGCGGAGGTCCGCAAGGCCGTTTTGACAGCGATCAACCCGGCGCTGTGGGTCAAGGACGCCTTCGGCGAGTTCGCAAGCGTGTCGAGGTCGGTTTATCCGAACGTGATGCTCAACCCGGTGAATCCGATCCAGTTTCCGACCGACTTCGAGGCAGCGAAAGCCGCGATCACCAAACATGGCGCGGTCAATTTGGTCATTGGCCTCCATAGCGCGGCCCCGAGCTATGGCCGCATCGCCGACCTGATGATAGCGCAACTGGCGTTGATAGGCGTAAAGGCAACGGCTTACGTGCTGCCCTCTGGCGCAGCCTACACCTTGAAGGACGACCGAAACCCTCCCGATTTGCTGCTCACGATTGCAGGCCCGGACGCCGCCCATCCTGAGAGTCAGGCGAAGGTGTTCTTCACAAAAAACGGTCCCCTTAATTTTTTTGGCCGGGTCGTGCCGGAAGCCGAGGCCATCGTGGAACAGGCCGGTCAGTTGACCGATGTCAAAGAACGCGACGCTCTCTATGAGAGAGCGGGGCAGATGTATTTCGATGCCGGCATTGTTATCCCGCTTGTCAACGTCAACGATGTGGTTGTCCATGCCAAGGGTTTGAAGGATCTAGGACTCCGTCCCGTGTACCCACCCGGCAATATCGACTTCAGCACCGTTCGCTGGGGACCCTGAAACCCGGCCGTCCGGTTCATTCCGGAAGCAGGTCAGCCTCGTACCGCAGATGATCGAGCTTTCGCACCAAATGTCCGAACCCGTGGCCGAGTCCGTCCTCTCCGTCAAAGGCCTGTCCGTCATTCTTAGCCGCGAAGGCCGTCCTTCGCGCGTCCTCGATGGCATCAGTTTCGACATGCTTCCAGGCGAGATCATCGCACTGGTCGGGGAAAGCGGTTCCGGCAAGACAAGCATCGGGCTGACGCTTCAGGGGCTCCTGCCGCGCGAATACCTGCCGAAGGTTGCAGGTTCGATCCGGCTTGCGGGGATCGAGCTTGTCGGAGCGGGACGGCGCACCTGGCAGTCGGCCCGCCGTCACCTCGTCCGCGCCATTCCACAAGATCCGATGGGCGCGCTCAACCCCACGATGACGATCCGCCGCCAAATGCGGGAATCCAATGGGGGGGACGAGGGATCGATCGAAGACTGGCTTAGCCGAACCGGTGTCCCTGACCCGGACCGCATCGCCGATGCTTTTCCGCATCGTCTGTCGGGAGGGCAGCGTCAGCGCGTGCTGATCGCCATGGCGATGATGGCAAGACCGAAGCTGCTCATCGCCGATGAACCGACCACCGCGCTCGATGTCACCATCCAGGCGCAGATCCTCGACCTGTTGCGCGATCTCGCCCGCGAGCAGCAGACGGCTATTCTGTTCGTTACGCACGATCTGAGAGTGGCGGCCTCGCTTGCCGACCGGGTTCTGGTTCTCTACGCTGGACGCATCGTTGAAATGGGCCCCATGCGGGACGTGGCCCGCAATCCCGCGCACCCCTATTCTGCCGGCCTGCTCGCAGCTCGATACGATCTGGACTCTGATCGACGGCGCCCGCTTCCCACCCTCCCGCCCGAACGCACGCCCTCAAAAAATGTTGAGAGCGCCTGCGCCTACGCGACACGTTGCCCGATCGCCCAGCCAGATTGCAGGACGATCCGCCCACCGCTGGAGCCTGTTTCAGTCCACGGTGGCGCAGTCGCCTGCCTTCACCACCAACAAACCCCATCTCTGTCAGCGCAGCGCGCTGCTGCGGAACCATGGCCGGCCCAGACGATCCAGGAAACCGCCGCCTTGAGGCTGTCCAACGTCGGAAAAACATATCCGACAGGCGCCCGGTCGTTTTGGGGACGGCGGCAACCGCAGCCCGTCCTCAGGTCGGTCAACCTCACGATCAAGCTTGGCGAGTGCGTGGCCCTGGTGGGCGAGAGCGGCGCCGGCAAGTCGACCCTGCTGAGGATTGCTGCCGGGCTGGTGGTGCCCGAGAGCGGCACTGTCAGACGCTTCGACAAGCTTCCTCCGCAAGTCGTGTATCAAGACCCCGTGGCGGCGCTGACGCCGTGGCTCACGATCGGCGAGCAGATCGGCGGGCGCCTGCGGGCCGTTTCGCTGGACAGCGATTATGGTCGCCGTCGCGTCGCAGAGGCAATGCGGCTGGTCGGCCTCGATCCGACCCTGATGGACGCGCTCCCCGCCGAGATGTCGGTCGGTCAGTGCCAACGCGCCGTCTTGGCTCGCGCGGTAATCGTCCCCCCGAAGCTTCTGCTCTGCGATGAGCCGATCAGCGCCATGGACGTGTCACTGGCTGCCACCACCTTGAACCTTCTCAGCGACCTTCGGCGGCGGCTCGACATGGCGATGCTGTTCGTGACCCACGATCTGGCGGCGGCCAGAATCATCGCCGATCGTGTCGCGGTGCTGAAGGACGGCGAGTTGGTCGAGATTGCCGATCCAGATGCCATCATTGCCGCACCACAGTCCGCCTATACGCGATCTCTCGTCGCGGCGATGCCGAGCCTGCAGGCGGGAGACGGACGATGACCGGCAGGCCAGGACCGAACATTTTGCCTGCGCGACCTCGGTTCAACTGGCGTGATTTCTTCCGGCGTGCCGGTTGGCTTGAAAGCGTCGGCATTGTCGGCGTCCCTGTCGTCACCCTTGTCGCGGTGCTGGCGCCGTGGATCACGCCGTTCGATCCACAATTGCGCGTCGCCGCGGCCTACCTGCCGCCTTCGGCAGGACATTGGTTCGGCACCGACGAGATCGGCCGCGACCTGTTCTCGCGCGTCATTCTCGGCGTTCAATATACCTGGCTGCCGGGGCTTGCCGTGATTGGTTTCAGTCTCACTGTGGGTTCCTTGGTCGGATTGATTTCGGGCCTGGTGGGCGACAAGGTCGGTCTGGTCATCGAGCGGATCGTCGACTTGTTCCTGGTCCTTCCAGGAACGCTTATCGCGCTTGCTGTCGTGGCTTCGCTTGGCCCCGGGCTCGTCAACACGATGATCGCGCTCGCTATCTTCTGGTGGCCCTGGTACGCGCGCATATCCCGCGATGAAATCCGTCGCCTCAAGGCCCGTCCTCATGTCGAGGCAGCGCGTATCGCCGGGATCCGCGGTACGCGCCTGCTGTTGCGTTACTTGTTGCCGGGCGTGATCCCGGCCTTGCTTATCGGGGCGTCACTGGATGTCGCTAACATCATCATGACGATGTCGCTGATGTCGTTCCTTGGCCTTGGATTGCCGGCGCCAGCGCCTGAACTCGGAGCGATGACGTCACGCACCCTCGACAGTCTCACCGTCCATTGGTGGCTACCGATCCTGCCCGCCGCGATCATCTTTCTCCTCTGCCTCCTCGCCAATCTTGCGGGCGACGGCATTCGCGCCACGCTAAGGGGGGCCTAGATGCTGGCATATCTCACCAAAAGCATCATAGGCGCCGTCGTCGTTCTCCTGGTGATGAGCTTGATCGTTTTCGGTCTCCAAAGCATTATCCCGGCCGATCCAGCGCGGGCAATTGCCGGGCCGAGCGCCCCGCCGGAAACTGTCGAAGCCATGCGCGAGCAGCTCGGGCTCGACGACCCGGCTGTCGTTCAGTACGGGCGCTTTCTATTGCGACTCGCGCATGCGGATCTGGGGACGTCGGTGCGAACCCGGCGGCCGGTGGCTGACGACATACGGCAATATCTTCCGGCTACACTCGAACTCGGACTGACGGCAATCGCTTTGGGAGTGGCGCTCGCTGGCGTCATGGCGGCGCTTCAGTTCCTGATTCCGAGATCGAGCGGCATAAGGCTGGCCATGGTGGGGGTGGGCTCCACGCCGATCTTTCTGTCGGCCTTGCTGCTTAGCTACTTTTTCTGGTTCCGACTCGATTGGTTTCCCGGAGCAGGTCGGCTTGCCTACCGCGACTTTGCTGGCCCTACGGGACTCAACGTCATCGATGGAATACTGGTCGGCCGGCCCGAGGTCAGCGTCGATGCGCTGCTGCACATGATCTTGCCGGCGCTGGCGCTGGCATTGCCCATCGGCGTCGCGGTCGGGCGAAGCCTGAACGGTGCGCTTCACGACGTTATGAGTCAGGCATATGTTCGCACAGCACGCGGCAAGGGTCTCGGCGAGACAAAGGTGCTGCTGCGTCACGGATTGCGCAATGCCGCCACTGCGCCACTGTCAATGCTCGGCCTGCAAATCCGCCTTCTCTTCGGCAATTTGCTTATTGTTGAGCGCGTTTTCGGGTGGCCTGGTCTGGGTCTTTACACGGTCCAGGCTTTTGCCAGCGCCGATCTCCCCGCAGTGCTGGGCGTCGCCCTCGTCTTCGGCATTTTGTACATCTTGGCCAACACGCTCATCGAGATCGGGCAGTCGATGGCCGATTCCCGGATCAACCTCTGAAAGCGCCCACTCAGGAGCTTGCTGCCGAGGCGGCGGGTGTCTTGGTCGGGTCTGCAGCGCTTATGGGGAGGCTGAAGGTTATGGATGCCCCGCCTATCTTAAGATTTTCCGCCCAAAGCCGTCCGCGGTGTGCCTCGACAATCGAGCGGCAGATTGCCAGGCCCATTCCCATTCCATCCGGCTTGGTTGTGTAGAACGCCTCGAAAATCCGCTCCGGATCGCTAAGCCCGCGGCCGCTATCTTGCACCTCGACCTCGACCGTTCCGTCACTCTGACGCCGGGACACAATCCGCAGCCTGCGCGCGTCGATGCTGACATCCTGCATCGCTTCTATGCCGTTGCGGACGAGATTGAGGACGACCTGCTCCATCTGAACGTGATCGGCAGCCGTCGCAGGAAGGCGGGGATCGAGCTGAAGGTCCAGGTTGACGCTGCTTGATGCGAGCCTGTCAGCCAGGAGATCACAGACTTCGCGGACCACGGCGTTCAGATCGATCGCTTGCGGTTCGCCTTCGGTCTTGCTGAACAGCGCCCGGATGCGGCCGATCACCTGCGCCGTCGCGTCAGCGTTTCTGATGATTTTTTTGGCGACCCGGCTGGCGTGATCGAAGTTTGGCGGATCGGCGCTCAACCATCGCTGGAACGCGCCGGCGTTGGCCACGACCGCCTGCAGCGGCTGGTTGAGTTCGTGCGCAATGGATACCGACAGTTCGGCCAGGCTGGCGGCGCGCAAGGCACGCGCCAACCGTTCGTCCGCAAGACGCAGGGATTCCTGGGCGCGGACCTCATCGTCGATGTCGAAGTTGACACCGTACCAGCGAAGGATAGCACCGTCTTCGTCACGTAGCGGTTCGAAGCGCGAATCGATCCAGCGATATTCGCCATCCTTCCGACACAACCGACCTTTGTGCTGCAGGGGCTCACCGCGGGCAAAGGACTTTTGGAACACGGCCTTGACGGCCGCTCGGTCATCGGGATGGAACAACTCCACATGCGAAGCGAATTGCCGCGTGCCACGCGGTTCCACCTTGGCAGAGTCGATGCCCGCCCAGTCGACGAACCGTTTGTTGAAATAGTAGGGTAACCCCGCCGGCGTCATCAGCCAGATCATCGTGGGAACGGTATCGACCAGCAGCCTGAGCTCCCTTTCGCTCTGGCGCAGAGCGGCTTCCGCCTTGTACCGGTCGTCGATGTCCTCTGTACGGCCATACCAGCCGATAATTCGTCCCCGCTCGTCGCGTGAGGCAACACCGGTATCGCGAAACCATCGATAGGTGCCATCGAACCGGCGCAAACGCCGCTCGTCGACCATCGGCTCGCCCGTCTTCAGGCAGTGCTGCCATTGCGCCATGCTCGTCTCGACGTCGTCGGGGTGGACAAATCGCAGCCACCAGGAGTCGTCGGCCTCCATGATCCCGCGCATTTCTTTGGCGGTGACGCCAACATACTCAAGGGCTGCAGGATTGAGGAACCGAAGGCGCCCGTCCGGATTGGCGGACCAGCCGAGGCCGGGTATATCGGCGATATTAGGCCCGGTTCCCTGGTAGATCCGGTCAAAAAAGCTCATCCTTCTGAATATACTCACCACCAGCCAAAGACCAAAAGCTGCGGCAACAAAAGCCACCAACCTGACAGCGCCATCCTCGGCCCCGTATGCCGGCAGGATCAAAGCTGAAATCAGACTGCCTGCGGCAACAGCCGCCAATCCCGCCTTCCATCCAACGCAGATGCATATAACCGCAGTGGCGACCAGCAGGCCGGAAGGCTCGCCGGCAAACAATGAAAGCAAGACTGTCCCGGCGCCGATCGCCCCAGCCACGGCGCGGCGTTGTGTTATCGACCTCAGTTCCATTTGAGCCCCTCTCGAAACCGCCTAGACGGCGGTCTCGGTATCAACCGCAATCCCCGAGGGCCAATGCGCCTCGCTGCGCGCATATCCTCCCGGTCGCGAGAGCCGCATCTCGAGTGGCGTTCAGCGCATCTCAGCCGGCAGGGATTGCCAAGCACTCAACAGATGCGTCAGGGACCTTACACTCATCTTTTTCATCATGTTGCTCCGATGGAGCTTCACGGTGATTTCGCTGATGCCAAGATCGAATGCGATCTGCTTGTTCATCGCCCCGGAGACCACAAACCTAAGCACCTCACGCTCGCGGGGAGTGAGCGTCTCGTAAAGCGCTATGGTCTTGCGCGATACGGTCGCCGCCGCTCTTCGGGCAATATCGGCGGCGACGGCCGCCGATATTGCGTCAAGGAAGGTCTGGTCGCGCACGGGCTTGGTCAGGAAGTCAACCGCCCCCGCTTTCATCGCCTGCACACTCATGGCGATGTCGCCATGGCCCGTCAGGAATACAACCGGCGTGTGTATGCCCTTGGCCAGCAGGAGATGCTGGAGATCCAAGCCGCTCAGACCCGGCATGCGCACGTCGAGAACAAGGCAAGCCGGGCGATCCGGCAGCTCTGCGTCTAGCACTTCCTGAGTCGAAGAGAACGATATCGACTCGATGCCGACCGAATTCAGCAACTCCTCCAGGGAGTCGCGAACCTCTGTGTCATCATCGACCAGAATCGCTATGGGGCTGCCTACGCTTACGGAGTATGCTCCGGGTGCTGAATTTAGCATGCCCTTGATCCTCGCCTCGGGGAGATCTGCTGGACACGAAATTGGCTGCGTTCACACCTATATTATCAACCGCGTGTCCGCCACTCGTCAACCATGCCCTGCGCTTAATGCCCGCTGGCGGGAACCGATAGAGTAACAGGCAGTCCCGTATATGCCCCACCAATGTTTGACGTCACCGTTGAGACTTTACGTAGCGGAAATGTGATCGGCAGAGCTACTACGCCAAGGTGCCATCGAACCGAGAGGTTTCGATGCCCAACCTATGCTTCGGTATAGGTCTGCATAGCGCGCGGAGACGGCGGATCACGATCCGACAGGGGACCGCCAGACGCTTCCGCGTTCCATGGCAACGAGGCGTTGCCGGGACAAATGTCAGCTCATCTTGCTCGCTTGAAACGTCCTGCGCCTTTTGACAGCCCATCACCGATCAAAACCTCTCGATCGTCGGACGGCAAGGTTGCGTTCAGCGGCAGAACCTTGGGGGCGCGGGCGTTCCTCGTAGCCCAGTCGAGCGAGAAGTCCGCAACCTCCTCCCAGCCCGGCTGAATGCAGGTCCAGTGCGAGCGGTCGGGATAGATTTTGAGCTCGGTGTAGGACGGCGCCTGCTTCTGCTTCTCGAACATGGCTTTGGTCATCCTGGCCTGGGCAATGAGGTCGATACCGCCTCCGATGAGCAGCAGTGGTGCGCGATTGGGGTTGTCCCAGCGGATCTTCCCTGCGGCCGAGACCAGACCGTCCCAGTAGATTTTCCCTGGCGTGGGGACGATGTAGCGATCGTACATGGTATTGACCTGCCCTGCTGGCACGGTCTGCGCGAAGCGCATTCTGAAGAACCTCCGCGACATGGTCATGACGCGGCGCCAGCTTCCCCAGGAAAAGAACACAGGGAAGGTCGATTTGATGGTCTGCCACCCGACCAATACGCCGGAAGTCGGCGCGGGGTCGATGGCGACGCCGGCCACGCCGAGCCCTCGGTCAAGCAGGTGCTGCGTGACGGTACCGCCGAACGAATGCCCGATCAGGATTGGCGGCTCGGGCAGCGCACGGATGAGGCGATCGTAGTGATTGATGAGCTCGTTGATGCCGACCTGGGCTAGAGCGGCGTTCGGCGACGCACGCAGCTCGGCTGGAGAGCGGTCGTCAAGCGGCCAGGGTGGGGCGACGACGGTGTAGCCCCTGGCTTCGTAGCGGGCCTTGAAGCCTTCCCAGCAGTGGGCGTTCAGCCAGGCGCCGTGGATCAGCATGATGATTTTGGACATTGTTCTCTCCGTCGGTCCTGCTTGGCGCGATATGCCCGTGTTGCTGTCGCTCGATCGACCAGTGTGCCGATAAGAGCCATCGGAACGCTATGTGAGGGTGCGCGCACGGTCGATTGCATCAAGGCCGGGGACGACTGGTGCCGCCGCACAGGGTAGTCCCACGCGCTGGGTGTAGCCCAGCATGCAGGAGGGACAGCGATTGTCGGCTGCTCAACGCAGAGCCTTGCGACGTTTGCGGGAGATCACCCATGCCTGCGACGGGTCTGCCATAGACCTTCGCATTGGCCGAGCGACGCTTCCGTTCGATGGCCGCACAGACCGATGCGGTGCAAACGTTCCCCGCAGCCGCTTGGTGGCTGTTCATGGAGGCGCGTGCCAACCCATGGGGTCAGCAGCGGAGGAGGCCGATACGGCCGTGGATAAGGCGATCAGCAGGAGACAAACATGAGCTTAGCGGAGCAACAGATGACACACCAGAGCTTGAGCAATACCTCACAGCCGTCGATCAAGTACTGTGCCGACAAGATCAAGGCGAAGCACATCCACGGCAGACCGGATTCCGAGCTGGTTCCGTCGCGTTACGCACTTAAAGTCGGCGAGATTGATGTGTTGGTTGTCAGCGATGGAGTGCTACCAATTCCATCCCAGACTATCGCATACAACGTCGACCCGGCCGTCCGGTCAGCCTGGCTGGAGGACGAGTTCCTGTCGCCGGAGATGCTTGAGTGGCCGCTCAACGTGGTCGTGGTGCGCAGCGGCGGCCAGACCATACTCGTCGACGCTGGGCTAGGGGCGGACCCGGACTTGCACTTGCCGCGGGCCGGGCAGGTGATTCATCGACTGGAGGCTGCCGACATCGATCTCGCATCAGTGACCGACGTGGTGCTGACCCACATGCACATGGACCACATTGGCGGGCTGCTCATCGATGGCGTGAAGGAGCAGCTGCGTCCGGACCTGCGGGTTCATGTGGCTGCCGCTGAGATCAAGTTTTGGGAGTCGCCCGATTTCTCCCGTGTTTCCATGCCGCAGGGGTTTCCGGACGCGCTTCGGCGGGCAGCCAAGCGGTTCGTGAATGACTACCGCAGCCAGCTGCGCCCATTCGAAGACGAACACGAGGTGGCACCAGGGGTGGTCGTCCGTCGCACCGGCGGCCACACCCCCGGGCACAGCGTGGTCCGCCTGGCGTCGGGCGGCGACCGGCTGACGTTCGCCGGGGACCTTGTATTCCAGGTCGGGTTCGACCATCCCGACTGGCACAACGGCTTCGAACACGACCCCGAAGAGGCGGCCCGCGTCCGCATCAGTCTTATGCGGGAACTCGCGGCGAACCGCGAGCCGCTGGTGGCCACTCACCTGCCGTTCCCGTCAATCTGCCATGTGGCGGTGGACGGCGACGCCTTTCGTTGCGTACCGGCGGTATGGGACTACTGACCTTGCTGGGCTAGGACCGGAACCAGCCTGTATAACATCGCCGTCGAGAAACGTAGCACCATGATCGTCTGTTCGTGCAATGTGTTGACCGATCAGGATGTCCGCTCCGCTGTAAAGGCGGAGCGGCCGCGCTCGACCGGCCAGGTCTATGGCTGTCTCGGTTGCAGCCCCAAGTGCGGCCGCTGCGCGCTCACCATCCGTCGCCTCATGGACGAGGCGCTCGGCAGCGCCCATGCTGCATCCTGCAAAGGCTGCACGCGGTGCTCGCAATCGTGACTCGGCTTTCGCCGACCGAGCTTCAGGGAGGTATGGATCGCTTGCGTTAGGGGCGAACAACACGTCTCTACGCGTTTCAACAACCGATCGATCTTACGACATTACCGGCCGATCCACGCGGCCAGGTTTGTTCGCCTCCGATAAAGACACACCCTTCCCCGGTAGGCTGCCATTTCCAGCGCAGCCGTGCGCGACCATTCATCGATTGTTCTCAGCAACCCCCTGTGCCTTCGCACTCGTTTGAGGTGGCCGAGCCGTCGGTGATTTCAGCGATTCAAATACTGAGTTTTCCTGAACCGGAACGAAGCCATCGCCGAACAATGAAGCAAGTTGAATAGGCGGGAAGGCCGGTGCTTCCTCGGCTTCCATCCTCAGAAATTCCGGGCGTAGCCCATCGCCGCGTTTCGCAGCGATTTGGTGGAGACTCTGCAGTAGAGGCAGCATGATCAGACTCCTTCGCTATTTTCGGCTCGGTTGGCGCCCCGCAGTGGCTGGCGTCACGAGACAATTGCTTCAGAAAGCTCTCACCTGGCGAGAAGGACGGCTACGACGCTGACAGTTAGGCGCGACTATGCCGAGGTATGATCAGGCCGAGACAATTGCTCTGCGAACGCCCCGCCCAAGCCCGGATATCCAAAGTCCCAGCACAAGCGAAATGCTATCTGGAGGATTCGAGAAACTCTCGCCCCGGCTCGGCCAGTCCTTCGCTCAGGAAATCATGACCGAAAGTATTGGACGCATGTGCCCTTGGCATGATGGCTCACATCCCGCCTCGGTCGGCATATTTCACGGCATGAGGAATCTAGGAAAGCGAAGGCCGTGGCTTGCTTTGCCCTTGCGGCCGAGCCGATGAAGCAGCCTTTCCAATAACAGGAGACGCTATCGTGGCCGATCTCTCTGGACCCGAAACCGGCAGTGCCGAACATACAACGCCTGCCGAGGTCCCGGCCCGCGTCGAGGTCGATGTGTCCTTGCTGACCCCTGGCATGTCGCTGATTGTCAAATGGCGCGGCAAGCCGGTCGTGGTGCGCAACCGCACCGAGCAGGAGATGAAGGACGGCGAGGCCGTCAACCTTGCAGATCTCAAGGATCCGATCGCACGCAACGCCAATCTGCCGGCCGATGCGCCGGCGACCGACGCCAACCGCACCACGCCCGGCAAGGAAGCCTGGATGGTGATGGTGCAGGTCTGCACACATCTGGGCTGTATTCTGCTCGGCCAGGAAGGCGATTTCGGCGGCTGGTTCTGCCCGTGCCACGGTTCGCAGTACGACACCGCCGGCCGCATCCGCAAAGGCCCGGCGACGGAAAACATGGCCGTGCCGGTATTCAAGTTCATTTCCGATACCAAAATCCTTATCGGTTGAGGCAGGGGATATTTCGATGAGCGAGGGACACTCGACCTATACGCCCAAGACCGGTATCGAACGCTGGTTCGACGCTCGCCTGCCGCTGCCGCGGTTGGTGCATGATTCCTTCATCGTCTATCCTGTCCCTCGCAACCTGAACTACGCCTATACGTTCGGCGGTATCCTCACGGTCATGCTGGCATCGCAGATCCTGACCGGCATCGTGCTGGCGATGCATTACTCCGCGGATACGGGGCTGGCCTTCAATTCGGTCGAGAAGATAGTACGCGACGTGAATTCGGGGTGGCTGCTGCGCTCCCTTCATTCGAACGGCGCCTCATTCTTCTTCATCGCCGTCTACATACACATCTGCCGCGGGCTCTATTACGGATCCTACAAGGCGCCGCGTGAGCTTCTGTGGGTACTCGGTTGCACCAACCTGCTGTTGATGATGGCGACGGCCTTCATCGGCTACGTGCTGCCCTGGGGGCAGATGAGCTTCTGGGGCGCCACCGTCATCACTGGCTTCTTCAGCGCCATTCCGCTGGTCGGCGACTGGATCCAGCAGTTGCTGCTGGGAGGCTTTGCCGTCGACAATCCGACGCTGAACCGCTTCTTTGCGCTGCACTATCTGCTCCCGTTCATGCTTGCCGGCGTGGTGACGTTGCATATCTGGGCGCTTCACGTCGTCGGCCAGAACAACCCAACGGGCATCGACGTAAAATCAACGAGCGATGTCGTGGACTTCACACCTTACGCGACCGTCAAGGACGCGTTCGGCATTATCGTGTTCCTGTTCTTCTTCGCCTATTTCGTCTTCTACCTGCCCAACTTCCTCGGCCATCCGGACAATTACACGGTCGCCAACCCGCTGAAAACGCCGGCGCATATCGTGCCGGAGTGGTACTTCCTGCCGTTCTACGCGATGCTGCGCGCCATCACCTTCAATGTCGGACCGATCGATTCCAAACTCGGCGGTGTGCTCGCGATGTTCAGTTCGATCGCCATGCTGTTCCTGGTGCCGTGGCTCGACACCTCCAAGGTGCGCTCGGCGGTTTACCGCCCATGGTACAGGGTGTTCTTCTGGCTGTTCGTGGCCAATGCCCTTTTTCTCGGCTGGCTCGGCTCAAAACCGGCAGAGGGCGCCTACGTCACGATGTCCCAGTTGGCGACGCTATACTATTTTGCATTCTTCATTCTGGTCATGCCGCTGCTTGGGCTGATCGAGACGCCACGGCGCATGCCGCACTCGATCACTGAGGCGGTTCTCGAGAAGCGTGCGGCCAAGGCCAAGCCGGAAGAATAGAAACTGCCACGATCATCAACCGTGTCTAATCATGTCGCCAGAGACGAGAGCTTCAGGCCCCATCTGTTGGGCGCTCAAATCTGGATCGCACCGCCTTTCGCATCTGCCAGCGCGGTATCGGCTCGTGGGAAGGAGTTCGCCGGAGCGGAGCGGGGCGGCGGCTACCAAAGTGCCATCGGCCAGGGGCACACGCGCTAGCGGCGCCTAGACACCGGTCTTGAACTCCAGCTTCTCGCAAGATCACTGGAACACGAGCCGGCAATGCGGACAGATAGTGTCGGACAGGCAAAACGAGCCGACGACGACTGGCCCTTGGGCACACTGTGCACGGCGCTGCCGACCTCCTCGACAAATGCCACGGAACTCATGGCCAATTGAGCTCGCAGAAGGCTACCGTGCGATAGATGAACGGCGGACCGTTAAGACGCTGCTACGCGTCTGAACCCGCTGACTGGAAGCGCCGACACCAACCGACGCAATTTTGGGGGCGTACGCAGTTAGGAACAATTCCATATGGGCCACGTCCGCTATCAGGTGATGGCTAAGACTTCTCGATGGCCGACGTCAGTTGCATTCCAGACATTCACTCGCGTTGTGACGCTTGGTTGTCCGATCGCGACGGATGTCAACGGGATCAGCTACTATCAGCACCTCGGGCTGCTCAATGCTCTTGGCCAACGCAACATGTGGGGACACTGGCCGGATCGGTAGACTCCGATCTGGCACTCCACAAATCCGATGCTGCAGCCTGCGACGGCCGCGGGAAGTACGCATAAGATGCGATACCGGAATTGTGGCGGCCAAATTGCGAGCCTCTTCGCGGCTCCCTGGCCTCGGCGATCGGTTGGCTTCAGGTTCGCTGATGGGCTTGCGAACTCAACTCCGATCGAGCTTTTCGAGACGTTCAAGGAGGTTTCTGGCCGAATTGTGGTTCCAGAGGCCTGAACGCGGCGAGAGGACACCGACCTCGTTAAGTGCGCGCGCCAAGGCTGATGGCGAAACTTTCGAACCGGGCACTAGTTTCGCTGTGTGCGATCGAACGAAGTCTGCGAGTTGGCGTGCGAAGGCGTCAGCCTTGGTCTGATTTGCTAAGTTGCCCCTCTCCCAGTTGTTCGCCGACGGCTTTTTTCGAGTGGCTGCTGACCGCAGTCCAACTCTGATCGGCTTTGCGCGGCTCACCCGAATTGCTGCCGCGCGATTTATCATGTTTTTTTTCGTCTCCAACGACAGTGACGTCCAGAGACCGTTACGAGACACATCCCAAATATCAATGGATAAGGAGTCGAGAGCTTTCACACAGCCAACGATTTTCTCCACTGGAGTTCGGGACAGGAGCTCCGAAATATCAGCCATAACCAGAGGATATGCGCGGGCACTTGCGAGGCGGACTGCCTCCCGGAATTTCACGCTATCGGAAAAGGCTGTACCGGCGTGAGTTGTGGTTCCCCACTCTGTGTGAGCGAGTTCAAAACTATT
This sequence comes from Mesorhizobium sp. P2_F5, assembly GCF_056403715.1. NCBI lineage: Bacteria > Pseudomonadati > Pseudomonadota > Alphaproteobacteria > Hyphomicrobiales > Phyllobacteriaceae > Mesorhizobium > Mesorhizobium sp. P2_F5. The sequence continues at coordinate 82,561 of NZ_JBFUEY010000007.1, read as the reverse complement.
GGCCGCTGCCCAACGCTGGATTATTTTGTGCTGTTGGTTCAGCCACGTGAGTGCTCGCAGTTCTGAATCGTCGCGCGGCTGTTTGGTGACACGGCTGAAGCAGAATGCCATAAATTTTTTCTGATCTGTCATTGGAATGACTGCACCATGTTCAGTGTTTTCAATGTCATCTGTTCGCCATTTATCTCGTGTGACAGAAGGGAGGAGGCGCAACTTCGGTTGTCGCAGGGCAGCTTCACCAGAGCGTGTATCGAGAGTTCATGCACAAAGATGCTCGACACCACTCGGAGCCAGCCCTGCACGTCCCCTGAGCGAACCTGAAGTGCTCGTACAGCATATCGAGCGTGTTACGACACAGATACGCTGCGGTGCCGGCGGATAACAGGAAGGCCAGTGATCTCCCAATCGCTGGGCAGAAGCAGCGGATACGATTTGCTCTATCATTCTTCGAGCCTTCACAATCGTCAGCGTTGTTGGATCAGAGCTTTTCTCCACGCGTTCGAGTGCACGACGGGTCTTCTGAGCGCTCTCGACACGTTGAAAGCGTTGAGTTTGCGAAAAGGACACGCTTGGGGATCTAATAACTTGTCTCAGACGAGAGACGCATCGCACTTAAGCAACACCAGAAGCCCTACCTCTCACCTACCCTTTACGAATCGTAGCCGCGGCGACACGATCACCCAGATGACGCAGTGCCATCAGCACGCGACCGGTCAACGCCTTGTAGGCGACCATAGGTACTTCTTGAGGTGTCGACATTGCAGCTGGAGCGTTTCCTATCTCTCTTGCCTCCGTGCGCATGGTCATCTGAAGAGCTCCGGTTCGCCTAGCTCTTGCATCGTCCATGGCTTTCAGCCCTACAACGCCACTATTCAGGAATTTGGTTCGACGTTCATTCTCTCTGAGATGGCTTAGAGCAGCGTGGTTACCCTTTGGCAGCGCACCCGCATCTGCAAACGTCGGCAGCCTGAACTGGAAGTAGCGACCTTGAAATGTCTGGAAGCGGAACGCCATCAGGCTTGCCATCGAGTCAATGCCGATGCTTCGCAGTTCGGTGTTGGAAAGCGTCACTTCAATCCTCACTCGTCTCTCATTGTCCGGTAGAATCAGGCGCTTCCCGGTGGCCTTGTTCTGCTGGTCCATTATCTTGATCATGGTGCGCCACGACGGTGAGGCTTTCTTTGCGCCCACGTAATAAGATGAATCAGCCACTGCCGGCCGGTCCATGTGGGTGGCTAGAAGCAGTTCGTCGTTTCGGTCGGGTCTGGCTTTTTGAGCAGCCAGCACGTGAGCAGTTTTCCCTGTACCCTTTCCCCATGTGAACCGCGGCCGATCGGATAGTTCGGAGATGACATCCCGGCCCGGAAGGTGGCTGCGTGCGAGAACGCCAAAGATCCTCGCCAGGCTGACGTCCGAGGGCACCTTCGGACGAAAGTCCACGCTGATCTCGAGGTTTTCGACCATCGTCGATTGAGCCAATCCCCATCTGCCGTCGATAGCGAGCTCAGCGGCCAGGAGGTCCGTTATTTCCGGTTCCTGAAAGCGGACGCGAAATTCCCGGTATTGGACTTTATCCTCGTCCCGGTCTTGCCAAACGAACGACCTGCTGCCGATTACCTTCTCGAGTTCAACGAAAATCCACCTCCATTGAGTCGGACGAACCGTCTGGAAAACAAGATCTACCCAGTCGATGACCGCGCTCGTGGTGTAGGCGTTAAGGTCGATCTCCGGCTCGAGCGTCAATCGTCCCCGCAGTCGAGCTTGGATGTTCGGCAGCCTTCTGCACTCATAGCGGATCTCTGCAGCAGCAGAGCCATCGTTGCTGGCTATAGTGATGTTCGCGCTTAGAGGCATCTGCTTGCTTTCGGTGGCCGGTTATCGAATTCTGTCGCCCGGAACATACTTCTAAGGTCGGGGTAAACCTTACCGGACGACTTGGAGGGCGAGATCAGTGGCCACGCTGTCAGGGAAGCTCACTGGAGAGTTCCTTTGCCGTTTCAGCGCTGGACTGCGCTCCAAACTTCGCCGGCCGGTGGCAAGCCCCCCCTGACAGCGCGGCCATTATACGTAGAGTGTGTCAGCGGCTCCCATTCACGGTCCCGATTTTCCACTTTCGGCGCGAGCGCAGTCAGTGCGGCCAGCCCAGCGAAGGGGGACGCCGGTTCACCGGCGTCCGTCGCATCAGGCTATTGCCAGAGCCCTGTAGTGGGATCATTGGCCATTGGCAGGGCTACAAGCTTGCCAACTTCTTCCAGCACCGCGTCTACCTTGGAATATTCGACCCATTTTTTCGATGGGTACGGTTCGATGGCCCGCAGTGCGTCGCGGATAAGTTCCGCTCTTGTACTGACAATGCGAAATCGCCTGAGCGTCACCAAAATAGCCGAGTGCTCAGGATCATAACGCCCATGCCATGTCCAAGTGTCATACCGATCTGCCGGGAGCGAAATTTCCACCAGCTCACGTATGAGGGCATCGATAACAGGTCCCGGCAGGTAGTTCCTGCCGGGAAATATCTCAGGCATACCCACGGTGCCGTAGCAGTCCTTGATCACCTTCGCGCTGCGATACCTAGCATCGTCATACATGTCGAAAGTGGCGCACTTGAACCGTCTTGAGGTCGTCCAGGACCACGGTTTCGGCCTCTTTGGCGTTCGGCTCCGGACAGCAGCGGTCATGCCGCACTCCTCAACTTGGTCGCTGAGCCTTTCTTAGCCAATATCGCTTTGAGTTCTGCATCCCTTACGCTTTGCCGTGCCTCAGACGCGCGACCAATTTCCCGCTCCCATGCGATCAGCTTGGCACGCGTATGAGTATCGAACTCAGGATCATTTCTCTGCTGCCGTTCAGCAACAAATGTGTCCCACGCAGCGTGTAATTCGCCATACATCTCGCCAAATTCGGCTCTGTCGCTCTTCGTCCTTTCCATATATCTTTCGAAGGCAGTTGCCCGCCCTTCTAGTTGGTCGATCTGCCACTCTGAATCACGAATGGCTTGCTCCGCCTGCTCGATCTCAAATTCTAATCGACGGACGTCCCGTTCTTTGCGGCCGGCTGCTCGCGCAATTCGCTTGATTGCCATTTCCTCAATCGACGGCGGCGTGTTCCTAAAGGTAAATTCGGCTACCCCGAACTCGTGATCTTCGGACTCGTCTCCGCCGTAATATTCGTCGCGTATGGCATTAAGGATTTCCGCGTCATCAGGAAGTTCCGCGGCGGCCCACTGCAGGAGCTTCCGAACAGGAACCTCTAGGTATCTGATGTTAAACTCATTTTGGATATCTTCGGGAAAACAGAAGCTCAAAACACGTTCGTATTGAGCGCCTTTTTCCTCGGCGTCATCATCCTCGAAGTCACTCGCTTGGTGATTTGATACAAGCTTATCCAGTTCCAACAAGACAGCCTGAACGTCAGCGTCCGGAATGGCATTGCTTGTATTCGTCCGTGGATCGGGTTGGATCGGTTGAGCAGGAGGGTTGGTCGGATTGGTCATTTGGTGGTCTCCTAAGGTTAGGGACAGAATTGTGCTCTACACATCTACGCAACAGCGTTCTCGGGGCGACGCCGACGCGTTGCCCCGAAGAACGCAATTTTGGTGCGCAGAATTTTGAGATTTGCGTGGTCGCCGCCCATCGAGGCGCGACGTGCGTGCTTCAAAGACGACCGATGGGCCTAACAGGGGCGATTTCGCCTTTTGTTGCCATCTGCGACCTGGCGACAAGGTGGCGTGTGTCACCCCGCGCCGCCGTGCCGATCATTCAGTTTTGGTCGCGCATCCGACGATCAGATTGCAACTTTCCACTCGGCCATACGGCAGAACAGAAAATAGCCCCCTCGAATATCTTCCAGTTGCACGTCGTCGTCGTCGATCTGCATTATGCACCCTTCCAGATAGGCTATGTAGCCGGCGTCGAACGGTTCCTGGACTTTTGTTTTGCCGAGAAGACGATGAGCTTCCTCAATCTGAAGCGAAGCGGCTCGATACAGGGCGTCAGCTCGAGCAAGTTGCTCGGGCCTGACTACGATTTCAGTCTCCGGCAAGTTGCTAAATTGATCAATGATGTCCGTCATGTTAAAGTTTTCCTTGTGATCGGCAGGAATAAGCCCCTGCCGTTGGCTACGTCGCCGGAGTGAGATCGGGCTCAATCGAAAATCACTCCGGCGAAATTTCTTTGCTCAGTCGAGACGCTCAGCCTCCACCTGTGTTGACGGGAACACGTAGCGAGCGGGCGCGTGGAGTGTCTTGGTCTCTTAATCCTCCTTAGCTTTCCATTGTGGCAGCGACCTGCGGACTTCCCTGTCCAATAGCCCCGCGATGCGGTTGAGCTTCGTTAGTTTGTTCACGATTTCATGCCGCCCTTCCGGCGTGGCTTGATCTGCAAGTCTGTGAAGTCGATCTTCCTCGCGTTTGATCTCACTCAGTTTGTAGCGGTTGATTATCCCTGCAAGCTGAGTGGCCGCGTCTAGCAAATTGGCGACCATGATCTCCGCACGGCCTATAGAGCCGGCGTTATCCACGTAGTCATCGTACCCGCCCTTCTCGATTTCACCTGTCGCAGACTTTGGATCACGGTCGTCCTCAAACTGGTGGGGATGGATGCCAGCAACATCCAGCGACATCTCAAAATTCGAGGCGTCCGGATCGTCCTTAAAAAACTTGAAGAACGGTTGTTTCAGAAAAGATCGCGTTGCTTCTTGCCGAGCTTCCAGTGCTCGGCGTTTCCGATCGCGATAGTCGCGCTGATATTCCGCCGGTGTCTTGACCATGTCGCACTCCTATTCGACGCCGTTTTAACACTAACGCGTTAAATGTCAATACCCTATTTGGGTTTAGAAACGCGGTCACCGTTGCGGGCGAAAACGGCATGTGAAGCATGCAATGCAGATTCCCGCATTGTGCGCGCTAATTGGAAGGCTTCTGACGGACAATGGAGGCGTGCAACCTGAGAACACAACAGCGTTCCGCGCGGTTAGGCAATGCGATCTAAGGCACTGCCCTTGCCCTTACGAAATCCAATTCCAAGACATCGGATAGTTGGATTTTTCTCCGCGGTCTCTCTGAGGAGTTCGGCCGCGAATAAACGATCATTGAAAGCGAAAAGCCGAGGCCCTCAATTCACCATCACACCACGCCTCTACACTCAGCCTCTCTACGATCCAGGACTTTGGAGCTCCCGTGGCCTTGTGCGTGTCTCTCTGCTGTTTAACTAATTCGCTCTCTACGCCAGCGCTATTAGTCTGATGGTGGTCAAGCTGTTGGCGTTCGTATGTCTGTTCGATCAGGGGTGAGCGCCAGATAGCTTCCGTGATGTATCTCGCTCGATCGCTGCGCTGACGGTGCTGTCGGTGTCTGGTGAGCTTCTCTGTCTGTTTCGCTGTTCGAGCCTTGGAAGCTGTCTCAGGTTGCGTTTGTCAACTTATTGCCGAAAAAGTGGTTTTGGGTCTGAGTTGTCAACTTAGCGTAAACTTAGCGTCAAGCGCGCTCTTACGGCTTAAGAGAACGCATTACATTCTGGTTGACAGAATTAGGTCGCGAACCGTCGCTATCGAATCGCCAAGTTGACATTGTCAACCTCCCCGCTCGTTCAGAACCGTCTCCTAAAAAGAGACTGGATCTCAACAATCATCGCCCAGGACATGCGGTTTCGCGCCCGACCTCCCGGACTTACCTCCGTATCCCTTCGCCGAGGGCCGCCTTCCATGATCGCGTCAATTCGCCGACGTTGAGATGATCTGAGGATTTGCGAGGGCGGGAAGTGTCCACAAAATTGGTTATGGACACAACTTTGACTGGGAGACGTCACCGCTCCTGGCCGGAAGCATTGAAGCGTGAGATTGTCGCTGCATCGTTGATGCCTGGCTCGTCGGTTTCAAAGGTCGCCCGGCAATATGATGTGAACGCGAACCAAGTCTTCAGTTGGCGCAAGCGCTATCGCGACGAAGTGCGTGTGCCGGCCGTATCGGCGGCTCCGCAATTGATCCCGATGATCGTTACAGCGGAACCGGACGCTGTCGCCACGCAGCCATCGAGCGTTGTGGCGACGATTCGCGTCGCGCGATTTGCGGGCCGCGAGAATGAGATTTTCTGTAATCGCTTTCGCCTGCTTCGGTCCACGGTTGGACATCTGCGCTACTGCCTCCATACTGGCTATAACCTCGGGTGTTAGTTTTCTTGGCTCATGCAAAGACACGCGACGTTCCAATGATTTTCATTTCTTCCATATTCAGTTGCGTAAAGTTACAGTTGCGGGGAGTTCGCAAAGGGTCACTGCCGTGGAGCGCAAGCTCGCCGTTATTTTAGCCGCCGATGTCGTTGGCTATTCGGCACTCATGGAGCGTGATGAGAAAGGCACATACGAGCGATTAAGTGCCAGACGCAAGGAACTGTTCGAGCCAGAAATAGCCCGTCATCACGGCCGAATTTTCAAGCTCATGGGTGATGGCATGCTGGCCGAGTTCGGCTCTGTCATCGACGCTGTCGAATGCGCCGTAAGCCTGCAGCGCGGACTGGCCGAACGAAATGCTGCGATTCCAGAAGATCAGCGCGTGCTCGTGCGCATCGGCATCAATCTGGGAGAAGTCATCGTCGAAGGCGAGGACCGCTATGGTGAAGGTGTCAATATCGCCACGCGCCTCGAACAACTAGCCGACCCTGGAGGCATCTGCGTCTCGGGCAAAGTTGCAAAGGAAGTCGAAAAAAAGCTTGCCTTCCGCTTTGAATCGATGGGCGACCAGAAGGTCAAGAACATCGCCGAGCCGGTGCAGGCTTATCGCGTGAGGCCGGACGGCGCGGCCAATGCGCCGCCGCTTCCGAAGCACCTGCCCTGGCAACGTCTCGTCGCAGGTCTGGCGCTGGCCCTCATTCTGGCTGGCCTCGCGGGGGGCACCAATTACTGGTTCATGCGGCACACTCCTGTTACCGAGACCGTCTCGACGGTAGCCGATAATAAGCCTTCGCTCGTAGTGCTCCCCTTCGCCAATTTGAGCGACGACAGGGAGCAAGGCTATCTGGCCGACGGCATCACAGAGGATTTGACGACCGAGCTTGCCCGCATCCCCGGTCTCTTCGTCATCTCGCGCAACGCAGCCTTCACCTACAAGGGCAAGGCGACAGCGCCGTCGCAAGTCGCCAAAGAGCTTGGCGTGCGCTACATCCTCGAAGGCAGCACGCGACGCATAGCCGATGACCTGCGCATCAATGCGCAGTTGATCGACTCGCAATCGGGTGGTCATCTGTGGGCCGAGCGCTTTGAGGGCAAATGGGCCGATGTCTTCGCGCTTCAAGACAAGGTGATCGCCAACATCGCCGGAACCCTGGAGCTGCGGCTGGTCTCTGGCGAAGGTAAGGAAGGCGCTGCGGGCGGCACGAACAATCCGTCGGCGTATGATGCCTACCTCAAAGGACTTGAACTCTCCTATCGCGGAACGGCTGAGCATACCAAGAGCGCAATCCCGTATCTTCTGGAGGCCTTGAGACTCGATCCTGACTTCGGTCGCGCCAGTGCCGAACTCGCTTGGCTCTATTGGAACGCCGATGACAAGGCGTCGCAAGCCGTCCTTGGGCTGTCGGAGGCGGAGATCAATGCCAAGTCAGACGTCTATTTCGCCGATGCGGCCAAGCATCCGTCGGCTATCTTCTATATGCTTCTTGCTGAGCACTCGATCTCGCGCCATGAGCACGATGCGGCGCTAGCCGCAAGCGAAAGAGGCATCGCCCTCGACCCCAGCAACCCCTATATCTTCGAGGAAATGAGCTGGGTGCTCACCCTGAGCGGACGGCCTGCGGAAGGACTTGAATATCTCGAAGCCGTCAGGCGCATAGACCCGCGCTGGAATTCCGGCCGATACGTCATGGCGGCGCTAGCCTATATAGGTCTCGGTCGCTTCAGCGAAGCCGCCGAGGCGCTGGAGAAGTCGAATCCCAGCGCGGAAGATTCGCCCTACTGGTCGATCTTTTGGCTTGGCTATCAGCGCCTCAGACTGCTCATCACGGTTTACGGACATCTCGGTCGAAGCGCCGATGCGGCGAGGGTCAAAGAGCAGATCACATCCTACATCGCCGGTCGTGGCTATGACGAATTCACCGTATTGCTTGCGACAAAGGATTACAGCTTCAAGAACGATGCCGATCTCGAGCGCATTCTTGACGGGCTCCGCAAGGCCGGTGTCCCCGAACTGCCATTCGGCATCGACCCGAATTCCAAGGATCGCCTGACCGGGCCCGAGATCAAGACGCTTCTATTCGGCCACGAGCTGCGCGGCCGGGCGCTTACATCGGCAGACGCGTATTCGCGAACAACGACACTCGACGGAACGTCGCGGGTGATGGTCGGTTCCGAAATGGTGGAAGGCAAGACCCGAATTGTCGGCGATGTGTTCTGTAACCTTAGCGGCGGCGGGCAATCATGCAGCGCCATCTTCCGCAATCGCGCCGGCAGTGCCGCTAACAACTATCAGTATCTTCTGGTGAGTCAAAACGCCCGGTTCGAGTTTTCAGTGGTGAAGTGAGCTAGCCCAAGGACCGCAATCCCACCATTCTTGCCGCCGATGTGATGAGCTATTCCGCCATGATGGAGCGGACGAAAAAGGGACGCATGAGCGGATGAGCGAGGGCAGGAAGCTTCTGTTCGATTCGGAGATTGCGCGCCGTCATGGTCGCATCGTCGAGCTAATGGGTGATGGCATGCTTGGAGAATTCGGTTCGGACGGCTCCCAGAGTTTCACTGTGCCGCTCGCAAAATTTATTCGCCACATCGCAATATCCTCGCGAGCCGTGCCGTCTTCAGCGCATCGATCTCAGTAGATGCGCCGCCACGATGTGGCGATGGCGTCGCACACGCGGGAGGATCGCGTCCGGGTCGCTAATGCTCGCCCGAATCCTAGCGGATCGGACGCCGTTGCGAGCGAACGACGAGAACGGCCCGTTGTTCTTACCTCCCATCGAAAGTGGAGCATTGTCGGAATTTTGTCTGCCGCAACAGGAGGCATCCCCACCGCTGACCAAATACCCTCTAGGACTTCGCTATGGGGCATCCCCTCAAGCGAATAAAGTCGATTGGTTCCCAGGAACCGAGGCGCACGTCGCACAAGCCTATCCGTGGCACCAGCGATCATTGGGGCCACGGCTGTAAAGCATCCGATTGTGCGGACGGGATTAACGTTCACTCCCAGTCGGATACATCCGCCCAGACCGGAGCGGCCATCGGCTGCCGGGCTTTGGTCATCGGCATCGATCGACCTGCCGCGATGTCATTGGCCAGGGTATGGTCCGATCTTCCCAAAAATCGCGCGCAATATCTTTGCGCGTTTTGCGGTCAGGGGTGGATCGGTATTATCGGAGGCCCTACGAAGCGCCTCGACCCAAGACACCTCGTTCTCGCTCACCACAGTTCCGAAGATCTGCTTGATCGCCACCAACGCGCTGCTCTCAAAGTATTGCTCGAGCGCCAAGAGAAATAGCCGCGCGGGGTCGCACTCAAGGGCTTTCGCAAGCCCCGGAACCCGATCAAACGGCACTTTCGTCGCGCCGGACTTTATCATCGAGAGAACATTGACATTGGTGAATCCTGCTTGGACAGCGATGTCTTTCTGGCTCTTCCGCCCCTTTAGCTGATCGATGCGACCATCTATGAACCTTGAGATTTCCGTATTTGCATTTGGACGACCTGGAGGTGTGTTCATGTTATTCTTGCTTTCTGCTACATAAGATAATTTACATCTTATATATAGCAATATCATAACGGGATATTCGCGTATAATTTGGCGAGTGTTTGCCCCTACACTTGTGGTCTTTTTCGATCCTCTGCAGTATGGCACCCCTGTAGCCGGCCGCATCCCGGATGGGAGGCGCCGCGTCTCTGGCCTGCGAAAGTGCGGGATTGTACCCCCACCAACGGTTCTGAGATCCGCCTGTGCGTTAGACTGTCGGCCCCGTAGCACGATGGAGCCATGTCCGTGGCTTGGGGGTTGGCCTTTAAGGCTGAGCCCCTTGGTCGGCAGAGCTAGTGGTAGAGGTGTTTGAGATCCAACCCCGGATATTCGACCCGGTTGATCATCTCGATGCGCTGACGAAGCATGCCTTGAGGCAGGCTGCCATATTGTTCAGTCATGGAATGGGCTTTGTGGCCAATCAAGAACCCAAATTGTTCATCAAGGTATTCGGCTCGGCGAAGGGCGTCTACAAAGCCGTGCCGGAAGCTGTAGAGCGAAAGCCCTCGTCCGACCTTGACCCCTATCCGCGTCAGATAGCGGCCGAAGTCACGTGAGAAGTCGGCGACCATCTGGCCGCGCTGGTTTCGGACGGCCTTCGGGAATAGGCGGGTCTCAGCGTTCGCCTTCATGCGTTCACAGTAGGTAATGAAGCCGAGGGCGACCAGTTGCGGGTGCACCGGAACGACGCGCATTGAGCCCTTAGTCTTGGTCGATTTGCCTCCGCCGCCTTCCGTGGTGATATGGATTATCCATGAGCCGTGATGCTCTCGCACGTCCTCGACATGGAGCTGGGCGATCTCTGCCGGCCGCGCCCCGCTGTAGAGCATCACCAGCGGCAACCAGTAGCGGTGATCGCGAACAGCGTGATTGCCCGCAAGGTGCCAGTCGTCATCGTTTTGGCATCCGGTGAACAGCGGCGATGCAAACAGCGTATTCATTTGGTCGGAGGAGAACGGCTTTTGCGATCGCTTCGCTTTGTCGACCTTCTGCGAGAAACCGTCGACAGGATTGCGGTCGAGATACTCGTTGTGGGCAAGCCATTCGCAGAACGCGCCAAGCGATGAGAGGTACCGATTCACGGTGCGATCTGTGATAGCCGGCTTCTTGACCAAGACGTTGGCCTCAATAACCTGCTTCATGGTCATGCCGCGGAAGGCAGTGATTTCGGCAGCCTTCACCGGATAGTCCATCAAGAGCGCCTTCCAGTTGCGAACTGACTTCTTGTCGATCTTGGAAGCTGGAATATCGCCTGTCGTCCCGGCAAACAGCTTAACGTCGCGCCGGGCTTGCGTCAGCGTGTCCTGGCTGATGCCTTTGGAGTTCTCACGCGAATACGTGTCATAGAGGTCCATGATGCCTGCGCCCGCTTCAACGACCACAGCTTCCGGCTCTACATCGATCAATAGCGGGTGCTTCGGCGTCCCGGTAAAATCACCGCCATCGCGCTCATCTTGCCTGCTGCGGGCTTCATAGGTGGACGCACAGAGTGCTTGCGCGATTGTCCGCCACTCCTCGCTGCCTTTCGGCGATCGCTGGCCTAGCGCTGCCATGTGATGGTCGACGCGAGCGCCAACGATCTCTTCAAGCTGGTCGTCGGAAAGGATACCGGAATAGCCATCGCGGAACCGGCGGGCTTCGTCATAGTCGACACCGATTTGCGCCCAACGGTGATCGGCTTCACGTAGCTCAGCGTCGAAGGCGATCTGAGACTTGTAGTCGCGCATAGCTATCTGTGCTACCGACAACGGCTGGCGCTGCTCTATGGCTATCGCTGATTGACGGCGGGCTTCGCTAAACAGGCGATCCCACTCATCTAAGATCGGACGCACGAGACGTTTCGCTTCGCGCGGGTCTTTTGTGCGCAGCGACCTGTCCATGGTCTTTCTGTTCATGATCGGCTGCAAATCGAGTGGCACCGCGACCTGTGCATAGTAGGTCGAGCCACGTCTTTTGATATGTGAGGTTTGGGGCAATTTATCCGATCTGACGGGTGCAACTTAGGTCACCGGTCTAGGTCAGTTATGCGCCTGAAACTAAAGTTAAAGCAATAGGTTGTGGAAATTCATTTACTTAGGCAGCGCTGGATTAATGTCCTGGCGCCCCAGCCAATTCACATGCCTTTTGAAATCAATGATTTACAGATGCCATGAATGGCTGCCGTCAGGGGCTATCCGAGTCCCCACGCGACCCGACTCCATCCACAGAGCCGGGCCGTGCGAAGAGGATCAGTAGTCGTTGTCGTCCTGGATGATAACGCGATGATGCCGATGGTATCGATGATACCAATGATGGCGACTCTCGATCGAGCCAGTCACGATAACAGTATCCGGGCGGTGGTGTCTGCGGCCGTGGTCGTAAAAGGCAACCGTGCCGTGTCTACGATGATGAAGTCGTTGGCCCTGGTCATTGATGATCTTGACGTTCTTGTGATGATGTCGATGGTGGGTTGTGATGATGACGTCGGCTTCGGCTGCCGACGCTATCGCCGGCATCGCCATGAACAGCGCCAAAGCGCTCACGATCATTGTTTTCATTGCAATATCTCCATCTGCTAATTATCCCTTCGCGGGGATAACCGCGTCCCATCCCTTTGGTTCCGAGGGCCATCGTCGGTGCGCGCGCCGCGATCAGTGACGGCTGCTCCGCTCAACACGGCATGTCGAAAGGGGGAATTGCGACACTAGGTCTTGTTGGCAACTTCTGGTGGAGACACTCTTTCAAAGCCGACCACGAGGAGTTGCGCAACTCGACAAAGGAGCGCTGTGCACGACCCTCTATGTCGTCGCGTTCGATCTGCTGATCCGTGGTGTGAAGCATCTGTCTTGCGAGGAAGACCGTTGGCTTTTCAGGACTTCCGAGAGGACCACCAATCAGGCCGTCTCAGATCCCGTAAGAAAGCGCAAAGTAGACCACCGGTGCCAAGATCAGCAAAATCCCCATCGCGATAAGCACGGCGATTCCCAAGCGCTCTGTTCGCCTGACAAGGTCAGCGACCTTGTCGTCGTCAGCCGACGGTATGAGGTCAAGGATCGAAGAAACTTCCGGGGTATGGGTATGACTGTCATTGTCGTTTGCTGGTCGGGTTGCGCCGTCACGCACTGATCTCTGGACAAAGGTCACTGTTTGCCTCGCTATTGAAACGCACGCCGTTTGGGGTGAACGGAAATCGGGTGCCCGCTAGTCTCTCAGGAATGGCGGGCACCCGATTGACCACCGATGAAGGGACTCATACTCGGCAGCCCGGTCCTAATGTATTGGGAGGGCATAGGTTGCCGCCCTCAGACCTATGGCTCAGGCACCAAGACTTCAGTCATAACCCTGATCGGACCTTAGTCCGCCGGCCGACGAAAGGGATGGCGGTCATTTGTTTCGTCGCAGAAAAATGCGGGAACGTTAGTAGGCTCTAACGAGTTCACTCCCAGCAACAGATTTCGGGAGAGATATCGTGAACAATATAATTTGGCTCGTCGGAGCAGTAGTGATCGTGATTGCGATACTGAGCTTCCTTGGCTTCCGATGAACGTGGCGTCTGCCGGTCGGCGACAAAACACGAAATCGTTCGCGACACACTTTTTTGGGTTGATGCGTTTGAGTTGGGGGCGCCATGCGTCCCATCGTCTTTCATCAACCGAAGTTGCGCGTTGATCCGACAAGCGGCCGTCAGTTCGTCTTGCGGCCAAAGGCCCGGGCGGCGCGTCCAAACAGGCCGGAGATCGCCTCCGTCGTTTTGGTCGGTGACGGTTTCTCAGACACCGGTTGATTTTTGCGATCGGAGGCCATGGCCATGAGCACCTTGTAGGCATCGAAATTCGCGGTCGGCCGGGCGCTTTGCATTCTTTGCTGGGTCAGCACGGAGCATGTGGGCTTGCCGTTCGCGTCGAGGATCTCGCCCATGGTCAACTTCTTGGTGAAACCGAAAAGATCCCAGACCGCGTAACGGACGGCGTTCGCGTCGTAGGCGCCACTGCCGGCCTTGGCATGGATCTCCATCAATTTGGGGATCAGAAAATGCGCCTTGCCCGCATCCGTTTCGCCTTCATAGGGCAGCGTGCTCCAGTCCGATTTTATCAAGGTCGATCTGAGTTCGGCACTTTCCCGCCACAGCGCGACGACGGTTGCCGGATCGACGAAGGCCGGCACGTAATTGCCTTTGACATTGTGGGCGATCCCCTGCCCGTCCAGCAGCTCCTTGCATTCCGGGACGAGCCAGACGGCCTTCGGCAAGATCGACTGCATTTCGAAGTCGTAGTTCAGGTCCACCGCAAGCCTCCCCGTCGCCTTGACGTAGCGTCAGTCTCTCAGCTTGCGCTTAAGTTTCCCTCTCCGCCGGCACGCAAATCCCTCCGAATGCGCGGCGGGCAGTTTGCGTTTTGGATTTATGGCGGCTCCCGGCAATCAGCCCTTTGCCACCTTCGCCATCCATTCCGACCGGTACCAGTCGACAAATTTCTTCAGGCCGTCCTCGATCGAAACGCTTGGCCTGAAGCCGAAATCGCGCTCCAGTGCCGTCATGTCGGCATAGGTCTGTTCGACGTCGCTGGTCTGCATCGGCTCGCTGTTGCGGATGGCGGTGACGCCGAGCAGACGCTCCAGCGTGGCGATGAAATCGTTTAGCCGCTCGGGCCGATTGTTGCCGACATTGTAGAGCCGGCATGGCGGCGCCTCGACCGGCGGCTTGTCGAGCACGGCGGCAATGGCGCGCACGACATCGTCGATATAGGTGAAATCGCGCCACATCTCGCCATCGTTGAAGACCCGGATCGGCCTGCCCTCGAGCATCGCCTGGGTGAACAGCCAGTAGGCCATGTCGGGCCGGCCCCAGGGACCGTAGACGGTGAAGAAGCGCAGGCCGGTCAGCGGCAGGCCGAAGAGATGAGCGTAGGTATGGCTCATTAGCTCGTCGGCCTTCTTGGTGGCGGCGTAGAGCGAGACCGGCCTGTCGACCTGATCGGTCTCCGAGAACGGCACCTTGCGGTTGCCGCCATAGACCGAACTCGACGAGGCGTAGACCAGGTGCTCGAAGCCGGCTGTTGCGCGGCAGAATTCGAGCACTTCGAGATGACCAACGACGTTGGAACGGACATAGAGCCGGGGATTGTCGAGCGAATGGCGCACGCCCGCTTGTGCTGCCAGATGCACGACCTTGACGATGCCTTGTCCGGCCAGCGCATCGGCGAGCGCTCCGGGCTCGGCGATGTCGAGCTGGTGAAAGGAAAAGTCCTTGTGCGGCGTGAGGCGGGCGAGCCGGCCCTCCTTCAGCGCCAGGTCGTAATAGTCGTTCATGTTGTCGACGCCGACGACCGCCTCGCCACGGTTCAGCAGATGATGGCAGACATGGCTTCCGATGAACCCCGCGGCTCCGGTGACGAGTACAGGCAACAACGTTCTCCAGGCACATGACCAAGCCAGCCATCAGGGGCGATTGGCTGCATTCCATTGCTGCTATAATCGAAAGCCGTGATTGAGGCCACTGGCGACTAAAATCAGTAGAGCATGATGTCGTCCGAAAACCGCTTCACACTTTTCGGCATCATGCTCTGACGCGTCAGCTCGCCTCGCGCATCGCCTCGGCGGCCTGCAGATCGACCGACACCAGCTGGCTGACGCCCTGCTCGGCCATGGTCACGCCGAACAGGCGGTTCATGCGCGCCATGGTGATCGGATTGTGCGTGATGATGACGAAGCGCGTCTCGGTGGTGGCGGCCATTTCGTCCATCAGGTTGCAGAAGCGCTCGACATTGTGATCGTCGAGCGGTGCGTCGACTTCGTCGAGCACGCAGATCGGCGCCGGATTGGTCAGGAACACGGCAAAGATCAGCGACATCGCCGTCAGCGCCTGTTCGCCGCCGGACAGCAGCGTCATCGTCTGCGGCTTCTTGCCGGGGGGGCGCGCGAGAATTTCGAGCCCGGCCTCGAGCGGATCGTCGGATTCGATCAGCTGCAGCTCGGCCGTGCCGCCACCGAACAGATGCGAGAACAGCCGCTGGAAATGGCCGTTGACGACATCGAAAGCGGCGAGCAGCCGTTCGCGGCCCTCGCGGTTCAGGCTCTGGATCGCTTGCCTCAGCTTGCGGATCGCCTCGATGATGTCCTCGCGCTCGGAAACGATGGTCTCCAGCCGGTCGGACAATTCCTTCTGCTCTTCCTCGGCGCGCAGGTTGACGGCGCCGAGCCGTTCGCGCTCGACCTTCAGCCGGTCGAGCTGGCGTTCGATCTCGGCCATTTCCGGCATCGGGCTGTCGGCTTCCAGACCGGTGTGGCGGATGACCAGATGCGGCGGCGTGTTCAGCGTTTCCTGGATGCGCGCCTCGACCTCCAGCCGGCGTTCGTCGGCAGCGGTCAACCGCTCTTCGGCGCGGACGCGGGTTTCGCGGGAATCGGCCAGCGACTGGATCGCGGAGGTTGCCGCCTTGTCCAGCTCGGCCTGCTTGTTCTCGGCCTCCTGCAAACGGTCGGCCGCCGCCTTGCGCAAGGTCTCGGCCTCGGTCAGCTGCGACAGCAGCGCGCGCCGCCTGGCGTCGATTTCGTCGGGAGCGTCGGCCAGTGTCTCGCGCTCGGCCTCGGCTTCGGCCCTGCGCTCGCCGAGCGAGGCGATCTGGGTGGAGGCGTTTTCGGCCCGCTGCAGCCAGCTGCTGCGCTCGGCGCCGATGGCGTCGAGCCGGCGCGTGCGCGCCTCGGCTTCGCGGCGCAGGCCCTCATGGACGGCGCGCGCGTCGGCAAGGGTTGCGCGGTCCCTGCCGACATTGGCGGCGGATTGTTCGAGCTGCAATTGCAGGTCGCCGAGATCGGGCGCGTCCTGCAGCAGCATTTCGGCCTCGGCAAAGGCGGCGGCCGTCTCTTCATGGCTGTCGACGATGCGCGCGCGCGCCTCGTCCAGTGCGGCGCGACGGCTTGCCAGTTCGCCGCCGGCCTTTTCGGCCTCGGCCAGTGCGTTGCGGGCGGCGTCCAGCCCGTGCTGGGCATCGCGTCCGGCCTGGCGGGCATTGCGCTCGGCCTCGCTCGCCTGGCGCAGCGCCTGTTCGGCCTGGGCAAGGGCACCTTCCGCCTCGCGCACGATCTGTGTTGCCTGCACCGCCTCGGCGTCAAGCTCGGCCAGCCGGTTCTTCTGCGCCAGCCTTTGCGCGGCCGCGGTCGGCGCATCGGCGCTGGCGGTCAGGCCATCCCAACGCCACAGCGCGCCGTCGCGGCTGACCAGCCGCTGGCCGGGCGCAAGCAGTGCCTGCAGCCGGCGGCCGTCGGCAGCATCGACAATACCGATCTGCGCCAGCCTTCGGCCAAGCTGCGAAGGCGCGCGCACGACACTGGCGAGGCTCTTGATGCCTTCAGGCAGAGCCGCATCACCTGATTGAACCTGACTTTCGCCCCAATGCACCGGCGCGCTGCGGTCGAGCGGCACGTCGAGGTCTTCGCCGAGCGCAGCACCAAGCGCCGTCTCGTAGCCGCGTTCGACGCTGAGCTGTTCGAGTACCGATGGGAAAAGATCGCCACTGGCGGCATTCAGGATCTTGGCCAGCGTGCGGGCTTCGGTCTCGATCCCGGCCAGTTCCGCCCTGGCGTCCTGCAGCGGCGGACGGGCGGCACTCTCAGCAGCACGAGCCTCGACAACCGCCTGTTCGGCGGCAATGGCGCCGGCCTCGGTTTCCTCAAGTCGGGCAAGCGCGTCCTCGACCAGGGCGCGCTTCTCGGCGGGGTCGGGCAAGCCGGCGACCTTGGAGATGATCTCGGACAGTTCGCGGTCGACGTCGGCCAGCTGCCGGCCAAAACGGTCGCGGCGTTCGGCGGTTTCGCGCAGCGTGCGCTCGATCTGGTTGCGCGAGGCCGCGGCCTCGGCCCGTTCGGCGGTCAGCGCGGCGAGCCTGGCTTCACTCTGGACGAGCGTGGCGCCGGCCTGTTCGAAAGCGGCCCGCGTGGTGGCCTCGCGTTCGGCGGCGCCGGCGTTTTCGGAATTGAGCGTCGCCTCTTCCTCGCGCAGGCGCTCAAGGATGTCGGCATTGTCGCGCACCATGCGTTCTTCGCGGGCGATGTCGCCGTCGAGCTGCTGCAGCCGGCGCTCGAGTTCGGCCTGGCGGGCGCGGATGCGGCCGGCCTCCTCCTCGATCTGCGCTCTGGCGATCGACAGGCGTTGGAAGGCGGCGGCGGCGGCCGCTTCGGCGTCGCGCAGGTCGGGCAGCCGGTGCGCGCCGATGCCTTGCTCCCTGGCGGCGTTCATCTGCGCCGAGGCGCGGTCGCCGACCAAAGCGGTGGCAACGGCAAGCGCCGAGCGGGCCTCGCCCTCCTGGGTCTTGGCCAGCGTCCAGCGCAGATGCAAGAGCGTGGCTTCCGCCTTGCGGATATCGGCCGACAGGTTCTTGAAGCGCGAGGCCTGGCGCGCCTGGCGCTTCAGGCTTTCGATCTGGCTCTCCAGTTCGCCGACGACGTCGTCGAGCCGCTCCAGATTCTGCTCGGCAGCCTTCAGCCGCAGCTCGGCTTCGTGCCGGCGCGTGTGCAGGCCGGAAATACCCGCGGCTTCTTCAAGCAGGGCGCGGCGCGCCTGCGGCTTGGCCTGAATCAGCTCGCCGATGCGGCCCTGGCCGACCATCGAGGGCGAGCGCGCGCCGGTCGACTGGTCGGCGAACAGAAGCTGTACGTCCTTGGCGCGGGCTTCCTTGCCGTTGATGCGGTAGAGCGAGCCGGCCTCGCGCTCGATGCGGCGCGACACCTGCAATTCATCGGCGTCGTTGAAAGCGGCGGGCGCGGTGCGGTCGCTGTTGTCGAGGAACAGCGTGACTTCGGCGGTGTTGCGCGCGGGGCGCGTTCCCGAACCGGAAAAGATCACGTCGTCCATGCCGGACGCGCGCATGTTCTTGTACGAGCTTTCGCCCATCACCCAGCGCATCGCCTCGACAAGGTTCGACTTGCCGCAGCCATTCGGCCCGACGATACCGGTCAGGCCGCGTTCGATGACGAACTCGCCGGGTTCGACGAAGGACTTGAAGCCGAGGAGGCGAAGGCGCGAAAACTTCATTCGCGCCAGCCTACAGGACACAGAGGTGCGCAGACGCCAAAGCGCAGTCGCTCCGGCGTCGCCTGGACGTCAGAGCAGAGGGTCGATGATGGCCGACATTTCCTCAATCGACATCGCACCTTTGTAGGTCTTTCCGTTGATGAAGAAGGTCGGCGTCGAGTCGACCTTGAATTCATCGGCGCCGCGCTTCTGGACCGATCTCACATCGTCCAGAAGTTTCTGGTCCGTCAAGCAGGCCTCGAAGGACTCCTGTGTAAAACCGGCGAGCTTGGAGATCTGCAGCAGGGCATCCTTGGTATTGTTGACGCCGACCCAGTTGGGCTGCTGCTTGAATAGCACGTCGACCATCGGGAAATAATTGTCCTTTGAACAGCGCGCCAGCATGAAACCGGCCTCGGCGCTCGGATCGAACGGGAATTCGCGCAGGATGTAGCGCGCTTTGCCGGTGTCGATGTATTTGGTCTTCAACTCCGGGAAGGTGGTCGCGGCGAAATGCGCGCAATGCGGGCAGGTCATCGAGGCATATTCGACGATGGTGACCTTGGCGTCGTCCTTGCCGAGCTGCTTGTCGGGCAGAGCGCCGGGCTTCAGCAGCTCCGCCATGTTGACGTCGCCCGTCGAGTCCGGCGCCTTGGCGGCGGCCGGCGTGGCAGGCGTCGCAGCAGGCACGGCTGGCGCCGCAGGCTTCACGTCCGCAGCCTTGGCGTCCTCGCCGGAATCGCTGCATGCGGCGAGCAGTGCCACTGCCGGAATGGCTGCCAGCGAAGACAGGAGGTTTCTGCGGGACAAGCTACGGTTCATGCGAATCACCTGACAATGGTTGGATTTTGCAATGCAAAGGCTAGAAAAGGCGAGAGTTGGCGGGAATTAAGGCATCGCTGTCCCCATTCCAATCGCCTAACTCTATATGCATCATCACGAATGCGCGAGATTGGTGACGGGTTCATGACCGGCCGACTAGCCTGGCCGCTTCCGCTCGCCGAGAATAGTGGCGCCGAGGCGCTCCAGCGAGGCGCGCAGGCCCTCATCCTCGATCTTGCCCACGGTATCGGACAATTTGGCCTTTTCGACAGCCGTCAGCGGCCTGGGAGCCGGTTTCGGCCGGGCTTTCTCTGATAGCACCGGCTTTTGCACGATCCGGATCCTGCCGATCGCATTGAAGCCAAGGAAAGAATTGACGCGGTTGATGATTTCGCCCGTTTCGTGCTGCAGATGGAGTGCCGCCATGCCTTCGCAGGCGATAACCAGCGTCGCCGGCTCGAACGGGTCGTCCTCATGCATACGGCGCGGCCATTGAATTTTTTCCGGGCGCGAATGGCCGGCAAGGCGCGGCCCGGCGATCTCTTCCCACGACTGCACCAGCCCGATCGAAATGCCGGCCCGCTTGCGCAGCACCGGATCGAGGATCTGGGTCGCGAGATCGCTCACCGGAACGGGATTGCCGTAAGGCGTTCTCCCTGCCATGTACGTTCTCCAGCCACGCTCCACACCAGCCTAGAGCCAGCCCGCGATCAATGGCACTGCACGAACAGACCCGCAAGGCCGCATCCGGAGACAGCGCTTCCCGCCTGCTTGCCTGGTACGACGCGCACCACCGCGAGCTGCCGTGGCGCATTGCGCCGCGCGCGGCTGCCGGCGGCGCACGGCCGGATCCCTACCGCATCTGGCTGTCGGAAGTTATGCTGCAGCAGACCACGGTCGAGGCGGTAAAGTCCTATTTTCGCGCCTTCGTCGAGAAATGGCCTGATGTGAAGGCGCTGGCCGCGGCGCCGACCGAGGATGTGATGAAGGCCTGGGCCGGGCTCGGCTATTATTCGCGGGCGCGGAACCTCAAGGCCTGCGCCGATCTCGTTGCCGCGCAGGGCGGGCGCTTTCCCGACAATGAAGCGGGATTGAGGGAATTGCCGGGCATCGGCGCCTATACGGCGGCGGCGATCGCGGCAATCGCCTTCGACCGCCCGGCGGCGGTCGTCGACGGCAATGTCGAACGTGTCATCTCGCGGCTCTATTCGATCGAAACGCCGCTCAGCGAGGCCAAGCCTGAAATTCGCGCGCTGGTCGAAAAACTGGTTCCGCAGACAAGGCCGGGTGACTTCGCACAGGCGATGATGGACCTTGGCGCGACGATCTGCACGCCAAAGCGGCCGCGCTGCATGCTGTGCCCAGTACGCGAGGATTGCAGCGCCATCCTGTCTGGCGATCCCGAGCGCTTCCCGCTCCGCTTGCCCAAGGCCGACAAGCCATTGCGGCGCGGCGCTGCCTTTGTGGCCGAGCGCGCCGACGGCGCCCTCCTGTTGCGCAAGCGACCCGACAAAGGCCTGCTCGGTGGCATGACCGAGGTGCCGACCACCGGCTGGACCGCGCGGGTGGACGGCGCGACGACGACAGACGCCGCTCCCTTCCCCGCCGACTGGCGGCGCGCCGGTGAGATCGCGCATGTCTTCACCCATTTCGCGCTCGAACTCGAAGTCTTTCACGCCCACATGAGAGGTGACGCCCCGGAAGGGCATTTCTGGTCGCTGGCCCATGACATTTCCGGGGAAGCGCTGCCAACCGTCATGAAAAAGGTAATCGAAGTGGCGATACCGGGAGCGACCAAGAAACACCGCCCGCATTGAATCGCATCGCATTGAAAGGCCAGACATGCCTGAAATCCGCCACATCGTGTTCGACATCGGCCGCGTGCTGATCCACTACGATCCGAACATTCCGTTCAGCCGCCTGATCCCGGATGCGCAGGAGCGCAAGTGGTTCTTCGACAATGTCTGCACGCATGACTGGAACATCGAGCAGGACCGCGGCCGGACATGGGAAGAGGCGGAAGCACTGCTGATCGCGGAGCACCCCGATCATGCTGAAAACATCCGTAATTTCCGCCGCCACTGGCACGAGATGGTGCCGCATGCCTATGAGGACAGCGTCGCCATCATGCTGGGCCTGATCGAGAGCGGCCACGACGTAACCATGCTGACCAATTTCGCCGCCGACACGCTTGCCGAGGCAAGGCAGCGTTTCGACTTCCTCAGCCGCCCGCGCGGCGTCACCGTGTCGGCCGACATCCATGAGATCAAGCCCGACCGCGCCATCTACGATCACCACGTCGCCGCGTTCGGGCTCGAACCATCGGCCACATTGTTCATCGACGACAGCCAGAAAAATGTCGACGGCGCCAAGGCAGCCGGCTGGCAGTCAGTGCTGTTCACGGATGCCAAGACGCTTCGGGCGGATCTTGCGGGGTATGGGATCGCGGTGTGAGCGGTGGAGAGCTCCGGAGGTAGGCACTCTACGGCGCCCCCCTCTGGCCTGCCGGCCATCTCCCCCTCAAGGGGGGAGATCAGCGGCGTCTGCGGCCGCTCTCACCTTGCAATGTCAAAAATTGGCGAAAGCAATGACGACAGCTGATCTCCCCCCTTGAGGGGGAGATGCCCGGCAGGGCAGAGGGGGGCCGCCGTAGAGCGCCGACTTCCTGGCCTCAGGCCCCTGCCCGCTCCATGCCGAGCCTTGCGATACGGCGCAGTTCGTCGATCGGGGTCAGGCCGCCGCTGCGCTCATAGTGCCAGAAGGTCCAGCCGTTGCAGGCGTCCAGCCCCTGCACCTCGGCGCCGATCTTGTGGATCGAGCCTGCGCTGTCGCCGATTGCCACCGTGCCGTCGGCGCGCACCCTGGCCGCCCAGCGCTTCTTGGCATCATAGAGCGTGGCGCCGGGCTGCATCAGCCCGGTGTCGAGAAGGCTGACAAAGGCGACGCGCGGCTCGGCGCGCTTGCCGGTGAGCACGGTGAGATCAGCGCTTTCCAGCGGCCGCACGGCGTCGATGCGCTCATTGGCGGCGTCGATATAGGCCTGCTCGCGCTCGATGCCGACGAAATGGCGGCCGAGGCGCTTGGCGACGGCGCCGGTGGTGCCGGAGCCGAAGAACGGGTCGAGCACGATGTCGCCCGGCTTGGTCGAGGCCATCATGATGCGGGCAAGCAGCGCTTCCGGCTTCTGCGTCGGATGCAGCTTGTCGCCATTGTCGTTCTTCAGCCGCTCGCCGCCCGTGCAGATCGGAAACAGCCAGTCGGAACGCATCTGGATGTCGTCGTTGGAGGCCTTCATGGCTTCGTAGTTGAAGGTGTAGCCCTTGCCCTTCTGGTCGCGCGAGGCCCAGATCATGGTCTCATGTGCATTCTGGAAGCGGCGGCCGCGGAAATTCGGCATCGGATTGGTCTTGCGCCAGACGACATCGTTGAGGATCCAGAAGCCCAGATCCTGCATCTTGGCGCCGACGCGGAAGATGTTGTGGTAGGAGCCGATGACCCAGATGGTGCCGTTGGGCTTCAGCACGCGGCGCGCAGCCAGCAGCCAGGCGCGGGTGAAGGCGTCGTAAGCCTCGAAACTCTCGAACTGGTCCCAGTCATCGTCGACGGCATCGACCTTGGACTGGTCGGGGCGGTGCAGATCGCCATCGAGCTGCAGATTGTAGGGCGGATCGGCGAAGATGACGTCGATGGATTTTTCCGGCAGTCGGTCGAGTGCGGCGACGCAATCGCCCTTGAGGATCGTGTCCAGCCACTCGGATTGCTGGGGAGCGTGAGAAAGGTCGTCGAGAAGACGCACGGCAGACATGTTTACACCCAAAGCACGCGTTACTGTTTACTCCCCGTTATGGTTACCGATCAGCGTAAATATTCGGTGAAGGGCGAAATCGGCCCGGCATCCCTGAGTTCGTTAATTTGCGCAGCCCGGTCCGTTGGTGTATGTCGCGCCGCTTGAGCCCTGCCGGGCCTCCATCACCCTTCCCTCGTTCCGGATTGCCATGCCCCAGCCAGATCTTGTCATCTTCGATTGCGACGGCGTGCTCGTCGATTCCGAAATCATCGCAGCCCGCGTCGAGGCCGAACTGCTGACACTCGCCGGCTTCGAAATATCGGCCGAGGAGATCGCCGAAAGCTATGCCGGGTTGACCTTCAAGGACATCATGATGCGGGTCGAGGCGAAGTCGGCGATCCCGTTCCAGGCCTCGATGATCGACCGCGCCGAAGAGCTCGTCGACCGCAAATTGCGCAGCGATGTGCGCGCCATCGACGGCGCGCGCGAGGCGGTGGCGGCGGTCACCGCGCCGCGCTGCGTGTGCTCGAACTCGCGCTCCGAGCGGATCGAATTCATGCTGGAGAAGGTTGGCCTGCTGCCGTTCTTCGCCGGCCGGATTTTTTCGGCGCTGGAGATACCAAGCAAGAAGACCAAGCCCGCCCCGGACGTATTCCTGGTCGCGGCGGAAAAACTCAACGCCGATCCGGCAAACACGTTCGTCATCGAGGATTCCGTGCACGGCGTCGCCGGCGCCAGGGCCGCCGGCATGCGCGTGATCGGATTTACCGGGGCCGCGCACAGCTATCCCGGCCATGCCGATGCGTTGACCGAGGCCGGCGCCGAAACGGTCATCCGCCGCTGGGCTGAACTGAAAAGCGTGATTGCCGCTTTGTCGGAGTGGTCGGACGCCTGACCTTACTCCTTGGCTTTGACCGGCTTGGCGCGAGCCGGTTTCTTCTTCGCCTGGTTATAGGCGATGGCGGCGCGGACGAGCGCCTTCAGCGCGTCCGCATCGATCTCCTCGCCCTCGGAAACATCGATGGCGCGCCACACCTTGCCGCCAAAGCCGTTGTTGAACAGCCCGTCGGGGTCAGGCAGGCTGGCGCCGTGCGAAAAGGTCAGCTTCACCTTGTCCTTGTGGGCGTTGCCGACTGCGATCATGCCGTCGCGCGACCACACCGGGCTGCCCATCCACTTCCACTCCTCGATGATTTCCGGATCGGCGTCGAGGATGGTCTTGCGCAGGCTGGCCAGCATTTTCCCTCGCCAATCATCCAGCTCCCGGATTCGGGCATCTATCCGCTCGGAGGGAGAGGCGCCTCCCTCGTTCGAAACGCTGGTCTTCATGGTCTCCTCCGTTCACATCTTCTCGCCGGGCAGTTTACTGGCCTGCTTCACCCAGCTGGCAAAGCGGGCTTCATCGATTTCTTCGCCTTCATGGATATCGAGATAGCGCACTTCCTTTTGCTTCGAGCCGCCGGGAGGAATGGGATCCAGCGACATGCCGCGGAAGAAGGCGACCTTGACGTAGTTGGTGAAGCAATGAAGGCTGAGGAACCAGCCCTCGCCTTCGATGCCATAGAGCGGCGAGTTCCATTTGACGGCCTTGTAGACACCGGGGACGGTGTCGGTGATGAGCGCGTCGAGACGGCGCCCAACATCGCTTTTCCAGCCGGGCATGGCCGCGATATAGGCCTGCACCGGGCCATCGCCGTAGCCCTTGGCGATCTGCGGGTTGCCGCCTGAAAGCAGGACCGGTTTCGCCGCGTCCTGCTTTGCAGCCTTCAATTGTCCGGGCGCCTTGGCCATGTCCTATCCTTGCGCGCGCTGCTCGCCGCGCGACCGGGCGACATAGGGCAGCACGAACATGTAGAGCCCGCTGAACAGCAGCAGGAACAACGGCAGCAGCGGCGAATAGACCACCCATGCCGGAGGCTGCCCGAAGGCCATGGTGATGAAATTGGCTGCCACGGTCAGCGTGAAGATGATCGACAGCCAACGGTGGGTTTGGCGAATCCACTTGCTCAAGTTCATTGCCACCTCCTCTTGAAAACGAGCGCTTACCAGCGTGCCAGCTGGGTGATCTGGATGAGATTGCCGCAGCTGTCGTTGAGCTGGGCAATGGTCGAACCGGTCACTTCGGTTGGCGCCATGGCAAACGCGCCGCCGCGCCCCTTGATGCGCTCATAGTCGCCCTTGATGTCGTCGGTGAACAGCATGAGCGCGGGCTGGCCCTGTTTGAAGATGGCCTGCTGGTAGGTTTTGGCGGCCGGGTTGTCGTTGAGCGCGAGTTGCAGTTCGGTTCCCTCGGGTTCATCGGGTGAGATCACGGTCAACCAACGAAAAGGCCCATTGCTGAAGTCGGCCTTCACGGCAAAGCCGAGCACATCGGTGTAAAAACGCAGTGCGTTGTCCTGGTTGTCCACGTAGACGCTGGTCAGCTTGATCTTCATTGATTTCTCCTTCGTGGTCGGTGGCCCCGCGATCAGGGCATGGCGTCGAATTGTGCCGGCAGGCTTCAATCAGGCTTCGCCAGAAGCTGCTCCAGCCTGGTGAGGAATTGCTGCCAGCCGACCCGGGCGCCGCCATAGGCCTGCTTCTGGCTCGGATGGAAGCCCGACTGCTCGACGCGCAGATGGGTTCCCGTGCTGGTGGGCGTGAGCGTGAACGTCACCACGCTCTTCAGATTGTAGGCGGCATCCTCATGGGCAAAATCCCAGCTGTAGGACAGCGTTCTGTTTTGCTCGATGGCGAGGACCTCGCAGTCGAGCACGCCGCCCCAGTCGCCGCGAAGATTGAAGCTGTGGCCGATGACAGGCTTGAAATCGTTCTTCATGAGCCATTCCTCCATCAGATGCGGCTGCGTCAGCGCGCGCCAGATCTTCTCCGCCGGCCAGGATATGTCACGTTCGACGACGACGGTGCGCAACTCGGGATTGCTCACTGATCCATCCTTTTCAGCAGGTTCTCGAGATCATCGAAGCGGCTCTCCCAAAACCCAGTCATCTGAACTGTCCAGTCGGTCAGCGGACCAAGTGCCGCGGGCTGCGCGCTGTAATGGGTCTGCCGTCCGGCGTGGCGGTCGAGCACTAGGCCGGCTTGCTTCAGCACGCCGAGATGCTTCGACACCGCCGGCTGCGAGACGCCGGACTGTGCCGTCAGCGCCCCCACTGTCTGCTCGCCCTGGCGGCACAGGCGCTCGAAGATGGCCCGCCGGGTCGGGTCGGCAAGCGTTCTGAAGAGAGTATCGTGGGCGTCTGGCATCGGGATCAATAACCTGCGAGCTATTGATCGACGTATAACCGCCGAGATATGAATGAGTCAAGTGCGCTGGTGGAATGGATCAGGATCTAAAGCGCTAACGCCAGCCGCCTGCAGGCGCACACCTGCAGGGTTATGATCGGATCGTTTCGATCTTTCAAAGAGTTGACCGCCACCGTCGCAGCAGCGACGGCGCCCAGGCGACGCCTAGTTCGTCGCCGGAGCGCGCTTCTTTTTCTTGCCCGACTTCTTGTCCGCCGCCGCCGGTGCGGTGTCGTCATAGCCGGCATAGACCTGGTAGTCCCTGGCGGAGGGCTCGGGCACGACGACGTTGGAATCGGTGAACACGAACTGGGTGGCGGTCGAGGGATCGCTGACCTGGATCTGATAGGGGTGGATCTGCGAATAAAGCACGTCGGGGCCGTGCATGACGGCGACGCGGATCGGCATGGTGATGGTGCCGGGAGTGAACATCGGTCCCGGCACGATCTTGCCGGCAACGCCAACCTTCATCGTCAACTGGCCGTTTGCACGGCTGCAATCGCGGCTCACATCGCTGATCGAGGCCTGATAGATGATCTTGGTCGGGTCCTTGTTCGGATCGACGATTGTGCCATCCGGCGCCGTCTGCGCGGCGGCAGCGGCCTCGGCGTCCTGCGCGGCGTCAGCCTTTTTCTTTTTTGGCTGCGACGCACCCTTGGCGTAGGTGTTGAAGTAGGCGGTGCCGTCGCGCACCGTCACTTTCGGGCAATAGGCCTGCAGCTGGCTGGCGAGCACCTTGGGGTCCTGCGGCGGTATTGGCGCGTTCGGGTCGGTCTTCTTGCCCAATCCGAGGTTGAGGAGGCCATTGTCGCTCGATTGGCAGCCGGCGGCGGCAAGCATAAAGCCGGTGAGCGCCAGACCCGCGACAAAGCGACGGTCGAACTTGTAAAACGCCATGAAACTGCACTTCCCTCTCGCAAAGCTGGTGACGTATAGCAACGGCGCGGCAAAAATGCGACTGAGCCAGCGCAGAAATTAACCACTCTGTGGTGAACGGAAACGCCAAGCGGCAACGGGTCTATGACATGCAATATGTGAGTACTCGCGGGGAAGCGCCCGCGCTGGGATTTTCCGACGCGGTGCTGGCCGGACTGGCGCGCGACGGCGGGCTCTATGTGCCGCGCGAGTGGCCGCAGTTTTCGGCAGCCGAGATCCGCGCCATGCGCGGCCTGCCCTATGCCGACCTCGCCATCCGCGTGCTGACGCCGTTCCTCGGCGGCGAGATCGCCGCCCCCGTCTTCGAACGCCTGGTGCGCGAAGCCTATGCCACCTTCCGCCACCAGGCCGTCTGCCCGCTGGTGCAGACCGGCCCGAACACTTTCATCCTCGAACTCTTCCACGGTCCGACGCTGGCCTTCAAAGACGTCGCCATGCAGCTGCTTGCCCGGCTGATGGACCATGTGCTGGCCGAGCGCGGCCAGCGCGCCACGATCGTCGGCGCCACGTCGGGCGACACTGGCGGTGCGGCCATCGACGCCTTTGCCGGCCGCGACCGCACCGATATCTTCGTGCTGTTCCCGCATGGCCGCGTCTCGCCGGTGCAGCAGCGGCAGATGACGACATCGACCGCGGCCAACGTCCAAGCGCTGGCCATCGAAGGCAATTTCGACGATTGCCAGGGGTTGCTGAAGGATATGTTCAACGACCACGCCTTTCGCGATGGGGTGTCGCTGTCGGGCGTCAATTCGATCAACTGGGCCCGCATCATGGCCCAGATCGTCTATTATTTTTCCTCGGCGCTTTCGCTCGGCGCGCCGGACCGGCCTGTTTCCTTCACCGTGCCGACCGGCAATTTCGGCGACATCTTTGCGGGTTATGCCGCCAAGAAGATGGGCCTGCCGATCGAGCGACTGATCGTCGCCACCAACGACAACGACATTTTGGCGCGCACTTTCGCGACCGGCGAATACCGCACCAAGGGTGTGTTTGCGACCACGTCGCCATCGATGGACATCCAGGTGTCGTCGAACTTCGAGCGCCTGCTGTTCGAGGCCTCCGACCGCAATGCCGAGACCGTTCGGCGTTACATGGCCGGGCTGAAGCAGTCCGGCGCCTTCACCATCGAAACGGCTGAAATGGCCAGGATGCGGGCCGAATTCGACGCCGGCCGCGCTGACATGGATGAAGTCGCCGCCACCATCCGTTCGACGCTGGAAACAAGCAATTATCTCCTCGACCCGCACACGGCGGCCGCCGTGCATGTCGCCGCCGGCAAGGCTGCCGGCGCAGTGCCGATGGTGGTGCTGGGCACCGCCCATCCGGCGAAGTTCCCGGCCGCCGTCGAAGCCGCCTGCGGCGTGTCGCCGACCCTGCCCGCATGGCTGGGGTCCTTGATGTCAGCCGACGAAAAATACACGGTACTTCCATCCGACCTGAAAATGGTGGAAGATTACGTGAGCCGCCACTCAAGGGCAGCGCGTTAGGGAGTACTTGCCATATGGGTGTTGAGGTAAGCCGTCTGTCGAACGGCCTGACAGTCGCCACCGAAACCCTTCCAAGCCTCGAATCCGTTGCCCTTGGTGCCTGGGTCAAGTCGGGCGCTCGCAATGAGCGTGACGAAGAGCACGGAATGGCCCATTTGCTCGAGCATATGGCCTTCAAGGGCACGAAAAGGCGCAGCGCCTTCGAAATCGCCTCGGAAATCGAGGATGTCGGCGGCGAGATCAACGCCGCCACCAGCGTCGAGACGACATCCTACTATGCCAGGGTGTTGTCCGACGACGTGCCGCTGGCCGTCGATATTCTTGCCGACATCCTGCAGGAGTCCGAATTCGATCCGCAGGAGCTGGAACGCGAGCAGCATGTGATCCTGCAGGAGATCGGCGCCGCGCACGACACGCCCGACGACATCGTCTTCGACCGTTTCACCGAGACAGCCTTCCGCCATCAGACGATCGGCCGCTCGATCCTCGGCACGCCGGAAACCGTCAAATCCTTCACCTCCAAACAGCTGCATAATTTCATCGAGCGCCAATATGGCGCCGAGCGCATGGTGGTGGTGGCGGCCGGCGACATCAAGCACGACAATTTCGTGCGCGAGGTGGAAAAGCAGCTCGGCGGCTTCCGCAGCAAGGCCGACAGCACGATGCCGCAATATGCGCAGTATGTCGGCGGCGATTTCCGTGAAGACCGCGACCTGATGGACGCCCAGATCGTGCTCGGCTTCGAAGGCCGCGCCTATCATGTGCGCGACTTCTACGCCTCGCAGGTGCTGTCGATGATCCTCGGCGGCGGCATGTCATCGCGCCTGTTCCAGGAAGTGCGCGAAAAGCGCGGCCTGTGTTATTCCGTCTATGCCTTCCACTGGGGCTTTTCCGACACCGGCATTTTCGGCGTGCATGCCGCGACCGGGCAGAGCGATATCGCCGAACTGGTGCCGGTCATCATCGACGAGTTGCAGAAGGCCGGCGAAAACATCCTGCAGGAAGAACTCGACCGGGCGCGCGCGCAATACCGCGCCGGACTGATCATGTCGGCCGAAAGCCCGGCCAGCCGCGCCTCGCAGATCGCCAGGCAGTTGCTTCTGTTCGGCCGGCCGATCGCCAAGGAGGAGTTGATGGAACGGCTGTCGGCGCTGACGATCGAGCGACTGACCGACCTGTCGTCACGGCTGTTTTCGACCAAGCCGACGCTGACCGCCGTCGGCCCCGTGGGTACGCTCGCGCCCTATGAGGCGATCCTCGATTCACTTGCGGGCACGCACACCACGGCCCGCAAGCTCGCCGTCTAAGTCCCCCTAAAGGCGCCCCGTGTTCGCGCTCCCTTTCTTTCGCCGTGACCTGCCGGCACTGAAGGGCGACCGGGTGACGCTGCGCGTGCCGTACACCAACGACTATCGCGAATGGTCGGCACTGCGCGGTGAAAGCCGCGGCTTCCTCGAACCGTGGGAGCCGCGCTGGACGCCCGACGAACTCGACCGCACCGCCTGGCGGCTGCGCATCGGCCGCTACCGCGAAGATTATGCGCAGGGAACCGCCATCGCTTTCTTCATCTTCGAGAAGGCCAGCGGCAAGCTCGCCGGTGGCATTACGCTGGGCAACATCCGCCACGGCGTCTCCCAAAGCGGCCATGTCGGCTACTGGATCGGCGAGCGTTTCGGCGGCCGCGGCCTGATGACCGACGCGGTCAAGGTGGTCTGCCGCTTCGCCTTCGATACGCTGAGGTTGCACCGGATCGAAGCTGCCTGTATTCCCGACAACGCCCGGTCGATCCGCGTGCTTGAAAAAGCCGGATTCCGGCGCGAAGGACTTTTGCGATCCTACCTCAGGATCAACGGCATCTGGCAGGACCACTACCTCTACGCCCGGATCGCGGACGATCCGCCGGGCGGTGGAACGAAGGACTGATTTTTGACGAATTTCCTGCGAAACGGGTCGCTGTTGGCCTTTGTTCTGGCGGCTGTCGTCACGCTCTGCGCGGCGCTCCCGGCCTTCGCCGTCGAGCCGATCAAGATTGCCCGTGACGATGTCGCGCTCGACCTGTCGCGCGCCGTCGAAATCTACGTCAATCAGGGCGAAAACTTCCAGGTGTCGACCGCGCCCGGCCCCGACGGCATCGTGCGGCGCATCGAGGTCGAGGCCAATGACGCGCGCTCGAGCGGTGACTGGGCGGTGTTTGCGCTCGCCAACACCACCGACCAGCAGCTCGACCGGCTGATCGTGGCGCCGCATTTCAGGCTGGTGAATTCGGGCATCTTCTGGCCCGATCTCGGTGCCACCCGCATCGCCGCGATCACACCCAGCGAGGGCTTCGCGCTCGACCGCCAGTCGAGCCCCGACGCCGACGTGTTCCGGGTGACGCTGAACCCGGGAACGGTGATCACCTTCATCGCCGAACTCGCCTCGCCCAAGCTGCCGCAGGTCTATCTCTGGGAGCCGGAAGCCTACAAGGACTCGGTCAATTCCTACACGCTGTTCCGAGGCATCGTCATCGGCATTGCCGGCCTGCTGGCGCTGTTCCTGACCATCCTGTTCGTCGTCAAGGGAACCTCGATGTTCCCGGCGACCGCAGCCCTTGCCTGGGCAGTGCTCGCCTATATCTGCGTCGATTTCGGCTTTTTAAACAAGATCATAGAGATATCGCCCGGAAATGAGCAGATGTGGCGAGCGGGAACGGAGGTGGCGCTTGCGGCGACCTTTGTGGTGTTCCTGTTCGCCTATCTCAACCTTAACCGATGGCACGGCCATTTCAGCTATGGCGCGCTGGTCTGGATCCTCGGCCTGGTGCTGATTGCGGGTGTGGCGATCGTCGATCCGGCCGTAGCCTCAGGCATCG
Source organism: Mesorhizobium sp. P2_F5 (assembly GCF_056403715.1). NCBI lineage: Bacteria > Pseudomonadati > Pseudomonadota > Alphaproteobacteria > Hyphomicrobiales > Phyllobacteriaceae > Mesorhizobium > Mesorhizobium sp. P2_F5. The sequence goes on along the minus strand of NZ_JBFUEY010000007.1, from coordinate 50,699 downwards.
CCCGTCTGTCCTTTGCCGCGACCGCGCTGACCGGGCTTGGCCTGATCATCCTGCTTGGTATTCGTGGTTATGATCGTGCGATCATGCTGGTGCCCAGTTGGGTGATGGTGCTGTTGTGGCTATGCGGTTCGTGGATGGCGATCACCGGCATGCTCGACAACGACATCGCCCAGCCGGCACTGGGCGGCGGGCTGATCCTGATCATTCTGCTCATCGGCTTCACCGTCATGCAGCATGCCTTTGCCGGCGGCGCGCTGCATCAGGGCCTGTTCTCCGATCTCGAGCGCCAGGCGCTGGCGGTGGCCGGCTCCGGCGACACCGTGTGGGACTGGGACGTGCTGCGCGACCGCGTCGTCACCAAGCCCGATGTCAGCATTCAGCTTGGCCTGGCGCCCAACAGCCTGGGGGGTGCGGCGCGCAACTGGCTGCCGGTGCTGCATGCCGACGACCGCGACACTTTCCGCACCACGCTCGACGTGGTTCTGGAACACCGGCGTGGCCGGGTGTCTCAGAATTTCCGCCTGCGCGGCGCTGACGGGCACTACCACTGGTTCTTGCTTCGGGCGCGGCCGGTGATCGGCTCGGATGGCGAAGTGATTCGCTGCGTCGGCACCATGGTCGACGTCACCGAGCAGAAAAAGTCCGAGGAAAGGCTGCTGCATGATGCCGTTCACGATAATCTGACCGGCCTGCCCAACCGCGAACTTTTGATGAACCGGCTAGAAGCCATCATCTCGATCGCGCGCACCGAAGAGAAGGTGCGCCCCACCGTCTTCGTCATCGACATCGACCGGTTCAAGCAGGTCAATGACGGGCTTGGCATCTCGGCCGGCGACACCATCCTGCTCACCATAGCGCGCCGCCTGCACCGGCTGTTGAAGCCGAAGGATTCGCTGTCGCGCTTTGCCGGCGACCAGTTCGCGCTGATGCTGCTTTCCGAACAGGACCCTTCGCGCATCGCCGCGGTCGCCGACGCCATCAAGCACGCCATCAACAACCCGATCACCTTCGCCAAGCGCGAGATCGTGCTGACCGCCTCGATCGGCCTGATCACCTGGACCTCGGCGCAGACTTCAGCGGAGGACATGGTCAAGGATGCCGAGCTTGCCATGCACCAGGCCAAGCGCTTCGGCGGTGACAGGATCGAGCCGTTTAGGCCCGCCTTCCGTACCGTCGGCACCGACCGGCTGCAATTCGAATCCGATCTGCGCCGCGCCATCGAGCGACGCGAATTCACCCTTGCCTACCAGCCGATCGTGCGGCTGGAGGACGGCAGCATTGCCGGCTTCGAGGCGCTGCTGCGCTGGGACCATCCGCGCCGCGGCATGATCCCGCCGGGTGATTTCATTCCGGTCGCCGAAAGCTGTGGCCTGATCGTGCAGCTCGGCCTGTTCGCCATGCAGCAAGCGGCCGAGGACCTCGCCGGCTGGCAAAAGCAGATCGGCGACACACCGCTGTCGGTGTCGGTCAACCTGTCCAGCCGCCAGCTGATCCGCCGCGACCTGGTCAGCGATGTCCGCTCGGTCATCGCGCGCGCCAATCTCAAGCCGCGCTGCTTCCGGCTCGAACTCACCGAGTCGCTGGTGATGGACAATCCCGAGCAGACCTCGCATGTGCTGACCAAGCTGAAACAGCTCGGCATCGGCCTGTCGCTCGACGATTTCGGCACCGGCTATTCGTCGCTCGCCTATCTGACGCGCTTCCCCTTCGACACCATCAAGATCGACAAGAGCTTCGTCGACGACGCGACGCCAAAGCGCGCGGTGCTGCTCAAATCCATGGTCAACATGGCGCATGAGCTCGGTCTGTCGGTGGTGGCCGAGGGCATTTCGGACGAAAGCGATGCGCTGGAACTGCGCCAGATGGGCTGCGAATACGTCCAGAGCTTCATGTTCGGCGCACCGATGCCCGGCGACCAGGTGCTGAAGGCGCTGAAGGAGCAGTATCCGATGACGCAGGCTTAGTGGGCCGACTCCAGCGTTTGGAGCCCTCTTGTTCGGGCTGCGACGATGGCGTCGGGTCTGCACGCCAAACGAATGGTTTTCATGCCCGGTTGTGCTCGGCGGTGAAGCGGTGGATGGTAGCCTGGAGGTCTGCAACCGACCGGAAGACGCTACGCTTGGGGAAGAATGGCCATGAAGCTCGGCTTTATTGGTGCGGGTGCAATCACCGAGGCCATCGTGCGTGGTCTGATGGAAGCGGAATTCCCACTTTCGGAGATTATCGTGTCGGCGCGTGGGGCTGCGACAGCAGCGCGATTGGCCGCATCTTTCGAAAAGGTGCGTGTTTGCAATGACAATCAGGAGATCGTCGATGTTTCCGATATCCTTTTTCTCGCGGTACGACCGCAAATCGCCGAGGAGGTCATTTCTCCTCTGGCATTCCCAGGGGACACGGCGATCGTCAGTCTAATCGCCATGCTGCCGGCCGAGAAGATCGCAGAGTGGATCGAGCACCCGGTCGATGTCACGCGTGCGATACCCTTGCCGTCTGTGGCCAACCGATCTGGCGTGACCGTAATCTATCCCGCTTCCGACCGCCTTACCCAGCTATTCGGCGCCCTGGGCACAGTGGTCAACGCGACTTCGATTGAGGAATTCAACGGCTATAGCGCCGCAGGCTCACTGATGGCGACCTACTTCGGTTGTCTGGAAACCGCAGTCCAATGGATGGTGGACCACGGCGCAGAATACGGAAGGGCAAGAACGTATATCGCACAGCTCTTTTTTGGTCTGGCGCAAACTTCGATCAAAGGCCACGCGACCTTCGAGACTCTCGTCGGCGCTCATTCGACTTCGCAAGGGCTGAATGAGCAGGCCTATCGCGTCTTCGTCGAAAGCGGTGGCACGGATGCCTTGGCGGCGGCAATGGAAAGCGTTGCAGCCCGGATAGACTCATCCTTCGCTTAGTGTTGCGATCGTGCGCACTGCCTCCCCCGATCGGACTCTTTCGTCTCGGTCAAACCACCCGATCAGGCGTGCCCAGCGGCGAGGCTGAGATGCGCCAGGTCGATGCCGATACTGGCCAGGATGCGGTCGTATTTGCGTTCGATGTCGGTGTCGAACAGAAGCTCCGGCGTGGCCGGACAGGTCAGCCAGCCATTCTCGGCGATCTCGGTTTCCAGCTGGCCGGCGCCCCAGCCGGAATAGCCGAGCGCCATCAGCGCGCGGCGCGGGCCACGGCCCGACGAGATGGCGCGCAAGATGTCGACGGTGGCGGTCAGGCAGATATCGTCGGAAACGGTGAGCGAGGATTCCACCCGGTAGTCGCCCGAATGCAGGACGAAGCCGCGGCTGCGGTCGACCGGGCCGCCATTGCGTACGACGAAGTCGCGGGCCTGCGCCGGCAGCCGGATCGCCTCCTGCTCGTTCATGATGCCGAGCTGCACCAGAAGATCGGGAAACAGCATCTGCTGCGTCTGGTTGATGATTAGGCCCATCGCGCCTTCGTCGCTGTGCGCGCAGATGTAGATGACCGAGCGCGTGAAGCGGTCGTCCTTCATGCCGGGCATGGCAATCAGGAACTGGTCGTCGAGAAAGCCGCGTCCGCCGGCCGTCTTTTTGTGGCGCAACAAGTCCATGGAAGGGAGCGTAACGCGTTTCCGACACGCCGAAAAGATGCGCCGCGCGCGATTCGCCCAAAGCCCAATGGCTGGAACAACGGATTCCTGATTACCAACTTCCCCCGGCTGATTGCTTGAACTCGACTGTTCCTTGCCCAAAGGTCACGCAAATATGATACGCAGAGCGCCATGAAAACATTGCGCGGCCATGAACTGACGATCAAATCACCGCCATGCAAAGCTTGAAAATCCTGCTGCTCGGCGCCGCAATCGGATGCGGAGCAGCCCTGCCCGCCGCGGCTTCCTCTTCGGACTGGTACAACAGCGAAGGCGGCAAGGTGCGCCTGGTGACCTCAGGCAAGGCCGATGAGGCCGGCCGTATCCATGGCGTGCTCGACATTGCGCTCAAGCCCGGCTGGAAGACCTATTGGCGCGATCCGGGCGATGCCGGCGTGCCGCCGCAGATCGATGTCTCGGCCAGCACCAACATCACCGATGCGGCATTTTCCTTCCCGCCGCCGCAGCGCCATGACGACGGTTACGGCAAATGGGCCGGCTACAACCATCCGGTTTCGCTGCCGGTGACATTCACCCTGTCGTCGCCTGGGGATGCAGCCGTCATCGATGCCGACATCTTTCTCGGCATCTGCGAGACGATCTGCATTCCGGTGCAGACGCGGCTGAGCGTCGATCCCGCCGCCGATCCCGACAATGCCGAGGATGCGGCACTGGTGAAGGCGGCCCTTGCCACCTTGCCCGCCCCTGCCAAGGCCGATTTCGGCATCAAGGTCTTGGCAGCTGACCATGAGACACTGGTCGTCGAGGCGACCTTTCCCGGCGATCCGGAGGCGGCGGATTTCTTCGTTGCCGGCGAACGCGACTACATGTTCGGCGCCCCGGCGCGCAGCGAAAAGGACGGCCGGCTGGTGTTTACCATTCCGATCCTCGACCGGCCGTCGACGACACCGACCGATGGCGGGTTGTATTATACGCTGACAAGTGCGCAAGGCGCGGTCGAGGGCGTCTTGCCTTTCCCATGATACATAACCCGATTCAGGCTTTCCCTTGATCCAGGGCTTGTCGGCGGTTGCGGGAGATGCCTGATTTCGCTATCGCAAGAAACCTTCCCTGCTTTTCACACGAGGACCATCATGACCATTGCCGTTGGCGATAAGCTGCCCGATGCGACCTTCAAGGAAATGACCGCCGACGGCGCCAAGGTGATCACCTCGGCCGAGATTTTTGCGGGCAAGAAGGTCGTGCTGTTCGGCGTTCCCGGCGCCTTCACGCCGACCTGCAGCAACAACCATCTGCCGGGCTATCTCGAGAACCACGATGCCATCCTGGCGCGCGGCGTCGACACCATCGCCGTCGTCTCGGTCAACGACGCCCACGTCATGGGCGCCTGGGCGAATTTCACTGGCGGTGAAGGTAAGATCCTCTATCTCGCCGATGGCAATGGCGACTTCGCCAAGTCGGTCGGCCTCGATTTCGTAAGCAGCGATATGGGGCTACGCTCGCGACGCTTCTCGATGATCGTCGACAATGGCAAGGTCACCGCGCTCAATGTCGAGACCAAGCCCGGTGTCGACACATCCGGTGCGGCTCACATTCTGAGCCAGCTCTAAACCGCGGCCGCGTCGGGTCATGCGCGCCATGGCCTGACCACGGCGCGCTTCCTGCCGGATTGCCTACTTTGGGGGACATCGACGATGTTTGACATCATCTGGCGCAGTGTTGCGATCGGCATCGGCGCCACGGTGCTGATGGATCTCTGGGCGATGTTCCTGCATCTGGCACTCGGCCAGCCATGGCCGAACTGGGGGCCGCCCGGCCGCTGGGTCTGGCATCTTAGGGAAGGCAAGGTCTTCCACGATGATATCGCCCATGCCGCACCCTATGCGCATGAGCAGGCGCTGGGCTGGGGCTTCCACTATTTCACCGGCATCGTCTACGGCTTCATCCTGGTGGCGCTGGTGGGCAGGGCATGGCTGGACGCACCGACCTTCCTGCCGGCCTTCATCCTCGGTATGGTCACCATTGGCGCCGGCTGGTTCCTGCTGGCGCCTGGCATGGGCGCCGGCTGGGCCGCCTCGAAGCGCCCCAGCCCGATGCAGATTCGCGCCTTCAACGTGATCTCGCACACGGTGTTCGCACTCGGCCTCTATGGCACGGCGCTGCTGATCCGTTAGGGACAACTCTATTCAGCGACGGCGCGCGGCTTCATCGCGGCGACAGTGTCGATGATCTCCTGACGCAGCGCGTCTTTCTCCGCCTCGAACTGCTCTCGTGTGATGCCCTGGCCGCCGGTGGCGGTGACACCGAATTCCTCCAGCGCGGATTCGTAGCGCGCCTTCCATCGGACCACGTGCCCGGTCACGGCCTGGGTGAGCGCCGGAACCGGGCCCGGATGAGCCGGCAGGCCGCATGACTGCGCGGTCCGCGCATCCGCCGCCAGCATGACGACGTTCCAATCGTCGAAGCCGATGAGATCCATCTGGGCATAGAGGAACGCCCCATGCTCGCCGTCCCAGATCGACTGGTCGATGACCAGAAAGGGCATGGCGCGGCAATGGCCGTGGCGTGCCGCCATCTCAGCGTTGAAGGTCTCGGTGCGCACCTGAAGCCGGTACCTGGCCGCAGCGAAGAGAGCGATGTAGTCATCCGCCGTGCGCATGATGTTGCGCTGGTCGTCCGGCGCGAAGCCGGCCTCACGCAGGAAGGAGCCGATCTTCGGATCGTCCCAGAGCTGCTTTGAGAAAACGCGCGTCACCCCGTCGCGATCCGGAGTCGGCCGCATCGTTTGTTTCAGCTCCGCAAAGCTTTGCTTGTCCTTGCCGAAAGTCCTGCGTCCGAACATCGCCGCAATTCCCCATACCGGGTTGATTGCCGCAATCTATCGCGCGGGCATGAAATCGGCTTTAAGCCAAAGCTTACAATTGCTGGTTTCTGGCCAACGCGAGCCGACTTAGCCAAAGGCGCATTTGGCATGCAGAAGCGATCAGAATAGACGGTTCAAATCTCGTCGCCCGTCGACCACCCGGACGATCTCCACAGCATCGACAGGGCCATCATCTGTATCCGGGTTCGTTTCGTAAAGCAGCAGGAACGGCGCCGCTACGAGCATTCGGGCCGAAGGCCTAATGTCGGGCCGCCTCACCCCCAAGCGCGGCTGATCCGAAAGCTGCATCGCCCGCGCTTCTATCCAATCATAGTAGCGGTCGGCGGCCCCGATATTCTCAACGCCGATTGTCGTATAAATGTCGATGAGGTCTGCTCTGGCCGCCGGCGACCAGACAATCCTAACGGTCGTTCGGCGAAGCTTCCGCCAGCTTTTGCCGGGCTTCCTTTCGCAGGGTGTCGAAGTCCAAGGGCTCGGGTTTTCCGCTTGCCTTGCCTTCATCCCAAAGCCGCCGCAACCGACCCACATCCTCCTGCCGCAGTTCGCGCTTGGCCAGCCAATCTCGCATCGCTTCGCGCACAATCTCGCTCGTGGTTGCGTATTCGCCCGCGTCCACAACCTCGCGCATGACGGCCGCCTGTCGCGTCGTGACGGCCACGCTTATTTTTTCAACATTTGCCATTGGGGCGTCATCCTTTGCTCAAAGGTAGTAAATAATACTCCTTTTGCTACCTGGGAACAATTGCTGGCTTGAGATTGACCGTATCCGAAGCCTTCGGCCAGATCAGCCACTTTGGAGCGGCGCCAGACTGTCGATTGGCCACCATCCGTGGACGACGCGAAGCGCGCCGACATCATAGGCGAAAAAGTTCCCACCTCCCGCCGGCTGGTCCGCCTCGCGGCTGATTTCGCGACCGCTAAGCGAGAGCAGCAGCAGCGTTCCGACGCCGCCATGGCCGACGAAGGCAATATCGCCGCTGCGGGCGATCTCGAGCACCGTTTCGACCTCGCGGACAATGCGCTGCTGGGCGTCGATGGCGCGCTCCCAGCCGCGGATGCTTGTGTGCGGGTTGGCGAAGAACTGGTCGGCGACTGCCTCGAACTCCGGCGGCGGCAGGAAGCCGGTTGCCGACCGATCGTTCTCATGCATGCGCTCCCTCACCTCGACCGCAAGGCCAAGATGTTTGCCAAGGATCTCGGCGGTCTCGATCGCTTTGCGCTCAGCCGACGAGACGACGCGCCGGATTGAGCCGACCCATGGCTGATCGAGCATGACCAACGCCCTCGCCCGCCCGATCTCGGACAGGCCCCAGTCAGGGACCGGAACGTTGGCATCGATCTGAACCTGAGGATGGGTGATGAAGTATGCGATCGGCACGGGTGAGGTGTTCCTGCCGTCAGCTCGAGCTCAATAACTCTGCGTCGAGCGCCGTGCTCTTGGGGCCGCCGGCTGCTTGTCGGATGCTGCCGGCTTCAGCGCGGCTGCAGGTTTCGGCGCGGCAGGTTTGGCCGAGCCCTTCTTGAACGGCGCCATACCTTCACGCGCGAGCTCATCGGCGCGTTCGTTCTCGGTATGGCCGGCATGGCCCTTGACCCAGTTCCAGGTCACTTTGTGGCGCCTGTTGGCCTCGTCCAGCGCCTGCCAGAGCTCGCCGTTCTTGACCGGCTTCTTGTCGGCGGTCTTCCAGCCGTTTTTCTTCCAGCCATGGATCCATTTGGAAATGCCGTCCATGACATATTTGCTGTCGGTGTGAAGCTCGACGGCGCACGGTTCCTTGAGCGCGTTCAGCGCCGAGATGGCGGCCAGCAGTTCCATGCGGTTGTTGGTGGTCTCGGCCTCGCCGCCCGACAATTCCTTGGTCTTGCCGTTGAAGCGCAGGATGGCGCCCCAACCGCCGGGACCAGGATTGCCCGAGCAGGCGCCGTCGGTGAAGATTTCAACCTGCTTGGTCATGTCAGTCCATATTCCGAAGGAGACCTGATCGCGCGGTGGAAGCGCATGCGGCGAATATATTCGGTCGGATCGCGCTTCATGACCAGCCCGCCATCAGGAACGGTTAGCCAGTCATAGAGCCGGGTCAGCATGAAGCGCAGCGCCGAGCCGCGGGCCAGCATCGGCAACGCCGCTTTCTCAACAGTGCTCAAGGGCCGCACGCTCTGATAGCCGGCCAGCAGCGCCGTGCCCTTGGTGAGATTGAAGGAAAAATCCTTCTCGAAACACCAGGCGTTGAGGCAGGTGGCGACGTCATAGGCGTAGAGGTCGTTGCAGGCGAAATAGAAATCGATCAGGCCGGACAGTTTTTCGCCGAGGAAGAAGACGTTGTCCGGGAACAGGTCGGCATGGATGATGCCTTGCGGCAGGCCCTGTGGCCAATGCCGTTCGAAATCGGCGAAATCGGCGTCGACCTCGGCCGCAAGTCCCGGCTCGACCTCGTCGGCGCGGCCACGCGAGGCATTCCAGAGCTTGCGCCAGCCGTCGATGGCAAGCGCGTTGTCGCGCGTCATCGCAAAATCCTGGCCGGCCAGATGCAAGGCGGCCAGCGCCTTGCCGACCTCCGCGCAATGCGCCGCTGTCGGCCGCCTGAGCGACAGGCCTTCGAGGAAGGTGATGATGACCGCCGGCCGCCCGGCCAGCGTGCCGATGACGGTGCCGTCATGCGCGGTCACCGGCAGCGGGCAGGAAATGCCTTTGCGAGCGAGATGGCCCATCAGGCCGAGGAAGAACGGCAGGTCGGCCTTGTCGACGCGCTTCTCGTAGAGCGTCAATATGTAGGCGCCGCTCGATGTGTGCAGCAAAAAGTTCGAATTCTCGGTGCCTTCGGCAATCCCCTTGTAGGACAAGAGTTCGCCGACCGGATAAGCGTTGAGGAACGCGCCGAGTTCGCCCTCGTTGACATCGGTGTAGACCGCCATGGGCTGTTCACGCGGCTCCGTTGACGAAGGCCATGTCGGCCCGCGTCAGTTCGACATCGCGCAGAACCCGCATGACTGGAAAATCCTCCGTTTCGGTCGCCGTGATCGCGAGATCAATGGTCACCTCGAAGCGCTGGCGGAAGGCATCGATGATTTCGTCGACGATGATCTCCGGCGCCGACGCGCCGGCCGACAGGCCGAGCGTCGAAATGCCCGTGATGTCATTCCACGGAATTTCGGCGGCGCGCTGTACGAGAAGCGACATGGTGGCGCCGGCGCGCTCCGCCACTTCGACAAGACGGCGCGAATTGGAGGAATTGGGCGCACCGACGATCAGATAGAGATCGGCGCCGGCGGCGGTTTCCTTGACCGCTTCCTGGCGGTTGGTGGTGGCGTAGCAGATCGATTCGGCGGCCGGCGCATGCAGTTGCGGGAAGCGCTCCTGCAATGCCCGGATGATGCCAGCGGTGTCCTCGACCGACAGCGTCGTCTGGGTGACGAAGCCGAGCGCCTCGGGGTTCGCGGGCGCAAAGGTCGCGGCGTCGGCTTCGGTTTCGATCAGCGTGACGGCGCCTTCCGCCAACTGGCCCATCGTGCCGATCACTTCCGGGTGCCCGGCGTGGCCGATCAGAAGCACATGGCGACCGAGCCGCTGATGGCGCATCGCCTGCTTGTGCACCTTGGAGACCAACGGGCAGGTGGCGTCGAGATAGAAGAGTTCGCGCGCCTGGGCATCGGCGGGCACCGATTTCGGCACGCCATGGGCCGAGAAGACCACCGGCGACTTGCGATGCTCGGCCGGGATCTCCGAGAGTTCCTCGATGAACACCGCGCCAAGGCTTTGCAGGCCCTCGACGACATAGCGGTTGTGCACGATCTCGTGGCGGACATAGACCGGCGCGCCGTATTTCTTCAGCGCCAGCACGACGATCTGGATGGCGCGGTCGACGCCGGCGCAAAAGCCGCGCGGCTGGCAGAGCCGGATCGTCAGAGGAGGCTTGGTCTTGGTGTGAAGCATGAATCCGGGCCGTTGTTCAGAGGCGAAATGAGGTGTGCACCCCTGCCCTGTCAAGGGCAGCTGACATCATTCGGCTTTTGCCGGACGGCGCAGCCTGATGATCAGAACCGCGGCAAGGGCGGCTGCCAGGCCATACCAGGTGAAGGCATATTGCAAATGAGAATTCGGCAGGTCGATGATGGTGACGCCACCGACAGGCAGCCCGCCGGGGTTCGGCGTCTTGTCGGCGTCGATGAAGATCGCCACCAGCGCGGCACCCGCCGGCAGGCCGGCGCTCGCCGCCATGACATCACGGTCCTTCCAGTAGAAGATGTTTTTCGCCACATCATTGTCGGGCAGCATCATCGACGGCTTGGCCGGCAACGGATTGCGCGCCAGCCCGGTGACCGTGACCTTGCCCGTCACCTGGCCTTGCGGGCGCTTGGCGGCATCCTTGAGATCATAGGGCACGAAGCCGCGGTTGATCAGGACGAAGCGGCCGTCGTCGAGCGCCAGCGGCGTGTAGACATTGAAGCCGGCGTCACCGTCCCAGGTGGCGTAGAAATGCCGCTCGCCGGAGTGCAGGAACGTCCCGCTGACGGTTACCGGCGTGTAGTCGACATCGCCGGTGGCGGTGAATTCATTCTCGACGTCCACCAGCGGCCGCGGCGCAGAGTGAGTGCGCTGGTCGATGGTCGCCAGCAGGCCTTCCTTCCAGTGCAGGCGCTGCACCTGCCAGGTGCCAAGCCCCAGCAGGATGACGAACAGCACCAGGCCGAGGCCGACCAGCAACGCCGCCGTCGGCCGCGAACGGCCGGTGGCTTTGGCCAACGCCTCGCTCATTGCTCGTGGTCCAGCCGGCCTTCGGCAGCCTTGTTGGCATATTGCAGCGTCAGCAGCACGCCCTTGATCAGCCTGAGCGCCGTCAGGCACAGCGCCACCGCCAGCGGTATCCAGATGATGAAATGCAGCCAGAGCGGCGGGCTCAGCGTCACTTCCACCCACAGCGCCAGCCCGACAATGATGAAGCCGATGATCAGGATGACGAACACCGCCGGGCCATCGCCGGCATCGGCATAGGAATAGTCGAGGCCGCAATTCATGCAGCGCTTGCCGACGGTCAGGAAGCCGGAGAACAGCCGCCCTTCGCCGCAACGCGGACAGCGGCCGTGCAGGCCGGCCGAAATCGGCTCGACGGGTGGCCAGATCGCCTTGTCTTCGCTCATGCTTTACGGCTCGATTTCGATCGGTGTTCCATCCGGCACCATAGTCCAGATTTCATCCATGTCTGAGTCGGTAACCGCAATGCAGCCATCGGTCCAGTCGACCAATTGAAGCAGCCAGCCCCATCAGCCGAAACCGTAAACTATGGATGGGCGCCAAAAAGAAGAAAGACGGCCGCATTGCCGCAGCCGCCTCTCTGATTCCTTGAGCGCTGATCCCCCGATGAAAGCCGTCAGTGGCCTTCGATTAGCGCGCCGGACGATCCCCAGACATAGATCGCGCTGAACAGGAACAGCCAGACCACGTCGACAAAGTGCCAGTACCAGGCGGCGGCCTCGAAGCCGAAATGCTGCTTGGGGGTGAAGTCGCCCTTCATGGCACGGATCAGGCAGACAGCCAGGAAGATGGTACCGATGATGACGTGGAAGCCATGGAAGCCGGTCGCCATGAAGAAGGTGGCGCCGTAGATGGAATCCTTGAAACCAAACGGAGCGTGGATGTACTCGTAGGCCTGCACCATGGTGAACAGCATGCCGAGGCCGACCGTCAGCACCAGGCCATTGATCAGCCCCTTGCGATCGCCGTGGATGAGCGAATGGTGCGCCCATGTCACGGTGGTGCCCGACAAAAGCAGGATGATGGTGTTGTAGAGCGGCAGATGGAAGGGATCGAGGACTTCGAGACCCTTCGGCGGCCAGACGCCGCCGGTAAACGCGGTGCGGGCATATTGCTGCGCCTCGCTCGGGAACAGGCTGGCATCGAAATAGGCCCAGAACCAGGCAACGAAGAACATCACTTCCGAAGCGATGAACATGATCATGCCGTAGCGCAGATGCAACGACACGACACGCGTGTGGTGGCCCTCATGCGCTTCCTTGATGGTGTCGGACCACCAGGCGAACATGGTGTAGAGGACGATGATCAGGCCGACGAAGAACAGCCACGGATTGGCGATGTTGTGGCCAAAGATCGGAAAATCGCCGTTCTTGAGATACTGCATCCAGGCAACGCCGCCGACGGCGGTCACCAGCGCCCCGATGGAGCCAAGGAAGGGCCATGGGCTCGGGTTGACGAGATGGTAGTCGTGTTGTGGTTTTGCGTGCGCGTCTGCCATATCAACCCCCGAGATTTGCTTCGGTATCTGAAACTTTGGTGGTGCTGTCCGGCGCCGACAAGGCGACCGGTTTGTTCTTTTCGACCGGAAACATGGTGTACGACAGGGTGATCGTCTTCAAGTCCTTCAGTTCCGGCACGTTGACGATATCAGGATCCACATAGAACACGACCGGCATGTCCAGCGTCTCGCCGGGCTTCAGCGTCGTGTCGATAAAGCAGAAACACTCCACCTTGTTGAAGTATGGGCCTGCCAGTTCCGGCTGCACGTTGAAGGTGGCGCGGCCGGTGATGGCGCGGTCGAATTTGTTGGTGGCGCTGTAATGCGCCTGCGTGGTCTCGCCGATCTTGATGGTGACCGAGCGGGCGACCGGCTGGAACTGCCAGGGAATGCCGTTGGTGTTGGCGTCGAAGCGGACGGTGATGTCACGGTCGAGGACGCGGCCGGCAAACTGCTTTTCGGCGCGCTGCGTGGTGCCGCCATAGCCGGTGGCCTGGCAGAACATCTTGTAGAGCGGCACCGCGGCATAGGCCATGCCGATCATGCCGCCGAAGAAGGCAACGCAAACAGCGGCGACGACTCGGTTGGTGTTCTTCTTTTTGGGATCGGTCACGGTCTGGCGGGTCATCATCGGCCTCACATTCATCCGGTATGGCCGAATTTCACGATCGTCGCGGCATAGAAGATGACGACCAGCACCGCCAGGGCCACGCCGATGGCCGCCGAACGGTTGCGCCGCGCCTTCTTCTGGCTCTCGGTAAGCGTGACCAGTTCAAGCTTCTTGTCGATCATGGTCATGCTCCACCGATGGCCAAGGCGCGACCGACGACACAGTCGGCGAGGTAGATGGCGAAGATGGCAAAGAGGTAGAGCAGCGAATAGGCAAACAACGCCTTGGCCGGCTTCATGACACGGTCGTCGTCCGTCATGCGCAGCACCTTCCAGGCATACCAGACGAAGCCGGCGCCAAGCGCCAGCGAAGCCATACCATAGAAGGCGGTGGTGAAGCCGAGCACCCAGGGCAGCACGCCGATCGGCGCCAGGATCAGCGCATAGGCAAAGATCTGACGCCGGGTCGAGGCCTGGCCGGCGATAACAGGCATCATCGGGATGCCAGCCTTGGAGTAGTCATCGGACTTGAACAGCGCCAGCGCCCAGAAGTGCGGCGGCGTCCACAGGAAGATGATCAGGAACAGGACGAGGCTCTCGAGGCTGACCGTCCCAGTCACCGCCGCCCAGCCGATCACCGGCGGGATGGCGCCGGCGGCACCGCCAATGACGATGTTCTGCGGCGTCGAGCGCTTCAGCCACATCGTGTAGACGACGGCATAGAAGAAGATGGTGAAGGCGAGCAGCGCCGCCGACAGCCAGTTGACCAGCACACCCAGCGTCATCACCGACAGCACCGACAGCACAAGCCCGAAGCTCAGGGCTTCGCCGGGCAGGATGCGGCCGGAAGGCACCGGGCGGCTGGCGGTCCGGCTCATCACCGCGTCGATGTCGGCGTCGTACCACATGTTGAGCGCGCCCGAGGCGCCGGCGCCGATGGCAATGGCCAGGATGGCGATCACCGCCAGCAGCGGGTTGATGGTCACGGGCGCCGCCACCATGCCGACAAAGGCCGTGAACACCACCAGCGACATGACGCGCGGCTTCAGCAGGGCGAAGAAATCGCCCGCGGTTGCTTCCGACATGCGAAAGCCCGCTTCGTCAATCATTGGGTCGTCGACCAGGGCCATGCGTAGTTGAGTCCAATCATTCCGTTGGCCAAAACCGCCGGCGGGCCGGCGGTTTCGTATTCAGCTGCCTTACTTGATCTTCGGCAGCTGTTCCCACTGGTGGAAGGGCGGCGGCGAAGGCAGCTGCCATTCGAGCGTCGTTGCACCTTCGCCCCATGGATTGGCGCCGGCGACCCGCTTCTTCTGGAAAGCCTCGAAGACGCAGTAGAGGAAGATCAAAACGCCGACGGCCGAGATATATGAGCCAATGGACGACACATAGTTCCAGCCGGCAAACGCGTCCGGATAGTCGATGGTACGGCGCGGCATGCCGGCGAGACCGAGGAAGTGCTGCGGGAAGAAGATCAGGTTGACGCCAACAAACGTGACCCAGAAGTGGGTGTTGGCGATCACCGGCGAGTACATGTAGCCGGTCATCTTCGGGAACCAGTAGTACCAGCCGGCGAAGATGGCGAAGACAGCGCCCAGCGACAGCACATAGTGGAAGTGCGCAATGACGAAATAGGTGTCATGCAGCGAGCGGTCGAGGCCGGCATTGGCGAGCTGGACGCCGGTGACGCCACCGATGGTGAACAGGAAGATGAAGCCCAGCGCCCACAGCATCGGCGTCTTGAACGAGATCGACCCGCCCCACATCGTCGCGATCCAGGAGAAGATCTTCACGCCCGTTGGCACCGCGATGACCATGGTGGCGAAGACGAAATAGCGCTGGGTGTCGAGCGACAGGCCGGTCGTGTACATATGGTGCGCCCAGACGATGAAGCCGACGGCACCGATTGCCACCATGGCGTAGGCCATGCCGAGATAGCCGAACACCGGCTTCTTCGAGAAGGTCGAGACGATGTGGCTGATGATGCCGAAGCCCGGCAGGATCAGGATGTACACTTCCGGATGACCGAAGAACCAGAACAGATGCTGGAACAGGATCGGATCGCCGCCACCGTCCGGCGCGAAGAAGGTGGTGCCGAAATTGCGGTCGGTAAGCAGCATGGTGATGCCGCCGGCCAGAACCGGAAGCGACAAGAGCAGCAGGAAGGCAGTGACCAGCACCGACCAGGCAAACAGCGGCATCTTGTGCAGCGTCATGCCCGGCGCGCGCATGTTGAAGATGGTGGTGATGAAGTTGATGGCGCCGAGGATCGAGGAGGCGCCGGCAATGTGGATCGACAGGATCGCCAGATCCATAGCCGGTCCGGGCTGGCCGGAGGTCGACAGCGGCGGATAGAGCGTCCAGCCGCCACCGACGCCAAAGGCGCCGGGCGCGCTCGGCATGAACATCGAGGTGAGCAACAGGATGAAGGCCGGCGGCAGCAGCCAGAACGAAATGTTGTTCATGCGCGGGAAGGCCATATCAGGCGCGCCGATCATGATCGGCACCATCCAGTTGGCGAAGCCGCCGATCAGCGCCGGCATGACCATGAAGAAGATCATGATCAGGGCGTGCGCGGTGCCGAAAGCGTTGTACATGCTCTTGCCGCCGTCGATGGCGGCATCGCCGTTCATGCCGTAGACCATCTGCGCCAGGCCGGTGAATATCTGGATGCCCGGCTCCTGCAGCTCCATACGGATGACGACCGAAAGCGCGCCGCCGACGATGCCCGCGAAGATCGCGAAGATGAGATAGAGCGTGCCGATGTCCTTGTGGTTGGTGGAGTAAACCCACCGGACCCAGCCATGATAGGGCTTGTGGTCGTGGTCGTCGTGAGCTGCAGCATCTGCCATGGTCGGCTCCGTTCCCTAATTCTTGCTAACCCGCGGCATCAATTGCCGGCGGCCGCTACCTTGTTGGTACCGTCGACCTCGGCCATCAGCGCCTTGTTGGCGCCGGGAAGGTCGGTCTTGGCTGCTGCCAGCCAGGTCTTGTACTGCGCGTCGGAGACGACACGGATGGCGATCGGCATGAAGGCGTGGTCCTTGCCGCAGAGCTGCGAGCACTGGCCATAATAGAGGCCTTCCTTCTCCGCCTTGAACCAGGTCTCGTTGGTGCGACCGGGAACCGCGTCCATCTTGATGCCGAAGGCCGGCATGGCGAAGGAATGGATGACGTCGGTCGCGGTGATCAGGACGCGGGTCATGGTGTTGACCGGCACCACCAGCTCGTTGTCGACCGCCAGCAGACGCGGGTAGACCTTGCGGTCTTCCTTGCCGATCGCCGCGCGATCGGCATCCTGAAGGACGGCCGAGTTGAAGGAGAGCGTGTTCTCGGTCTGGTACTCATAGTCCCAGTTCCACTGATTGCCCGTCGCCTTGACGGTCAGCTTGGCTTCTTCCGGCGGCGTGTACTGCGCGGTCAGGAGCTGGAACGAGGGAATGGCGATGAAGAGCAGGATCACGACCGGCCCGACCGTCCAGATAATCTCAATCAGCGTGTTGTGGCTGGTCTTGGACGGAACAGGGTTGACGCTTGCCCGGAACCTGAAGATGCACCAGGCGAGAAGGGCCAGCACCAGGGCGGTGATCGGGACGACGAACCACATCGTGTAGTTCCCGAACCACTCGATCTGCCGCATCATGTCGGTCGCCGGCGGCTGAAAACTGGTCTCCCACGGCTGCGGCTGGGCCGCATGGGCGGAGGCACCGGCGAAAAATGCGACGGCAGCACCTGCTGCTGCCATCAATTTGGCGCTTGCTGGGAATTTTCTCATCGCCCTCATCATCTCCCGGTTCCTCGCGATCGTGGCGTAGGAATAACGTACATCGCCGGGATGGGAATCCCGGACAGTCCCAAGGCTGGTTCAAACCATACTCTATTTCCCTCCGCAAGAAAGGAGCGGACAAAACCGTGCGGCATTTTTGCGCGCAAGCGCGACCACACCGTTTCAGCGGCCTTTTGCCCCGCGCGTATCGTCGACAGATGGGCTATGCGGGCTCGCGGCCGGAATGCGCCCGACGGTCGCAATTCGGGCGAATTTGCTAGGGAAAAGCGCATTATTGCGCTTGCCGGGACTGACCGGCGGTCGCCCTATCCTTTACTTGGCCTTGGCGCGGCTTAAAGTGCCGTGATTCGCAATGGAGCCGTCATGACCTCTTGGCTTTCGAGAAACGCTTGGCATTCGAAAAGCGCTTGGCTTTCGAGAAGCGGGGCGAAGGTCATCTTTCTCGCCGCCCTGATCGGTATCGGCTCGGCCGCAACCGGCGTCGCCAATTCAGCGCAGCCGAGCGGCACGGTCAAGTCGACGCACGGCGCGTGGTCGATCATCTGCGACACGCCGGCCGGCGCCACCTCGGAACAATGCGTGATGATGCAAAACGTCGTCGCCGAGGATCGCCCGGAAATGGGACTTTCGGTCGTCGTGTTGCGCACGGCAGATAACAAAGCCGAGATCCTGCGCGTGCTGGCGCCGCTCGGCGTGCTCCTGCCCAACGGGCTCGGCCTCAATGTCGATGGCAAGGACATCGGCCGCGCCTATTTCGTGCGCTGCTTCCAGGACGGCTGCTATGCCGAGGTCATTCTCGAAAAGCCGCTGCTCGACACGCTGAAGACCGGGACGTCGGCCACCTTCATCGTCTTCCAGACGCCGGAAGAGGGCATCGGCATCCCCGTCGACCTCAAGGGCTTCGCCGACGGTTTTGCCGCTCTGCCCTGAGCTTGTTGTCCAGGCGGTCGCCGGCTAGCGATTCTCATTGCGGATTGTGCAGGCGCGTCTTCGCGCCTACATCGTGGCAACAACCATTCCTCGCGTGAACGGACCTGCCATGAACAGCCTGATCGGCCAATTCGATATTTCAGACGATCGCATCAAGCAAATCGTCGCCGAGACCCTTAACGGCGCCGACGACGGCGAGCTGTTCCTCGAATACAGCGAGAGCGAAGCGCTGATGTTCGACAATGGCAAGCTGAAGACCGCCAATTTCAACACCGATCAGGGTTTTGGCCTGCGCGCCGTGGCCGGCGAGGCCAGCGGTTACGCCCATTCCAGCGATCTGTCCGAAGCGTCGCTGCTGCGCGCGGCGGACGCCGTCTCAACCGTCAAGGGCGGCTATTCCGGCACGCTTGCCGCCGCACCCGCGCGCACCAACCGCCATCTCTATGGCGACGAGAACCCGATCCCCTCGCCTTCTTTCGAGGTCAAGGCCAAGCTGTTGCAGGAGATCGACGCATGGCTGCGGGCAGAGGATCCGCGCGTGCGCCAGGTGACGGCCTCACTCGCGGCGTCCTGGCAGCATGTCGAGATCGTGCGCGCCGACGGCCAGATGGTGCGCGATATCCGGCCGCTGGTCCGCATCAACGTCTCGGTCATCGTCGGCGATGGCGACCGCCAGGAAAGCGGCTCCTACGGCATGGGCGGGCGCAAGGCGTTCGGCGAGTTCCTGGTCGAGGACAGCTGGAAGCATGCCGCCAAGGAGGCGCTGCGCCAGGCGCTGGTCAACCTCGAAGCCATCCCGGCGCCGGCCGGCACGTTCGACATCGTGCTGTCCAGCGGCTGGCCGGGCGTCATGCTGCACGAGGCCGTCGGCCACGGGCTGGAAGGCGATTTCAACCGCAAGAAGACGTCAGCGTTCGCCGGACTGCTGGGCCAGCAGGTGGCGGCCAAGGGCGTCACCGTGGTCGATGACGGCACCATGCCCGAGCGGCGCGGCTCGCTGACCGTCGACGATGAAGGCACGCCATCGGCCCGCAATGTGCTGATCGAGGACGGCAAGCTGGTCGGCTACATGCAGGACCGCCAGAACGCCCGGCTGATGGGCATGAAGGCGACCGGCAACGGCCGGCGCGAAGGCTATGCGCACCAGCCCATCCCGCGCATGACCAACACCTACATGACATCTGGCGACATGGAACCGGACGAGATCATCGCCTCGGTCAAGAACGGCATCTATGCCGTTTCCTTCGGCGGCGGCCAGGTCGACATCACCTCGGGCAAGTTCGTGTTCGGCTGCACCGAGGCCTACATGATCGAGAACGGCAAGGTGACGCAGCCGATCAAGGGCGCCATGCTGATCGGCAACGGGCCGGACGCCATGCACCGCGTGTCGATGATCGGCAATGACATGAAGCTCGACAACGGCATCGGCATGTGCGGCAAGGCCGGACAGGGCGTGCCTGTCGGCGTCGGCCAGCCGCATCTGAGGATGAACCAGATGACGGTCGGCGGCACCAGGGTTTGAGGATACAAATCCGGCCGGCTTGAATAGCTGCCGCAATAAGACTATCTTACCTTTGTCTTACACAAAGGTGTGCCGCGATGGCTGCGACAGAAAAGCTTATAACGACCGTCTCCACCAAAGGACAGGTAATCCTGCCCAGCGCGATCCGGAAACGGAGGGACTGGGGCGCGGGCACGCGCCTTCAGGTCGAAGACACGCCGGACGGAGTGCTTTTGAAATCGGCGCCGGCCTTTGCCCCGACGCGACCAGAAGATGTCTTTGGCGTCCTACCGCACAGTGGCAGGCCGAAGACGCTGGAGGAAATGGACGCGGGCGTCCTTGCTGAAGCACGACGGCGCCATGCTCGCGATTGATACCAACGTTGTCGTCAGGTATCTGACGAACGACGATCCCGAGCAGTCCCCGCGAGCCCGGCGGCTGATCGACGGTCAACCCGTCTTTGTCACCGTCACGGTGATCCTGGAGGCTGAGTGGGTGCTGCGCAGCGCCTATGGTTATGATCAGGCCTCGATCGTCAATGCACTGCGGGTGTTCGGCGGGCTTCCCGCTGTCGAGATAGAGGATGCTGCGATTGTCTCTTCCGCGCTCGATCTAGCCGAGACGGGAATGGATTTCGCCGATGCGCTCCATCTGGGCAAGTCCTCGCACTGCTCTGCGTTTGTGACCTTCGACCGCAAGTTCATTAAGGCCGCACAAGCGGCCGGGTACGAAAGCGTCCACGAAGGCTAGGATGCGAGCCGATTACGTCTTGCGGGGAGCGGCAAACTCAAGCACGGCGTTGTGAAAAATCGGCGGATTAACGTCGCCTTTTCGGCTTCTCCAGCAGCGCCACGGCCTCGACATGCGGCGACCACAGGAACTGGTCGATCGGCGTCACGCTTTTCAGGACATAGCCGCCGTCCATAAGGATACGCAGGTCCCGGGCCAGCGTCACCGGGTTGCAGGAGACGGCGGCGACGAACGGCACGTCGGAACGGGCGATCTGTTTCGACTGGTCCTCGGCGCCGGCGCGCGGCGGGTCGAAGACGACGCCGTCGAAGGCGTTCAGCTCCTTGAACGTCAGCGGCCGGCGGAACAGGTCGCGGCGCTCGCCGGTTACCCGTTTCAGGCCGGTCGCGAAGCGTGATCCCCGGTCGAGCGCCGAAAGGGCGGCGGCGTCGCCTTCGACCGCATGGACCTCGGATTTCGCCGCAAGCCGAAGTGCAAAGCTGCCGCAACCGGCGAAAAGATCCGCGACCTTCTTGGCGCGTTTCAAATGTCCGCCAACGAGGTCGGCCATCGTCTGTTCGGCGGCTTCGGTGGCCTGCAGGAAGGCGCCGGGCGGCACGGCGACAGCGACGGTGCCAAACATGACCACCGGCTTTTTCGGCTCGATGACGATCTCGTCGTCGATCGAAAGCCGGGCAAATCCATTGGCCATGACGAAGTTGGAGGCGACCCGACGCTGGTTCTCGCCCAGCTTGCCCGACTCATAGACCGCGACGTCAAGGCCAGAACCCGTCACAGTGACGGCCATCCGGAACGATTTGGTCGTGGCGCAAACCAGGTCGGCGACGGATCGCAAGCGATCGAGCGCGGCGACGATCTCCGGCAGCGAGATCGGGCATTCCTCGATCGGAATGATTTCCGGCGACAGATGGCGATGGAAGCCGAGCAGCATGCCGGTGTCGGCACGCCTTGCGGCAAGCACGACGCGGCGGCGTGTGTGTGGCGCACACGGCACCAAGGCGCCGATGTCGCCGGCAATGCCCTTCAAGGCATGCACGACCTTGTCGCGTTTCCATTGCTGGTAGGAGTCGGCTTGCAGATGCTGGACGGCGCAGCCGCCGCATTCGGTGAAATGCCGGCAGGCCGGCTCGATGCGCAGTGGCGAGGCCTCCAGCACCGCCATCAGCGTGGCCCGGTCCCTTTCGCGCGCCGCGGTGACGGTTTCGCCGGGCAAGGTGAAGGGGATGAACAGCTCGCCGGTTTCCGTCTCGGCGACACCATCGCCTTGCGAGCCCAATCTCTTGATGGTGAAGCGCGTGCTCATCGGTCCTTGATCCCACCGAGCAGGAATTCGCGGTTGCCGTCGCCGCCTTCGATCGGCGACATGTGCAGACCCAGTGTACGCCAGCCAGGGACGCCTTCGAGCCATTCCTGCAGCAGGCCGGCAACGCGGGCGGCGTCATAGGGGTCTTTCAGCAAGCCGCCCTTGCCGATCGCCTCGCGGCCGGCCTCGAATTGCGGCTTGACCAGAAATACCGCGCGAGCGCCGTCCCGTGCCAATGCCAATGCCGGCGGCATCGCCAGTTTCAGCGAAATGAAGCTGACGTCGGAGACGATGAAATCAGGGACACGGCCGCCGAGATCGGCAGCCGTGAGCTCACGCGCGTTCAAGCCCTCGATCACGGTGACGCGCGGGTCGGACGAGACACCGGGATGCATCTGGCCGTGGCCGACATCGATCGCCGTGACATGGGCCGCGCCGCGTTCAAGCAGAACCTGGGTGAAGCCGCCGGTCGAGGCGCCGACATCAAGGGCTTCGGAGCCCGAGGGATCGAGACTGAAATGGTCGAGCCCGGCGATCAGCTTCAGCGCCGCGCGTGAGACATAGCTCTGCGCGGGATCGTCGATGGCGATGAGACATTGTGGCAGAACCGTCTGGCCGGGCTTGCGGGCGATCACTCCGTCGACCGTCACGGTGCCACGCTCGATCGCGTCACGGGCGCGCGAGCGGCTCGCGCACAAGCCGCGCTGGACGAGCAGTTCGTCGAGCCGCTGGCGTGTGCTGGCTGGCAGAGGGGAGTTCATCGGCCTTCATGGCGAAAGCCGGTCGCGAAGGCAAGGACATTGGGACGAGAGAGGCGAGAGAGGCTGGCCGGCCCATGCCGCGCGATGGGCGGTGTGTACGCGATATGTGGTTCTAGAAAATGGTACGTGAAACCGGCCGTTCGACGGCGGGCACCAGGCCATCACCCGCGTCGCCCGCGGCCTGCTTGCGCGGCGGCTCGGCAGGCACGACCGGCGCATCCGGCACGACGACGAGCTGCGGCACCTGCTTGTAGGAGAAGCCGCCCCTGATGTTTCCCATCTTGCCGGCGACGATCTCGACCACCGCTTGTTCGAGCTTACGGTCGTAGCGCGTTTCGGCCACGGCCGGCGCGGCGATGACGGCCAAAAGGGCCACGCCGCACAGAAGCGTTCGCATTGTTTTTAACTCCCTGCCTTGGTCGGGTTCTAGCAGGGCGGCGTTGAAAAACGGCCAAAAGACACGGTAAGCGAAACGCCAAACAGAAGCGTTAACAGAACGTTACGGAAGAAAGCCGGCAAACCGCTTCAAAGGCTTGAGATTTTGATTCAGGCGCGCTGCGCGTGGGCCGAATGGCCAAGCGCAACGAACACCGTGCGCACGATGCCGGCGGCATCGAGCCCGGCATCGGCATACATTTTTTCCGGCTTGGCGTGGTCGGTGAACTCGTCCGGCAGCACCAGCGGCCGCACTTTGAGGCCGCTTTCCAGCAGGCCTTCATGGGCGAGGAACTGCAGCACATGGCTGGCGAAACCGCCGATAGCGCCCTCTTCCACTGTCACCAGCACTTCGTGCGAGCGGGCGAGCCGGCGGATCAGATCCTCGTCGAGCGGCTTGGCGAAACGGGCGTCGGCAACCGTCGTCGACAGCCCGGCAGCACCGAGTTCCTCGGCCGCGATCAGGCAATCCTGCAGCCGCGTGCCGAAGGACAGGAGCGCCACCTTGGTGCCTTCCCTGACGATGCGGCCCTTACCGATTTCGAGCACCGAGCCGCGCTCCGGCATGTCGACGCCGACGCCATTGCCGCGCGGATAGCGGAAGGCGATCGGGCCCTCATCATAATAGGCGGCGGTGCGCACCATGTGGCGAAGCTCCGCTTCGTCGGCGGCCGCCATCACCACAAAGCCCGGCAGCGTTGCCAGGAAAGTGGTGTCGAAGGCGCCGCAATGGGTAGCGCCGTCGGCGCCGACAAAACCGGCGCGGTCTATCGGGAAGCGCACCGGCAATTTCTGGATCGCCACGTCATGGACGACCTGGTCGTAGGCGCGCTGCAGGAAGGTTGAGTAGATGGCGGCGAAGGGCTTGTAGCCTTCGGTGGCGAGGCCGGCGGCAAACGTCACCGCATGTTGCTCGGCGATGCCGACATCGAAGGTCCTGGTCGGGAAAGCCTCGCCGAACAGATCGAGGCCGGTGCCGTTCGGCATGGCGGCGGTGACGGCGACGATACGGTCGTCGGCGCGCGCTTCCTGGATCAGGCTTTCGGCGAACACCTTAGTGTAGGCCGGTGCATTGGCCGGCGCCTTGGTCTGCGCGCCGGTGATGACGTCGAACTTATTGACGCCGTGATATTTGTCGGGTGCAGCCTCGGCCGGGCCGTAACCCTTGCCCTTCTGGGTCACGACATGGATCAGCACCGGGCCGTCGGCATTGTCGCGGACATTCTTCAGGACCGGGATCAAATGCTCGAGATTGTGCCCGTCGATGGGGCCGATATGGTAGAAGCCGAGCTCCTCGAACAGCGTGCCGCCGGTGACGTAGCCGCGCGCATGCTCGACCGCCCGCTTGATGGCGCGGTCGGCGCGCTTGCCGAGATAAGAGGTCAGTTTCTTGCCGAAATCGCGCAGGCCGAGATAGGTCTTCCCTGAAGCCAGCCGCGCCAGATAGGCGCTCATGGCGCCGGTCGGCGGCGCGATCGACATGTCGTTGTCGTTGAGGATGACGATCAGCCGGGCATCGAGCGCGCCGGCATTGTTCAGCGCCTCGAAGGCCATGCCGGCCGACATGGCGCCATCGCCGATGACGGCAATGACATTGTTGTTGCCACCGGCGAGGTCGCGCGCCATGGCCATGCCGAGGCCGGCGGAAATCGAGGTCGAGGAGTGCGCGGCGCCGAACGGGTCGTATTCGCTCTCAGTGCGACGGGTGAAGCCGGACAGGCCACCTTCCTGCCTGAGCGTGCGGATGCGGTCGCGGCGGCCGGTCAGGATCTTGTGCGGATAGGCCTGGTGGCCAACATCCCAGATGACGCGGTCTTCCGGCGTGTTGAAGACGTAGTGCAACGCCACCGTCAGCTCGACGACACCAAGGCCGGCGCCGAGATGCCCGCCCGTATGCGAGACGGCATCGATCAGCTCGGCGCGCAACTCCGAGGCCAGCTGCGGCAGCTCGCTTTCGTCAAGCTTCTTCAGGTCGGCGGGAATGCGTACCTTGTCGAGAAGCGGCGTATGCAGCGTTGCGTTCACTGTTAAAGGACCTGCTCAGCTAAGATGCGCGTCGATCATGGGCGAAATATGCCTGCGCCGCCCGAATGTAAATGCGTGTCAGTGACGCGGGTGAAGCTGGCGTTAATTGTCCGGTAACGGAATGAACTCTTCCTCGTCTCCAGGAACGATATCGAAGCGGCCCGTCTTCCATTCCTGCTTGGCCTGTTCGATGCGCTCCTTCGAAGACGAGACGAAGTTCCACCAGATATGGCGTGGGGAGCCGAGCGATGCCCCGCCAAACAGCATGAAATGCGCGCCACGCTCGGACGAAACAACAATTTCGTCCCCGGGCCGGAACACCAGCAGCCGCTCGGCCGGAAAGCGGTCGCCCGAGATCGAGACATCGCCGTCCAGCGTGTAGATGGCGCGTTCCTCGGCGTCGGCGGGAATTTTGACGCTGGCGCCGGGCGCCAGGCGCAAATCGGCGTAGAGCGTTTCGGTGTCGGCTCTTACCGGCGAGCGAAGCCCCTGGAAGTCACCGATCACCACGCGGCCACTGACGCCCTCGGCGTCGATTTCAGGAAGAAGGAGCGCCGCGGTGTTCTCGAACACCGGCGCCACTTCCTCCTTGCCGTCGGGCAAGGCCAGCCAGGTCTGCAGGCCGGAGACCGACATCGGCGCGCCGCGCAGTTCTTCGGGCGTGCGCTCGGAATGGACGATACCGCGGCCGGCCGTCATCAAATTCACGTCGCCGGGCTGGATGACCATTTCGGTGCCGAGCGAATCGCGGTGCCTGATGTTGCCGTCGAACAGATAGGTGACGGTGGAAAGTCCGATATGCGGGTGGGGCCGGACATCGAGCGCCTGGCCGGCGCGCAATATGGCCGGACCCATGCGGTCGAAGAAGATGAAGGGACCGACCAGCCGCCGCTTTGCCGTTGGCAGCGCCCGGCGAACCTGGAAGCCGTCAATGTCCTTGGCGTTCGGAATGACCATCAGCTCGATCTGGTCGCTGGCGAAGGCGTCGCCAGGCTCAGGGTCCTTGCCGGGGAAGAAACTCATCTGGATTTCCTCAGGCGAAGCGCAACGCCGATTTGGCTTTTGCCTTGGCCGCCACCTCTTCGCGATTGCGCGGATGATGGTTGGTTTCGAGCGAATGCAGCAATTCATGCGCCGATTCAGCGATCGCCTCGACGGCGCGGTCGAAGGCCGCCTGGTTACGCTGCGAGGGCCGCGTCGTTCCGCTCAATTTGCGCACGAACTGAAGGGCTGCATCGCGGATCTCGTCATGGGTTGCCGGCGGATCGAAATTGAACAGGGTCTTGATGTTTCTGCACATGCTTGAACTCCTTACCTGCTTTCTCTGCCCGCCCCGTTTGACAAATTACTCCGCGTCGAGCGGCTCCGTTCCCACCGGCTTGCCGTCGCGCGACAGCCGGATCTTCTCGACCTTGTCTTCGGCCGACTTGAGCAGCCGGTCGCAATGGGCCTTCAGCGCCTCGCCGCGCTCATAGATCTTGATCGACTGATCGAGCGGCACGTCGCCGCGTTCGAGATCATCGACGATCTTTTCCAGCGCGTCGAGTGCCTGCTCGAAGCTCATCGCCTTGACGTCTTCGTTTGCTTCGCCAGCCATACCCTATCCCTTCATCAGCCGCCCGACATGGGCGGCGACCGAAAATGCCAAACCCTGCAGATCGTAGCCGCCCTCGAGCAGGCTGACGAGCCGGTTGCTGCTGTGGCGCCCGGCGCGTTCCAGCAGCTGGCCGGTCGCCCAGTCGAAATCGTCCTCGCTGAGGTTGATCTCAGCCAGAGGATCGCGATGGTGGGCGTCGAAACCGGCGGAAATGATGATCAAATCGGGGGCGAAATTGTCGAGCGCCGGCAGGACGCGCGACAGCAAGGCATCGCGAAACATGTCCGAGCCGGTCTGCGGCGCCAAAGGTGCGTTGACGATGTTGCCCGCACCGGTTTCGTTCTTGGCGCCGGTGCCGGGATAAAGCGGCATCTGGTGCGTCGAACAATAGAGCACCGACGGGTCGTCCCAGAAGATATCCTGCGTGCCGTTGCCGTGATGCACATCCCAATCGACGATGGCGACGCGCTCGGCGCCGTGTTTCCTTTGCGCATAACGCGCCGCGATCGCCGCGGTGTTGAACAGGCAAAAGCCCATCGCCGTGGTCTTTTCGGCGTGGTGACCGGGCGGACGCGCGGCGACGAAGGCATTGGCAACGCGGCCCTCGAAGACGTCGTCGACGGCGGCATTGGCCGCACCGATCGCGGTGACCACCGCCTGCCAGCTTTTCGGACTGGCGCTGGTGTCGGCGTCGATCGGGACGATGCCGCTTTCGGGGATCGCGGCGCGGACGCGGGCGACGAAATCCTCAGGATGCGCATAAAGGATGGTGGCCTCGTCACCCGCCGGCGCCGTCACCCGATCGAGTGCGGCAAAGGCCTCGTCGTCGAGCACGCGCTCTATGGCGCGCAGGCGATCTGGCCGCTCGGGATGACCGGGCGGCGTCAGATGTTCGAGAAAGATCGGATGGGTGTAGAGCCTTGTGACCATGACCCGATATAGGCGCGCCCGGCCGCTTTGACCATGGTTTGGCGCCGCGCCATCAAGACGTTCAACAGAGATTAAGTGCTCGGCTGCGTCCAGCGCGAGCCGCCGAAGGAAGCCAGCGCCTTGTCCTTGAGTTCCCTGAACTTGGACGACGCCTCGGCCAGCCGCCGGTCCCATTCAGCGTTCGGCACCTGGCCTTCGATGGTCTTGAAATAGACCTGCATCAGGCAAGCGATTGCGAAGGGTTCGATGAAGGCCGCCTTGAAGGCCCAGGCAAGGAGGATGGCGAGCACGAACGCCCAGCCGCCAAGCTGCCCCGGTATGAACCACATGATGGCGGCGGCCGGCGCCAGCATCAGCAGGAAGATGACGAAGGACACGCCCCACATGATGACAGCCAGCCAGACGGCGTTCTTGACCATGGTCTTGCCGTTCTGGGCGTAGAGCACGACGCCTTGCCGGGCGGTTTCGAAGGGCGAGGACGAGTTGATGCGGATGTTGTAGCCGAGGATGATCTCGTCGACATAGGTCAGCGACAGGCGGATCACCGTGTTGATGAAAGCGACCAGGCCGCCGAGGCCCGGAATGGGCAGGAAAGCGGCGATGCCGCCGATAAGGCCGGTGATGGCGCGGATGGCGCCCTTGACCAGCTGGTCGACCACGAACAGGATGTTGGCCTCGGCAAAACGCTCCTTCACCACATCCTTGGCGTAGGCGATCTGGTCCTGGCCATTGGGAATGTCGCGGCCGTCGATCAAATGGACCATGACGGCGATATGGCCGGCCTTGACGACGTAGAGGATGTATTCGCGGACCCAGTAGAGGGCGATCGAAACGACGCCGATGCCGACGATGCCGCCCCAGAGCGCAAAGGACAGCGGGCCGTCGGGATCGGTGGAGATGTGGCCGACGCCATAGCCGACCGAGGCGCCGCTGCCGGTCGCCACGATGTAGGCCAGCGTGATGCCGAAATAGACGATCATGCGAAAGACGATGAACGGCCATGTCCTGATCATGATGGACACCGACCTGCCGATCTCGAAATCCCACATACCCCGAATCTCCCCTCAGAGATGGAGGCGGAGGATGAACCCGGGTCCGGAATTGTCAATCTCGGCAAATGCCGGGTCTCGGCTGGTAAGAGTTCAGACCGGCTGCGAACCCTGCTTTTTGAGCAGTCCTTCGAGCAGTTGCTTGAAGGCCACCACCACGGTCTTCGACGTCGCTTCGGGGTCGCTCGAATTGGCGATCCGCTGCGCCGCCTGGCTGCTGGCGCCGTTGATCAGCCGCGCGGCGGTTTCGGGGTCGACGCCGGGCACGACCACCCCCTCCTGTTGCAGACTGGTCAGATGATCGGTCATTGAACCGACGCAGGCATTGGCATTCGGCCATTGCGCTGGATCCCCCAGAACGGCCGGGCCATCCCTGAACATGATGCGCTGAATCTCCGGCTCCAGCGCCATCTCGATATAGGTTGTGCATTCGTCGACGAAATGCTGCCAGCGGCTCGGCGCTTTCGACGCGATCTCATTTATGCGAACCGCCATCTCGCCGTCGATTTCGGCGATGACCGCCTGCAGCAGCCCCTTCTTGTCGCCGAAATGATGGTAAAGAGCGCCGCGCGTCAGCCCGGCTGATGCGGTGAAGTCGTCCATCGAGGCTTCGGCATAGCCGATCGTGCCGAAAGCGTGGCGGGCCGCCGTGATCAGCTTGGCGCGCGTTTCGGCAATCATCTCCTTGCGGGGTCTGTGCATGGCTCTGGACCTATCCACATACGCTTCGTATGCCAATTGACATACGCGACGTATGAACTATTTAACAATCATACGCATCGTATGTAATTGTCGAATTGGCCTTTGTCGAGGAACCAGCCATGCAAAACCCATACTCGGAAATCTTTCGCGCCCCCGGAGCCAAGGGCTTTGCTGCCGCAGGCTTCCTGGCGCGCCTGCCGATCGCCATGGCGCCGATCGGTATCGTCGCGATGCTGGCGCAGACGCGCGGCGAATACTGGCTGGCGGGTGCGGTGTCGGCGACCTTCGCGCTGAGCAACGCTTTCGTGGCGCCGCAGATCTCACGGCTGGTCGACCGCCTCGGCCAGACGCGGATCGTGGTTCCCACCACCATCGTCACCGTGCTCGCCTTCGCGGTGCTGATTGCGGCAGCCAATCAGGACTGGCCGGAATGGACACTGTTCGTTTCGGCGCTGGCTGCCGCCGCCATGCCCAGCATGCCAGCAATGGTGCGCGCGCGCTGGACCGAGATTTTTCGCGGCCGGCCGCAGATGAACACCGCTTTCGCCTTCGAGTCCGCGGCGGACGAGCTGGTCTACATTGCAGGGGCATCGCTGTCGGTGGGCTTGAGTGCCGCCCTCTTCCCGGAAGCTGGTGTTCTGGTCAGCACACTGTTCCTCGCCATTGGCTCGACAGCCTTCATCCTGCAGCGTTCGACCGAGCCGCAAGTGCGTCCGGTGGATCATGTCACGAGCGGCTCGGCCATTCGGCTACGGCCAGTGCAGATCATCACCTTTGCCCTGATCTTTGTCGGCGCGACCTTCGCCACGACGGAAGTGAGCACGGTGGCGATCACCAAGGAGCTCGGCCAGCCCGGCGCCGCCAGCCTCGTCATCGGCGTCTATGCGCTGGGATCGTTCGTGCTTGGCCTCGTCGTCGGCGCGCTCAATCTGAAGGCGCCGCTGCAACGCCAGCTGGCCATCGCGGTCGCGCTCGTCGCGCTCGGCACGCTGCTGCCGCTCACCGCTGGCACTGTGCCGCTGCTGGCGCTGACCGTGTTCGTCAGCGGCGTGGCGATCTCGCCGACCTTCATCACCGCCTTCGGCCTGATCGAGCGGCACGTGCCGGAAGCGATGCTGACCGAAGGCATCACCTGGGTGATGACCGGCATCGGCATCGGCATGGCGCTCGGCTCGTTTGCCGCCGGCGCGGTGGTGGATGAGTTCGGCGCCCGGAACGGGTTCTGGGTTTCGGTGGCTTCAGGCACTATTGCACTGGTCACCGTGCTCGCCGGCCAGCGCAGCCTGGCCACCCACACATGCGATCTGGACGGCTGCGACGCTGCCGCCGTTCCCGCGGAATAACGTGGACAAGCATTCAGCCGTTTCGATAATGCCGACGTTTTAGAATTGGCGGCGACCTCCGGGACGTCGTCATCCCAGGGCGAAGCAGGAGCGAAGCTCCGTCGCGGAGACCCTGGAATCCATGCCGTTACCTCTGCCGTAGAGTGCAGCGGAGCAGAATTCTGAACCGTAGCGGCACGTAAAAGTCGCGGCATGGATCCTCGGGTCTGCGCCGCGTCGCTGCGCTCCTTGCTTCGCCCGTGGATGACGAAGAGATGGGCGTCTCATGCCAATCTCCGAAGCAAGCGACTCTAAACGCAGGCGCTTGCGATCCGCTAAGCCCAGCGCCTGGGATTAGAAAATCTCGGTCTTGGCGATGTGAATACCAAAGCCCTCAAGCCCGACATAGTGGCGCTCGCGAGAGGCGATCAGGTTGATCGAGGAAATGCCGAGATCCTTCAGGATCTGGGCGCCAAGGCCGATTTCGCGCCATTCGTTCTCGCGGCGGCGCGCCTCTTCGTGATCCTCACGGTCGCCGCTCTGCGGCCGCTTGCGCTCCTGATGGGCGACGCCGACGGAACCCTCTCTGAGATAGACGATGACGCCGCGCTTGCGCTCGCCCATCGCTTTCATGATGGCGTCGAGCCGGTGGCTGGTGCCGAACACGTCGGTCACCACATCCTCCGAATGCAGCCGCACCGGCACATCCTCGCCGTCGCGGATATCGCCGAAGACGATGGCGACATGGTGCATCGAATCCCAGGGCAGTGTGTAGGTGAAGACCTGCGCCTTGCCGCCAAGCGTGTCGATCTCGGAACAGGCGACGCGCTCGACCAGTGTTTCCTTGCGTTGCCGATAGGCAATGAGGTCGGCGACCGAAACCTGCTTTAGGCCGTGTTCCTCGGCAAAGCTCGCCACCTGCGGGCCGCGCTTGACGGTGCCGTCGTCATTGACCAGTTCCGAAATGACGCCGACCGGCGGCAGGCCGGCAAGTTTGCACAGATCAACCGCGGCTTCGGTATGGCCCGAGCGCATCAGCACGCCGCCTTCGCGGGCGATCAGCGGGAAGATGTGGCCGGGACGGACGAAATCCGAGCCACCGACATTGCCATTGGCGAGGTTGCGCACGGTCAGTGTGCGGTCCTCGGCCGAAATGCCGGTCGTGGTGCCATGCTTGAAATCGACGCTGACGGTGAAAGCGGTGGTGTGGGCGGAATCATTGTCGGCGACCATCGGCGACAGGTTCAGCCGCTTGGCCTCCTCGCGCGGCATCGGCGTGCAGACGATGCCTGAGGTGTGGCGGATGATGAAGGCCATCTTTTCCGGCGTGCAGTGCACGGCGGCAACGATCAGGTCGCCCTCATTCTCGCGCCCGTCATCGTCCATGACGACGACGATCTCGCCGCGTTCGAAGGCGCGGATGGCTTCGACGATTTTCTTCTGATCGTAAGGCATTGGCTCGCTTCGCTCGTAGGAAATAGGGATTGGGCAGTAGGGATTAAGGAAGAAAAAGGGCTGTCGGGCTGGCCTACTGCCTATTCCCTACTGCCTATTCCCTTTCCCGTCTGTCCTCGATGCCGCAGATAATGATCGGCGATGGCGCAGGCAACCATGGCTTCGCCGATCGGCACGGCGCGGATGCCGACGCAGGGGTCATGGCGGCCCTTGGTCATGACGTCGACGTCGTTGCCGTCCTTGTCGATGGATTTGCGCGGCGTCAGGATCGACGAGGTCGGCTTGACGGCGAAGCGGGCGACGATGGCCTGGCCGGTCGAGATGCCGCCCAAAATGCCGCCGGCATTGTTGGACAGGAAGACCGGCTTGCCGTCATTGCCCATGCGCATCTCGTCGGCATTCTGTTCGCCGGTGATGCGGGCGGCTTCGAAACCGTTGCCGATCTCGACGCCCTTGACGGCGTTGATCGACATCAGGCCGGACGCAATGTCCTGGTCGAGCTTGGCGTAGATCGGCGCGCCGAGGCCGGCCGGCACGCCGTCGGCGACGATCTCGATGACCGCGCCGACCGAGGAGCCGGATTTGCGGATGCCGTCGAGATAGCTGGTGAAGATCGGAACCGAGGCCGGATCGGGGGTGAAGAATGGGTTTTCGGCGTCACCGATGAAATTCCAGTTCCAGTTGGCGCGGTCGATCGATTTTTCGCCCATCGAGACCAGCGCGCCGCGCACCACCATGCCGGGCACCACCTTGCGGGCGAGCGCACCAGCAGCCACCCGCGCTGCCGTCTCGCGGGCTGAGGAGCGGCCGCCGCCGCGATGGTCGCGCACGCCGTATTTGACGTCATAGGTGTAGTCGGCGTGGCCGGGCCGGTACTGGCGGGCGATCTCGCCATAATCCTTGGAGCGCTGGTCGACATTCTCGATCAGCATCGAGACCGGCGTGCCGGTGGTGATCATCGTCTCGCCGTCGTCGTCGAGGATGAAGCCAGACAGGATCTTGACCTCGTCGGGTTCGCGGCGCTGCGTCACAAAACGTGACTGGCCAGGACGGCGCTTGTCGAGTTCGGTCTGAATATCTTGCCGCGTGAAGCGGATGCCGGGCGGGCAGCCGTCGACGACGCAGCCTAGCGACGAGCCATGGCTTTCGCCCCAGGTGGTGACGCGGAACAGATGGCCGAACGTGTTGTGAGACATGGAATTTTGCCCTGCCCGGCAGCGGAACCGGATCAAGGGTGCGTTCTATTGGCGTTTTCCCCAGGGGTCAAACTGTGATCCGGCGGTTTTAGTTTTGACACATTCGGTTGGTTTCTGCTCTCTTCCATCCGCCCGTTGAAAAGCTCGCCGCTACCTGTGCAGGCGCAATGACAAAGAGGACGACGATGCGTACCCTGATCGGCGCTGCTGCCGCCATGTTGCTGATTTCCACCGCCGCCTATGCTGGCCAGACCGAAGGCTTGATCAAGAAGGTCGACAAGGACGCGCTGACGCTGACGCTGGAGGACGGCAAGTCCTACAAGCTCAACGCCGAGACCGATCTCGACTCGCTGAAGCCCGGCATGGATATCGTCATTGCCTATGACGTGACGAATGGCGAGAACGTCGTCACCGACATGGAACTGCCGGATACCGAATAGTATTTATGTCCGGAGCGCACCAAACAGGACGAGCGTCCTGTTTGGTGGCGATTGGCTGTTCGAGGTTTTAGGCTTCCAGCCCTAAAGCCATTGCAGACGCCCGTCCTGCAGCCTGAGCACGCGGTCCTGCGGCATTTCCAGGTTTGCCGCTTCGTGCTCGGAAACACCTTCCACCATCCTGAAGAGGGTCCGCATGACGCCGCCATGCGTGACGCAGACCGTCTGGCGGTCCAGCGCGTCGAACCAGGGCTTCACCCGTTCGAGCAGCATCTGGTAACTTTCGGCGCCCTCGCCCGGCGGCTGGAAATTCCACTTGTCGCGCCGGCGCGCCTTCGGCGAGCCGGGGCTGTGCGCCTCAAGTTCGGCAAAGGTAAAGCCCTGCCAATCGCCAAAGTGCACCTCGACCAGTCGCGGGTCGGTGCGGTAGGCGTCCGGATCGAGCCCCATTGCCGCGCGCAGGCGCTGCATCGTCTCACGCGTCCGCTTCATCGGGCTGGCGACAAAATCGAAATCGCCGGGATTGTCGATCAGTCCGGCCAACCGCCGTCCGTTGCGGGTCGCCTGCTCGCGGCCGAGCGCATTGATATCGGTGTCGGCCTGGCCCTGCAGCCGGGCCTCTGCATTCCACTGCGTCTGGCCGTGGCGCACGATGTAGACGAGCGGAACCATCAGGTCTTCCGGGTGTCAGGGCGGGCAAGCGGAAACTGCGGCAGGACTATTCCTTGACGGTCGAAATGTCCGGCGCGTCGACCGCCTTCATACCGACGACATGATAGCCGGAATCGACGTGGTGGACCTCGCCGGTGACGCCACGCGACAGGTCGGACAGGAAATAGACGCCGGAATCGCCGACTTCTTCCTGGGTGACGGTCTGCTTCAGCGGCGAATTGTATTCATTCCACTTCAGGATGTAGCGGAAATCGCCGATGCCGGAGGCGGCCAAGGTCTTGATCGGGCCGGCCGAGATGGCGTTGACGCGTATCTTCTTGCCGCCGAGGTCGACGGCGAGATAACGCACGCTGGCTTCCAGCGCGGCCTTGGCGACGCCCATGACGTTGTAGTGCGGCATCACTTTTTCGGCGCCGTAATAGGTCAGCGTCAGCAGCGAGCCGCCATCGGTCATCAGCGCCTCGGCGCGCTTGGCGATGGTGGTGAAGGAATAAACCGAAATGTCCATGGTGCGCAGGAAATTGTCGCGCGTCGTCTCGACATAGCGGCCGGTCAGCTCGTCCTTGTCGGAGAAGGCGATGGCATGGACGAGGAAGTCGAGCTTGCCCCAATGCTTGGCGACATTGGCAAAAACTTCATCCAGGCTCGCCGGGTCGGTGACGTCGCAATGGCCGGCGACAAAGGCGCCCAGTTCCGCCGCCAGCGGCTCGACGCGCTTCTTGAACGCCTCGCCCTGATAGGTCAGCGCGATCTCGGCGCCATGGTCGACGCAGGCCTTGGCGATGCCGTAGGCGATCGATCTGTTGTTGGCGACGCCCAGTATAAGCCCGCGCTTGCCGGCCATAAGGCCCTGTCCACCCGCCATGTCAGCGCTCTCCGAAAGATTTTCTGCTTTGGAGTGCCTATCGCACAGGCAGAAAGGCGCTTCAAGCGCAGACGGGCCGCGCGTTCAATTCAGACACAAGGCAAACAACGATTGGGGGTATGTAACGTGTTTGTGAGCTTCAAATGGCTCACTGCGGCCAGCGCGCCCCGACGGCCCAGGCCCGCGACCGACCAGCCGAATCGGTCGGTCGGCACCGGATGCGACCCTATTCCGTCACTTTGCGCCAGGGAATGAGCATTCCCACCTGCTTGCGGTAGAGGCGGTACTGATCGCCGAACATCGCGATGAGATCGCGTTCCTCGAGGAAGATGCCGAGCAGGATGTAGCCGGTGCTGCCCACCGCGAAGAGCAGATGGCCCCATGTCATCGACGGCGTCGCCCAGAAGGCCAGAAGAAACCCGACATAAAGCGGGTGCCGGACCCATTTGTAG
Organism: Mesorhizobium sp. P2_F5; assembly: GCF_056403715.1. Taxonomy (NCBI): domain Bacteria; kingdom Pseudomonadati; phylum Pseudomonadota; class Alphaproteobacteria; order Hyphomicrobiales; family Phyllobacteriaceae; genus Mesorhizobium; species Mesorhizobium sp. P2_F5. The sequence goes on along the minus strand of NZ_JBFUEY010000007.1, from coordinate 15,209 downwards.
AACAGCGGTGTCCTGAACACCGGCGGCGCCGGTTCCGTCTTGCGCAACGCCGCCAAGGCCTGGCGCAGGCCAAACAGTTCGAAATGGTTGATCAGAAAGGTGCTGATCAGCAGAACCGCCCAGCCGAGCCAGAACACGCACTGGATGATGGCGACCCACATCGGATTCTCGACCGTCCAGACGGGACCGGGGATTGGCCGCCACTGCCAGTAGAGCAGCAGCAGGATGAGGCTGGCCAAAAGCACATAGGTGCTGCGTTCAGCTGTGTGCGGGACAATCCGCGTCCACCAGCGCTTGAACACCGGCCGCGCCATGATGCTGTGCTGGGCGGCGAAAAGACCGAGCAGCAAGGCGTTGATGATGATGGCTTCGACCGGGTTTCCCGCGATTCCCGAATCGATCGATTTCGGTACGGCTGTATTGCTGACAAAACCAACCGCATAGAGAAACGAGCCGAGGAAGATCAGGTATGCGGCAACGCCGTAGATAAGGGTGATTACGCCCGCCATGACTGCCCCTCCATGCAAGCACCAATATTCGGTCGGTCGACCGAATTCGCGTCAAAAACCATAAATCTTATAGCAAGTCAACTTGATCGGTCGCTCGACCGAGATAGAGTGGCGCGACGTCCAGCCCGGACAGGAGAAGCTATGACCCGCCCAGATTGTGCCGCTACATGCGGTAGGCACGCCGCATGACGGACGCTGCCGAACCCGTTGCTTCACCCCAGAACAAGCCGAAGCGCGACACCCGCGCCGAACTGATTTCGGCAGCAGAGCTGTGCCTCTATCGAGGCGGCTATGCCGATCTGTCGACGCGCCGCGTTGCCGAGATCGCCGGTGTTCCGCTCAGCCAGATCCACTATCATTTCGGTTCCAAGGAACGGCTGTTCCTGGCCCTGCTCGATCATCTGAACGAGGGGCTGTTGAAGCGCCAGGCGGAGACGTTTGCTGCGCCGATGCCGCTATGGCAGCGTTGGGAGCGCGCCTGCGATTTCCTCAATGAGGATCTGGCCTCCGGCTATGTCCGGATCCTGCACGAGATGATCGCGGCAAGCCTGTCGAGCCCCGAAATCGCCAAGGCGGTGCGCCGTGACCTGCGCGGCTGGTTCGAACTGCTGGAGGGACTGGCGCAAGAGGCGGAGCGGCGGTTCGGCGGCCTCGGGCCATTTTCCGCCGCCGAAGTGACCAGCTTGGTCAGCGCCGCCTTCCTCGGCAGCGAGACGATGATCCTGCTGGAGATCGAGAGCCCACATGTCCCGGTGCGGCAGGCGTTGCGTCGCTTCGGCGAAACCATCCGACGGATGGAGGAAGCTGCGCCCGACGCCTAAAGCGTTTTCACCGTTTCACGGAAACGGCGAAACGCTCTATCTCTTTGTTTTGACGCAATTCCCTAGGGAAAGCGCTACGCGCTTTTCCCGGGAAAACCGCTCACACTTTTCCTGGAATTGCTCTAGCAGGCGAAATGAAGCCGCGTCAGCCTTTGCGGCCGCGCATCAGCGCTTCGAGCTCGCCGTCGCCACCTTCCGGCAACATGATGCGGACATGGGCGTAGAGATCGCCATGGCCGCCGGCCTTTTCCGGCAAGCCCCTGCCCTTCAGCCGCAGCACCTTGTCTGAGCTCGACCAAGCCGGAACGTTGACCGCCAGCCTGCCGGTCGGCGTGTCGACCGGCACCTTGGCACCCAGCACCGCATCGGCCAACGCTACCTCCAGATCGGCATGCAGGTCGCGACCCTCAATGCGGTAGCGCGGGTGCCTGCGGATGTGGATCTTGACCAGCGCATCGCCCGGCTGTCCCGGCCCCTGCTCGCCCTGGCCCTTCAGCCGGATGGTCTGGCCGTCTTCGACATAGACCGGCAGCTTGACTGCGATCTTGCGCCCGTCGGGGAACATGGCGGTCACCTTTTCGGCGGTCGCCATCTCCTCGATGGTGACGTCGAGCGTCACGTTCAAATCTGCGGCCGTCGCCTGCTGGCGGCGGTCGCCGGCACCGGCGCCGCGCGCGCCGGAAAAGGCGTCACCAAAGATCTGGCTGAAGATGTCGCTGTTGCCGTCGAACGGATCGCCGCCCGGACGGCCCGAACGGAATTCGAAGCGCGAGCCGCCGGCGCCCTGCTGGCGGCGAAAGCCACCGAACGGATCGCCGCCGGCTGCGCCCTCAAAACCCTGGAATTTCGGCTTGCCGTCGGCGTCGATCTCGCCGCGGTCGAACGCCCCGCGGTTCTTCTCGTCGCCGATCACTTCATAGGCCTGGTTGGCAGCGGCAAACCGGTCCTTCGCCTTGGGATCATTCGGATTCTGGTCCGGATGATGCTTCTTAGCGAGTTTGCGGTAGGCCGATTTTATGTCCTTGGCCGATGCGTTCTTGGCAACGCCCAGCACCTCATAGGGGTCGCGCATGCGTCCTGCCCTGGAAAAAGAGTGAATCCAACTTGCCCCTTATATGCGCTTGCATAGGAAGAAATTCCAGTAGCGCACAGGCTTATCAAGGCTGAAATTGCGGTGCCAGTAAGTCTCGAAAATCAGAACGGTTTGAAGTCCTGCATGTGCCAGCCGCCGGCGCCGGCCATGCACAGTTCTCCCTTGAACAAAGCCACGCCATCGAAGCTTTCGCGCGAGGCGGTGAAGCTGCGGCAAGTCTGGCCGTTGTCCTGCAACTCGGCCAGTTCGGTGATGGAGCCGCGCGAGCCGGTGTCGGCATTCGCCCACGGCACGGCCTGACCCCGAAGCTCCTCGATGTCGGCCGAAGAGACCGCATTGCCGATCGTGGTCTGGTCGGAAGCGCTATCGGCGTCCGTTGATGTCGTCCTCACCGGCGCACTTGAGGTGACGATGGAACGGTCGACTTCGGCCTTTTCCAGGCTGAAGCCGCCGGCGCCGCAGGCGGCAAGTGGCAAGGCGACGATCACGATCACGGCTTTCGAACTGGCCGAAGCGATAGCGCTCCATTGCCCGCTGTCAAAAGCTTGCGCGATACGCGACAATCGGCAACCTCCTGAAGCTCGAGACAATTTGAGAAAAACTATGAGTGACACTGAGTTAACAACTGGTGACTTTACCGAGGCCGCCGAGCCGTTCCGGCTCTTTGCCGAGTGGCTGGAGGACGCCTCCAAGAGCGAAATCAACGACGCCAACGGCGTCGCGCTGGCAACCGTCGATGCCGATGGCATGCCGGATGTGCGTATGGTTCTGCTCAAGGGGTTCGATGAAAGCGGCTTTGTCTTCTACACGAATTTCGAGAGCGCCAAGGGCCGCGAGATTCTTGGCAGCATGAAGGCGGCGATGTGCTTTCACTGGAAATCGCTGCGCCGCCAGGTGCGCATACGCGGGCCGGTGGAGATCGTCAGCGACGCCGAGGCCGACGCCTATTACGCGACGCGGCCGCGCGGCAGCCGCATCGGCGCCTGGGCCTCGAAACAGTCGCGGCCGCTGGAAAGCCGCTTCGCGCTGGAGAAAGCGGTGGCCGAATACACGGCGCGCTACCCGATCGGCGAAATTCCCAGGCCCAAGCACTGGTCGGGCTTCCGCATCGTGCCGCAGGCGATCGAGTTCTGGCACGACCGGCCGTTCCGGCTGCACGACCGCCTGGTCTTTTCGCGCAACGCCGAGGGCGGCTGGGACAAGACGCGGCTTTATCCCTGAGGATTGCGATCGTCGGCGCAGCCGGAAATCAATCGTTCTCCAGCTGGAACAGCAGGAAATGCGGCCGCTCGCTGGCGACGCCAACCGCCGGCCTTATGGCCGCTGTCTCGGCACCAGGAATGTCTCGCGCAGATTGAGCGTGTCGCCAGTCTTGGCGCCGGAGAAAATCGCTGAAATGGAGGTCGGCACATTGTCCGGCGTTTTCAGCGAGACAATGGACTGACGCCTACCGCCACGCCACCATCTGCGGCAGGTTGAACGGCGTGATGATCTGGATGTTGGCCATGCCCGACACAGGCGATTTCGGCAGCAGCCCGTGCGCACGCATGACATGCAGGCAGGCGTTGCGCATGTCCTGGCCGAGATCGTGATGCAGCACAGCACTGATGCGCCCGGCATGCAGCAGCGCGACGTTGTCGGCATCGAGATCATGACCGACGAAAGCGCGGCAGGCGCGGCCAAGTGAAGCGAAAGCCTCGATGACAGCCAGGTTGCCGCCGCCGATCGAATAGACGCCGGCAATGTCGGAATGCTGGCGCAAAGCATCGCGCGCGAGCCGGCCGGTGTCGCGGTCGAGGCCATGGCCTTCGCTGACCTCGACGACGCCAAGCCCGGGGTAGCGCTCGCGAAGCGCCTGCCTGAAGCCGATCTCGCGCTCTTCCTCGCCGCGGAAACGGTTGCTTGAAATGGTCACCAGGATGCGCGCCGGGCCGCCGCCGAGCCATTCGCCCAGGAGGTAGGCCGCTGTCTCGCCCGCCGCGCGGTTGTCCATTCCGACATAGGCTTGCCGTCCCGTATCAGGGAGATCCGTCACCAGCGTCACAACCGGGATGCCGGCTGCAACAAGCCGCGCAGCGGCGGCCCTCACCTCCGTGAGATCCGGCGCCTTGAGGAACACGCCATTTGAGCCCCGGCGCTGCAGCGCATCGATGATCCCGACGGTAGTCTCGACGTTACGGGTCTCGGCGAGATGATAGCGGGCGCGGAAAATCGCCGGCTGCAAGGACGGCATCGCCTGCTCCAGCCCCTGCCGAACCGCCTCGCTGAAGCGGGCGGGCGCCTCCATGACGACATCGAGCACGAATTTGCGGCCGGAAAGGCCGATCTGGTCGCGCTGCTGTTCAAGCTCGCCAATGGCCTGCTTCACCCGCCGCACCGTGTGCTCGCGCACGCCCGGCCGGTCGTTCAGCACACGGTCGACGGTGGCGAGGCTGAGCCCGGCCTGGAGGGCGATGTCCTTGAGGAGAAACGCGCGCGACATGTCTTGAGGTGTTTTTGAGGTGTTTGCGAGGCAACAAGCACAGCAGGCTGTTGTATACGGCAATCACAATCAGAACCGCAACAGGAGGATGCGTCATGAAGGCCGACAACCTAGCCAGGATCCGGTCCGCGAAGGTTTGGCTGACCAAACGGCAATGCGACATCGAGGATTTTCGCGCGCTTGTCGAGCAGAAGACGGACGCCGCCGACTATCCCTTCGCCGCTAGTATCGAAAAGAACGTGCCGGTCTATGATGGTGACGCCGTGCGCGAGGCGGTGGGCGATCCGGAAACCCGCAAGGCGCTGCTGGCCGAATGGGTCGAGGCGCTGACCGACGGGCCGGGCGTGGTGGCGTTCAAGAAGGCGTTTGCCGACACCGCGCCGATCGACGCGGCAACGACGCTTTTCAACGACATGATTGCCGAACAGCATGCCTCGGGCACCGGCGGCGGCGACCATTTCGCCAAGCCTGGCGCCAATGACCGCATCTGGAATGCGCTCGAAAAATTCTGCCTGCGCGATCCCGCCGCCTTCGCGGCCTATTACGGCAATGAGATCATCGCGCTTATCTCTCAGGCATTGCTCGGTCCGGCCTACCAGATGACGTCGCAGATCAATTGCGTGAACCCTGGCGGCGCGGCGCAGTCGGCGCATCGCGACTATCATCTCGGCTTCCAGTCTGCGGAAGTCATCGAGCGCTATCCGGTGCATGTGCATCGCATCTCGCCGGTGCTGACGCTACAGGGAGCCGTCGCCCATTGCGACATGCCGCTGGAGAGCGGTCCGACGCTCTACCTGCCCTACTCGCAAGCCTATTTGCACGGCTACCTCGCCACGGGCCTGCCCGAGTTCAAGGCCTATTTCGCCGAGCATCATGTTCAGCTCGCCCTGGAAAAAGGCGACGCGGCGTTCTTCAACCCGGCTTTGTTCCATGGCGCCGGCAACAACCGCTCCACCAACATTCGCCGCATGGCCAACCTGCTGCAGGTCTCGTCAGGCTACGGCCGGGCGATGGAAAGCGTTGACCGCACCCGGATGAGCCGTGCGCTCTACCCGACCGTTCAGAAAATGCTGGCTGCAGGTGCGATCTCGAAGGAAGCAGCCGTGAATGCGATCGCCTCGACGGCCGAGGGCTATTCCTTCCCGACCAACCTCGATCGCGACCCGCCGATCGGCGGGCTGGCGCCGGAGACGCAACAAGCGCTGTTCCATCGTGCGCTGGAGGCCGGCTGGGCGCCGGATGCCTTTGGCAAGGCACTGGACGAACAGGCCAACAAGAAGCTGACCTGAGAGGTCAAGGGCGCCCGCCGTAGTGCGGGCGCCTATCCCTTTTTCCGCGTCATGAACGCGGTCAGCGCGGCGCGCGCTTCATCGGACTTCAATCGTTCAAAGAAATGCCCGCTCTCGACCTTGATGCGGGCGACGAGCTCATCACGCGGGGCGCGCATCAGATCGCGCGCTATCTTCAGCGCCTCTGGCGGCTTGGCGGCGATGGCGCCAGCCGCCGCCAGCACCGCGGCTTCGAGGGCATGTTCCTCGACCACTTCATAGATGAGCCCGGCGGCCTTGGCGCGCTCGGCGGAAAAGCCTTCGCCGAGACCGAGCAGGGCGAAGGCGCCCTGCCGGCCGAGGATGAGGGGCGCCAGCAGGCTGGAGCCAGCCTCCGGCACGAGGCCGAGATCGACGAAAGGTGTACGGAAGACGGTGCGTGGCGTGGCGAAGGTGAGATCGCAATGCAGATTGAGCGTGGTGCCGATGCCGACCGCAATGCCGTCGACGCCCGAGACAATCGGCTTCTCCGTTTTGGCCAGCGCCATCAGGAAGTCCCAGACCTCGTTGCCGCCTTCGCCGCCGGTGGCGATGACGAGGAAGTCGGCGAGATCGTTGCCGGCCGAGAAGGCGCCGGGAACGCCAAGGAAGACATGGACGCGGACCGCCGGATCGGCATCGCCTTCGGCCAGCGCCGCCGACATTTTGGCGTACATGGCGCGCGTCAGTGCGTTCTTCTTGTCCGGGCGGTTCATACGGATGATCTGGATGGCGCCCTGGCGCTCGACGAGAATGTGGTCTGTCACGGTCATTTTTCCCTGGTGAGCGCTTTGAGTATTCAGGCTGAAATCAGCGCCTTGCCGGCAAAGGCGAGGCTTTCGGCGCCATCGATGACGCGCTCCTTCAAGGCGCTGACCTCGCCAAGCAGGTTTTCAGCAAAGAAGCGGCAAAGGGCGATGCGGTTCTGCTCGGCAAGTCCGCCGCGCGCCAGATAGGCGCCGCCGGCTGCCAGCGAGATCAGCCTGAGATACGGCGTCGCACCGGCCTGCGCTTCGTCCAGACGGCCGTCGGCCAGCAGCTTCTGCAGGAAACGCGTCGCCTCGCTCAGATCGTCGAGCGCCCGATCGAGGCCTTCAGCGGTGCTGCCGAACCCTTGCAGGTTCGAGGTCCGCACTTCGTCGGCGACCGCCTTCAGTTCGGCGATGTAGCCATGCACATGCTCGCCGCCGCCAAGCGGCAACTTGCGGACCACCAGGTCGATGGCCTGGATGCCGTTGGTGCCTTCATAGATCGGCGCGATGCGGGCATCGCGATAGAGCGCTGCAGCGCCGGTCTCCTCGATGAAGCCCATGCCACCATGCACCTGGACGCCGAGCGAAGCGACGTCGACGCCGACATCGGTGGAGAAGGCCTTGGCCAGCGGCGTCAGGAGATTGGCGCGATCGCGCCAATGCGCTGCTTCCTCGCCTGTCGAGACACGCGCGAGGTCGATGGCGTGCGCGCAGGAGTAGGAGATGGCGCGGGCTATCTGGGTCAGCGCCTTCATGGTCAGGAGGTTGCGCTGCACGTCGGGGTGATGGACGATCGGCGCCATGCCGGCACCTGTGTAATCCGATGCCTTGCCCTGGCGGCGCTCATTGGCATAGGCGATCGCCTTCTGCGTCGCGGCTTCAGCCACCGCCACGCCCTGCATGCCGACGCAAAGCCGGGCATTGTTCATCATGGTGAACATGCAGGCGAGCCCCTTGTTCTCCTCGCCGATCAGCCAGCCGATAGCGCCGGGCGTGGCGCCTCCAAAACCGTCGCCATAGATCATGGTGCAGGTCGGCGAGGCGTGGATGCCGAGCTTGTGCTCGAGGCCCGAACAGAAGACGTCGTTGCGGGCGCCGAGCGAGCCGTCATCATTGACCAGGAATTTCGGCACCAGGAACAGCGAAATGCCGCGCGTGCCGGCCGGCGCGTCTGGCAGCCGCGCCAGCACGAGATGGACGATGTTGTCGGTGAAATCGTGCTCACCATAGGTGATGAAGATTTTTTGGCCGAAGATGCGGTAGGTGCCGTCGCCGGCAGGTTCCGCGCGGCTGCGCAAGGCAGCGAGATCGGAGCCGGCCTGCGACTCGGTCAGGTTCATCGTCCCCATCCACTCGCCGGAAACGAGCTTCGCCAGATACTTTGCTTTGAGCGCCTCGGAGGCATGTTTGTCGAGTGCTTCGACCGCGCCCATGGTCAGCGTCGGGCCGATGCCGAAGGCCATGGCGGCGGAGTTCCACATTTCGAGCGCGGCAACGCCGAGCATGGTCGGCAGGCCCTGGCCGCCGAATTCTTCCGGTCCCGACAGCGCATTCCAGCCGCCGTCGATCCAGCTGCGGTACAGCGCCTTCCACCCGGGCGGCGTGGTCACAGTGGCATCCTTCAGCACCGCGCCGTGCTCGTCACCGATCTTGTAGAGCGGCGCCACCTCCTCGCTGGCGAAGCGGCCGGCCTCGGACAGGATGGCATCGACAAGGTCCTCGCCGAGATCGCCAAACGCACCGCCATCGAGCGCCGGTTTGAGGCCGGCAACATGCTTCAGCGTGAACGAAATGTCGTCGACAGGCGCCTTGTACATGCCGCTTTCTCCTCCGCTGCTGGCCCCTTCGATCCTAGAACCAGGGCTGACGCAAAACCATCCGCCTTTGGGCCGCCTCCGGCTTTCTTTTTACGTAAACGTCAAACTTTGTCACGCGGATTTTGCAATCTTTTCCGGTCGCGTTAGACTTCGGCAGAGCCGACGCCCGGCGCCGAAGCAAACCGGAACCTGCCATGCTTGCCAGACCCGAGACATACCGTTGCATCGAATGCGGTCTGCCGTATCAGGCAAGCGGCTTCTGGTATTATCATGGCGAGCTCGAAAGAGGCCCCGCCTACTGGACCGATCGCGGCATATTGTGCTCGCCGCAATGCTCGCTCGCCCATTACCGCAAGCGCGCCGCTGAAGGCACGCTGCCGCAAGCGCCGGCGCCTGATCCGCTCGAGGTGCAGACCGTTACGCGGCGGTGACGAAGGAACTGGCAATCTCCCCCCTCGTGGGGGAGATGCCCGGCGGGGCAGAGGGGGGCGTGAAGGAACGCCAACCTTGTTCACTTCCCAACCAATCGGGGACAAGCCGCAACTGCGATCGATTGAGAGGTCAGAGGGACAGCGCCCTCCTCTGTCCTGCCGGACATCTCCCCCACGAGGGGGGAGATCGGATTTCACGCCGGCTTTCGCCAGTCACCCCGAAAGCATTTCCTTAACCATAGCAGTTCACCATCGGTGTTTGGTCAGCGGGGATCCCCTGTTTGAAAACGCCGGCGCATCTTCTTCGCCGCTCAGCGATCGCTCTCGCGGCGATGATGGCGCTGATATCGGCGGCAAAAGCTTCCGATTTCTCGGAGCCTTGGCGGGATGGCGACCGCGCGCTTGTCGTCGATGCCTACGAATACAATTCCATCAACTGGGCGCAGCTTGCCACCGACAAGCGCGTTGTCGGCTTCATCAACAAGGCCTCGGACGGGCTGCCACCGCCCTATTTCTGCTATGGCGACGAAACCACGGTCAAACTCTGCAAGACGCTGTGGAAACGCTATGCGGTGACGCGCGAACTGTTCCAGACGCGTAAGGTGGTGGCCAAGGCGCTCGGGCTGAAATGGGGCGCCTATCATCTTGCCCGCCCCGGCAATCCGGTCGAGCAGGCCAACAATTTCATCGATTTCGCCGAACCGGCGCCGGACGATCTCTTGGCCCTCGACCTCGAAGGCAATGACCCCTCGCAATGGATGTCGCTGGAGGATGCCGAGGAATTCGTGCGCCAGGTGCACCGGCGGCTCGGCCGATTCCCGATACTCTACAGCAACGGCAAGACCGCCCAGTTCATCGCCGACAACCGCTATCAATATCGGCTGTTGTCGCAGCTGCCGCTCTGGTATGCACGCTACAAGCCCGACATCGACGTGCATTTTCCGATGGGCAACTGGCAGGGCTATGCGCTGTGGCAGTTTTCGGCGCAGGCCAATTGCGGCCGCCTGCGCTGTCCGTACCGCGTCGCCGGCACGCCCAACGACATCGATGTCAACGTCGCGCCGATGGATGCAGCCACCCTGCGCCAGCAATGGCCATTCGGCGGCCTGATCGACGTGCCGGCCGACTACCTCGCCTCGATCCCGGTGCCGGTCTCACGCGAGGCGGGGCTGGCCGGCAAAGTCACCATCACCTATGCCGATGTGGCGACGCCACCGACGGTCGAGGAAATGGTGACGGTGCTCGGCGCGCGTTGGCAGACATTTCGCGCTGCTTTCCGCATGCCGGTGGTCAAGACTGTGCCGCGCCGCGCGCGCTTCGGCATTGCCGAGTATGTCGCCTGGAAGCGGACCACGTATCGTTCAGACGCTCTGCTTGAGGCCGCCTTTTCGCAGGCCGCCGATCCGGTCAGTACGGCCTCGACGGAACTGGTTCGCGAGCGCTGAAGCCTGCCGATATTACCCGACCGCGCCGGCCTTTTCGCGCGCCACTGCCTGCCAGCCTATGTCGCGACGGCAAAAGCCTTGCGGCCAGTCGATGCGGTCGAGGGCGGCGTAGGCGCGGCTTTGCGCTTCGCCGACCGTCTTGCCTGACGCGGTGACGTTGAGCACGCGGCCGCCATTGGCGACCAGCGCGCCGCCATTGATGGCGGTGCCGGCATGGAAAATCTCAACGCCATCGCCAGCGGCTTCGTCGAGGCCACGAATGACCGAGCCCTTTTCCGGCGTGCCGGGATAGCCTGGCGCCGCCATCACCACGGTGAGCGCTGCCTCGTCGCGCCAGCGCACCGAGCTGTGCGCCAACTGGCCATCGACGGCTGCGTTGAGCAGCACGAGCAGATCGTCCTTCAGCCGCATCATCAGCACCTGGCATTCAGGGTCGCCGAAGCGGGTGTTGTATTCGATCAGCTTCGGCCCCTTGTCGGTGATCATCAGCCCGGCGAACAGAATGCCGGCGAACGGCGCGCCAAGCTCGGCCATGCCGCGCATGGTCGGCTCGACGATCTCGCGCATGGTGCGCTCGACCATCTCAGGGCTCATCACCGGCGCTGGCGAATAGGCGCCCATGCCGCCGGTGTTGGGGCCGGTGTCGCCGTCGCCGACGCGCTTGTGGTCCTGCGCGGTGCCGAAGGGAAGTGCCGTGGTGCCGTCGCACAGGCAGAAGAAACTTGCCTCCTCGCCCGTCATGAATTCTTCGACCACGACCTCGGCGCCGGCGTCGCCAAAGGCGCCGTCGAAACAGGCATCGAGCGCGGCGCGCGCCTCGTCCAGCGTCATGGCGATGGTGACGCCCTTGCCGGCGGCGAGCCCGTCGGCCTTGATGACGATCGGCGCGCCGACCTTGTCGACATAGGCCTTGGCGGCGGTCAGATCGGTAAAGCGGCCATAGGCGGCAGTCGGGATGTTGTATTTCGCGCAGAGGTCCTTGGTGAAGCCTTTCGAGCCTTCGAGCCTTGCCGCCCGTTTCGACGGGCCGAAGACGCGGATGCCCTGATCGCGCAGATCGTCGGCAATGCCGGCGACCAGCGGCCCTTCCGGCCCGACAACGACGAGGTCGATCTTATTGTCCTTGCAGAAGCTAGCCACAGCAGCATGGTCGGCGATGTCGAGCTTGACCAGTTCGGCCTCGCGGGCGATACCCGGATTGCCGGGCGCGGCGTAGAGCTTGGTCAAAAGCGGCGAGGCCGAGAGCTTCCAGGCCAGGGCATGTTCGCGGCCGCCGGAGCCGATCAACAAAACGCGCATGCCAATGTCCCTTGTCATTTCACGACAGGGACTGCGCTATTGCGCCGGGCGGCGCGGGTCAAGAGCTTTACCTTGCACTATGCCGGTTGCGCACGTCGCGCGCACCGGCAACCGAAGTGAGCCGCTCAACTCTGGAAGACGACCGGGAACCAGTCCTCGCGCAATTTCTGGCCGGGCTTCATGTCATGGCCGGGATAGGGCGGCGAGGTGCGGCCGGGGCGCTCGACATAGCGAGCGTCGTCGCCGACCCAGCGCAGCGACAGCGCCCGGCGCCGTGCCGCCGTCGGATTGCCGCGCGCGCCATGTGCGGTCCGGAAGTCGAACAGGATGGCGTCACCCGGCTCCATCTCCCATTCCAGCACCTTCAGCGATGGGTCCTTGTCGGGATCAGGCACCGGCAGATAATCACCCTCGCCGGCATAGAAATTGCTGTCGTCGAGCCAGCGCACCGGCAGGATCATCTTGTCCCATTTGTGCGAGCCGGCGATCAGCCGCAGCGTCGCTTCCTTGACCGGATCGATCGGGATCCAGAAGCTGACGGTCTGGCTGCCATCGACGAAATAGTACGGGATGTCCTGGTGCCAGGGCGTCGGCTTCTGCGTGCCGGGCTCCTTGACCAGCACATGGTCGTGGAAGAACTGGGCGCTGCGCGATTGCATCGCGGCCGCGGCCAGTTCGGCGGCCGGCGAGTTGCGCACCACGTCGACGAATTCGGGAATGCGCTCCCAGTTGCAGTAATCGTCGAAGAAGCTGCCCTTGCCGTTGGCGATATCGGATGCCGTGGCGCTGCGGTTTTGCATGTTGCGCTCGATGCCGGCGGCGATGGTGCCGACCCAATCCTTGAACACCCCACGTACGCAGACGGCGCCGTCGCGCTGGTAATCGGCAATCGCTGCAGCATCGATATGTCTGGCGGCCATCTCATGTCTCCCCTGTTTCGATGGCCGACTATCGCAGCCGCCGCATATCGCGTAAAATAATAACTTCTCATCTCTCTTATAGCTTTGGCCTATGAACCTGACTCTCACCCAATTGCGTTACCTCGTTGCCGTCGCCCGGCATGGCAGCGTTACCGCGGCCGCCCGGATGCTGAACGTCTCACAGCCGTCGATCTCGGTGGCGATCGACAATGTCGAAGCGACGCTCGGCCAGAAGCTGTTCGTGCGCCAGCGTGGCAGCGGCATCGCGCTGACCTCGTTCGGCCGCGGCGCGGTGGCCAAGGCAAAGCAGGTGCTGGCCGAAGCGGACGAACTGGTTGGGCTCGGCACGCGTGACGCCGATGTCGGTGGCGAACTGGTGCTCGGCTGTTTCGAAGATCTGGCCCCCTATTTCGCGCCGGCGCTGATCCGCGCCTTTTCGCACCGCTGCCCGGCGGTCACTGTGGTCGTGCGCGACGAGACTTTCGAGACACTGGGCCGGCGGCTCGGCGATTCCGCCATCGATCTCGGCCTGACCTACGATCTCGGCCTGCCCTCGCACTTCGCCCGCATCCTGCTGCATGAGTTGCGGCCGCACGCGCTGCTGCCGCAATGCCACGCGCTGGCCAGCCAGGCCAGCGTCAGCCTGGCGGAGCTGGCGACCCATCCGCTTGTTACCACCGACCAGCCGCACAGCTGGCAGCATATGCTGGACCTTTTCCTCAGCCGCGGCCTGTCGCCGGTCTCGCAGTCGACGACGAGTTCATTCGAACTGCAGCGCAGCATGGTCGCCAACGGCTTCGGCGTCGCGGTGAGTTACACCAGGCCCTATGGCGACAGGAGTTATGACGGCCTGCCGCTGGTCTGCAAGCCGCTGTCCGATCCGCTGCCGATGCAGCGCATCATCCTCACCCATGACACAAGGCAGAGGCTGTCGAAGGCGGCGCTGGCCTTCATCGAGGTGGCGAAGGAATGGTTTGCCAGCCACGATGTTTTCACCGCCTGAGCGACAATGCGGCCGCTTGACGGCGCTCGCCGCTACTGCCACTCCAGCACGATGGAAACCATCCAGTCGAAAGCGGCCCAGGGCCGTGTCGCCGACGCGCCGAGCGGCCATTGGGTCTACAAGATATTGCCGCGCTGGCTGTGGCCCTACGCGCAGCTTGCCCGCTGGGACCGGCCTATCGGCTGGCAATTGCTGCTGTGGCCTTGCTGGTGGTCGGCGGCACTGGCGGCCAGCGCCTATCCGCGCGCAAGCGACCCGCTGCTCACATTGCTCCCGTCGCCGTGGTTCCTGGCCCTGTTCTTTGTCGGCGCCGTCGCCATGCGTGGCGCCGGCTGCACCTATAACGATCTGGTCGATCAGGACATCGACAACAAGGTCGAACGTACACGGTCGCGGCCGCTGCCGGCCGGGAAGGTGACGCGCCGCCAGGCCTGGGCGTTTCTGGTCATCCAGGCGTTGCTGGGCCTTGTCGTGCTGTTGCAGTTCAACGACTTCGCTATTCCGCTCGGCATCGTCTCGCTGGTCATCGTTGCCGTCTACCCCTTCATGAAGCGCTTCACCAACTGGCCGCAATTCGTGCTTGGGCTGGCTTTCTCCTGGGGCGCGCTGATGGGCTGGGCGGTGGAGTTCGGCGATCTCGATGGCCCCGCCATCATGCTCTATATCGGCTCGATCCTGTGGGTGATCGGCTACGACACGATCTATGCGCATCAGGACAAGGAAGACGACGCCATTGTCGGCGTGCGTTCGACGGCGCGGCTGTTCGGCGACAACACCAAGACCTGGCTGGTCGGGCTTTATGGCGGCACGCTGGCCTGCTTTGCCATTGCCTTCGCCTCGGCGCAGGCGCCGGTGGTGGCGCTGGCCGGGCTGATCGCCGCCGGCGCCCATATGGCGCGGCAGATAGCGGTTCTGGATATCAACGATCCCGACCAGTGCCTGCGGTTGTTCAAATCGAACAACCAGGTCGGCTGGCTGATCTTCATCGGCCTGATCGGCGGATCGCTGTGGGTGGCGCTGAAGCCGCTGGTGTAGCACCTTTTTCCTTCTCCCCCTGTGGGAGAAGGTGGATCGGCGCGCAGCGCCGAGACGGTTGAGGGGTGCTGGAAGGAATGAGGCGTTGGCGTTCCCTGGAACACCCCTCATCCGACCTCGCTTCGCGAGGCCACCTTCTCCCACAAGGGGAGAGCGACTGTCTTGTCAGTCAAGCGGTTTGCCATGGTTTTTGGTCCCGGATCATTGCGTTGAGGATTGTGAGCAGCTTTCGCATTGTTGCGACGACGGCGACGATCTTGGGTTTGCCGGCGGCGACGAGACGATCGCGGAAGAG